>NZ_JAMOLN010000166.1 GCF_024448165.1 Streptomyces longispororuber
TCGGCAGACGCGCCTGAACTCCCGCTCGGCGCAGGGCCGTCCTGCGCCAGGGCCGTCCGACGCCATGGACGGCGCCCGGCCGCATACCGTCGTGGCCGCTCGCCGCGTCGGTCACGCCTCGAGCTTGCGGAACAGGCCCTCCTGGACGACCGACACCAGCAGGCGCCCCTCGACGTCGTAGATGCGACCACGGGCCAGGCCTCGGCCACCGGTGGCGATCGGCGACTCCTGGTCGTACAGGAACCACTCGTCGGCACGGAAGGGACGGTGGAACCACATGGCGTGGTCGAGCGACGCCATGTCGAAGCCGCGCGGACCCCACAGCGGTTCGACCGGCAGCCGCACCGCGTCGAGCAGCGTCATGTCACTGGCGTAGGTGAGCGCGCAGGTGTGCACCAGCGGATCGTCACCGAGGGGGCCCACCGCGCGCATCCACACGGCGCTGCGCGGCTCGGCCGACTCGACGTCCTCGGGCGTCCAGCGCAGCCGGTCCACGTACCGGATGTCGAAGGGCTGGCGGCGGGCCATCCGCTCCAGCGCCTCGGGCAGCGCGCCCAGATGGCCCCTGATCTCGTCGGCGATCGTCGGCAGCGACTCCGGATCCGGAACCTCCCGGGCCGGCGGCAACTGGTGCTCGAAGGCTCCCTCTTCGGGCTTGTGGAAGGAGGCGGTGAGATTGAAGATCGTGCGGCCCTGCTGCACGGCGGTGACGCGGCGCGTGGTGAACGAGCGACCGTCGCGGACCCGCTCCACCTGGTACACGATGGGCACGCCCGGCCGGCCCGGGCGCAGGAAGTACGCGTGCAGCGAGTGCACGGGGCGGTCGCCCTCCGTGGTGCGGCCCGCGGCGACCAGGGCCTGGCCGGCGACCTGCCCGCCGAAGACGCGCTGCAGCGACTCCTCGGGGCTGCGCCCACGGAAGATGTTGACCTCGATCTGCTCCAGGTCGAGCAGATCGACGAGCCGTTCCGCAGGATTCGTCATGGGTGGTTCTCTCTCGTGTGCGCGGCCGGACGACCCCGGCGGGTGGACGCGGCCGGACACTACCGCCCGGCGGTTCGGGGATCTACAACTGACCGACGTCCGTGACCCGGACGACGGCACGGCCTTCCTCGTCGGAGGCGGCCAGGTCGACCTCGGCGCTGATGCCCCAGTCGTGGTCGCCGTTCGGGTCGGCGAAGGTCTGGCGCACCTTCCACAGGCCGTGCTCCGGGTCCTCCTCGATCATGAGCAGCTTGGGGCCGCGCGCGTCGGGGCCGGTGCCGAGGTCCTCGTACTCGTCCCAGTACTTGTCCATGGCCTCGCCCCAGGCGTCGGCGTCCCAGCCCGAGTCGCCGTCCATCTGGCCGAGCTCGTCGACGTTGTCGAGCGCAGCCAGTTCGACGCGGCGGAACATGGCGTTGCGGACGAGGACCCGGAAGGCGCGCGCGTTCGCCGTGACCGGCTTGACCTGATCGGCCTTCTCCTGGGCCTCCTCGGCGGTCATCACCTCCGGGTTGGCGAGCTGCTCCCACTCGTCCAGGAGGCTGGAGTCGACCTGGCGCACCATCTCGCCGAGCCAGGCGATCAGGTCCTCCAGGTCCTCCGACTTGAGGTCGTCGGGCACGGTGTGGTCGAGCGTCTTGTAGGCGCTCGCCAGATAGCGCAGCACGATGCCCTCGGTGCGGGCCAGCTCGTAGAAGGAGGTGAACTCCGTGAAGGACAGCGCCCGTTCGTACATGTCGCGGATCACGGACTTCGGCGACAGCGGGTGGTCGCCGACCCACGGGTGGCTCTGGCGGTACGTGTTGTACGCGTGGAAGAGCAACTCCTCCATGGGCTTGGGGTAGCTGATGTCCTGGAGGCGCTCCATGCGCTCCTCGTACTCGACGCCGTCGGCCTTCATGAGGGCCACGGCCTCACCCCGCGCCTTGTTCTGCTGGGCGTGCAGGATCTGCCGGGGGTCGTCGAGCGTGGACTCCACGACCGACACCATGTCCAGGGCGTAGGACGGCGACTCCTTGTCGAGCAGGTCGAACGCGGCGAGGGCGAAGGTGGACAGCGGCTGGTTGAGCGCGAAGTCCTGCTGGAGGTCGACGGTCAGGCGCACGATGCGGCCCGTCGCGTCGGGCTCGTCCAGCTTCTCGACGATGCCGCCGTCCAGGAGCGAGCGGTAGATCGCGATGGCCCGGCGGATGTGCCGCAGCTGCGCCTTGCGCGGCTCGTGGTTGTCCTCCAGCAGCTTGCGCATCGCGTCGAAGGCGTTGCCCGGACGCGCGATCACCGACAGCAGCATGGTGTGCGTGACGCGGAAGCGCGAGGTCAGCGGCTCCGGATCGGAGGCGATCAGCTTCTCGAAGGTGCCCTCGGTCCACCCGACGAAACCCTCGGGGGCCTTCTTGCGGACGACCTTGCGGCGCTTCTTCGGGTCGTCGCCGGCCTTCGCCAGCGCCTTCTCGTTCTCGACGACGTGCTCGGGCGCCTGCGCCACCACGAAGCCCGCCGTGTCGAACCCGGCGCGGCCCGCGCGGCCCGCGATCTGGTGGAACTCACGGGCGCGCAGCGTACGGACGCGATTGCCGTCGTACTTCGTCAGAGCGGTGAACAGCACCGTGCGAATGGGCACGTTGACGCCGACACCGAGGGTGTCCGTGCCGCAGATGACCTTCAACAGGCCGGCCTGGGCGAGCTTTTCGACGAGCCGACGGTACTTGGGCAGCATGCCGGCGTGGTGTACACCGATGCCGTGCCGTACGTAACGGGACAGGTTGCGGCCGAACTTGGTGGTGAAGCGGAAGTTGCCGATCAGCTCGGCGATCTTGTCCTTCTCCTCGCGCGTGCACATGTTGATGCTCATCAGCGCCTGGGCGCGCTCGACGGCCTGCGCCTGCGTGAAGTGCACGATGTAGACCGGTGCCTGCCGGGTGTCCAGGAGCTCGGTCAGCGTCTCCGTGAGCGGCGTGATCCGGTACTCGTAGGAGAGCGGCACGGGGCGGGTGGCCGAGCGGACCACCGACGTGGGGCGGCCCGTGCGCCGGGTGAGGTCCTTCTCGAACATGGCGACGTCACCGAGTGTCGCCGACATCAGGATGAACTGCGCCTGCGGCAGTTCCAGCAGCGGGATCTGCCAGGCCCAGCCGCGGTCCGCCTCGGCGTAGAAGTGGAACTCGTCCATGACGACCTGGCCGATGTCGGCCTGCGCACCGTCACGCAGCGCGATCGAGGCGAGGACCTCTGCGGTGCAGCAGATGACGGGCGCGTCCGAGTTCACGGACGCGTCGCCGGTCAGCATGCCGACGTTCTCCGTGCCGAACAGCTTGCACAGCTCGAAGAACTTCTCGGAGACCAGGGCCTTGATCGGCGCCGTGTAGAAGGTGACCTCGTCCCGGGCGAGCGCCGCGAAGTGGGCACCGGCCGCGATCATGCTCTTGCCGGAGCCGGTCGGCGTCGAGACGATCACGTTCGCCCCCGACACCGCCTCGATCAGCGCCTCCTCCTGGTGGGGATAGAGGGTGAGACCACGCTCCTCGGCCCACGACTCGAAGGCGTCATAGAGGGCGTCCGGGTCGGCGGTCTTCGGGAGCTGATCGATAAGGGTCACGTCACCATCTTGCCTGTCTTCCCACCCGATCCGGCAATCGGATGCCCGTACGAAGATCACGAAGGCTACGCTGGGGCGCCGACGGAGCGTCAGGACGTGCGCAACCCCCAGGGGTCAACAGAACGTCGGTACAAGGGACATGCCGCGCCCACGGCTGCGGCAGGCACAACAGGAACAGGGGCGGATCACAGCCATGATGGGACCGGCACACTCGTTGTCAGGAGCGGCGGCCTGGCTGGGGGTGGGCGCGGCCGCGGCCGCCGCCGGGCACCCGATGCCCTGGCCGGTCGTCCTCGTCGGAGCACTGATCTGCGCGGGCGCGGCCCTCGCCCCCGACCTGGACCACAAGGCGGCGACCATCTCGCGCGCCTTCGGACCGGTCTCCCGCGGCCTGTGCGAGATCGTCGACAAACTCTCGTACGCCGTCTACAAGGCGACCCGCAAGCAGGGCGACCCGCGCCGCTCGGGCGGCCACCGCACCCTCACCCATACGTGGCTGTGGGCGGTCCTCATCGGGGCGGGCACCTCGGTCGCGGCGATCACGGGCGGCCGATGGGCCGTGCTCGCGATCCTCTTCGTCCACATGGTGCTCGCCATCGAAGGACTGCTGTGGCGGGCCGCCCGCGGCTCCAGCAGCGACGTCCTGGTGTGGCTGCTCGCGGCGACCAGCGCCTGGATCCTCGCGGGCGTCCTGGACAAGCCGGGCAACGGGGCGGACTGGCTGTTCGTCGAGCCGGGCCAGGAGTACCTGTGGCTGGGCCTGCCGATCGTGCTCGGTGCCCTGGTGCACGACATCGGGGACGCGCTCACCGTCTCGGGCTGCCCGATCCTGTGGCCCATCCCGATCGGCCGCAAGCGCTGGTACCCGATCGGCCCGCCCAAGGCGATGCGGTTCCGGGCCGGCAGCTGGATCGAGCTCAAGGTGCTCATGCCCGTGTTCATGCTGCTCGGCGGAGTGGGGTGCGCGGCCGCGCTCAACTTCATCTGAGCCCGGGCCCGACCGCACACCCTCCTGGCACGGGATCACCCGTGCCAGGACCGCCACAGCGCCGCGTACGCCCCGTCGGCGGCCACCAGGTCGTCGTGGCTGCCGAGCTCCCGGATCCGGCCGTCCTCGACCACGGCGATCACGTCCGCGTCGTGCGCGGTGTGCAGCCGGTGCGCGATGGCCACGACCGTGCGGCCGTCCAGGACCCGGCTCAGCGACCGCTCCAGGTTGCGGGCCGCCCGCGGGTCGAGCAGCGACGTCGCCTCGTCCAGGACCAGCGTGTGCGGGTCGGCGAGGACCAGCCGGGCCAGCGCGATCTGCTGCGCCTGCGCCGGGGTCAGGGCCGTGCCGCCCGAGCCGACCTCCGTGTCCAGGCCGTCGTCGAGACCACGCGCCCACGCGTCGGCGTCGACCGCGCCGAGGGCCGCCCACAGTTCGGCGTCCTCGGCTCCGGTGCGGGCCAGCCGCAGGTTGTCGCGCAGGGAGCCGACGAACACGTGGTGCTCCTGATTGACCAGGGCCACGTGGGAGCGGACCCGCTCCGCCTGCATCCGGGACAGCTCCGCGCCGCCGAGCGTCACCTGACCGGTACGGGGCGCGTAGATCCCGGCGAGGAGCCGGCCGAGCGTCGACTTGCCCGCGCCGGACGGGCCGACCAGCGCGAGCCGCGTCCCCGGCTCGACCTCCAGGGACACCTTGCGCAGCACGTCGACGCCCTCGCGGTAGCCGAAGTTCACCTCGTCCGCGAGCACGTCCCGGCCGTCGGGCCGCACCGAGGCGTCACCGGCGTCCGGCTCGATGTCGCGCACGCCGACGAGGCGCGCCAGGGACACCTGGGCGACCTGCAGCTCGTCGTACCAGCGCAGGATCAGGCCCACCGGGTCCACCAGCATCTGCGCGATGAGCGCGCTGGTGGTCAGCTGGCCCACGTCGATCCAGCCCTGCAGGACGAAGACACCGCCGATGAGCAGCACGGACAGCAGCACCAGGACGTGCACAGCGTTGATCACCGGGAAGAGGACGGAGCGCAGGAAGAGCGTGTAGCGCTCCCACGCGGTCCACTCCTTGACGCGCTGCTCCGACATCCGCACGCGGCGGTCGCCCAGGCGGTGCGCCTCGACGGTCCGTCCGGCGTCCACGGTCTCGGCGAGGGCCGCGGCGACGGCCGCGTACCCGGCGGCCTCCGAGCGGTAGGCCGAGGGCGCGCGCTTGAAGTACCAGCGGCAGCCGAGCACCAGGACCGGCACCGCGATGAGGATTGCGGGCGCCAGCGGCGGCGCCGTCACCGCGAGCCCGCCGATCAGCAGGGCCGCCCACACGACACCGATGGACAGCTGGGGCACGGCCTCCCGCATGGCGTTGGCGAGCCGGTCGATGTCGGTGGTGATCCGGGACAGCAGATCGCCGGTGCCGGCCCGCTCCAGGACGCCCGGCGGCAGCCCGACGGAGCGCACCAGGAAGTCCTCGCGCAGATCCGCGAGCATCTGCTCGCCGAGCATCGCCCCGCGCAGCCGCACCTGCCGGACGAAGACCGCCTGGACCACCAGGGCCAGCGCGAACAGGCCGATGGACCGCTCCAGGTGCAGATCGCTCAGGGCACCGGCCGCCCCTGTCCCGTCGGCGACGTCCTGGATCAGTCCGCCCAGCAGGTACGGGCCGGTCATCGACGCGACGACGGCGACGGTGTTCACACCGACGAGGAGCAGGAAGGCCCGCCGGTGGCGCCGGTACAGCTCGCGCACATAGGCGCGGACCGTGGCCGGGGCGCCGACCGGCAGGGTGTTCGCCGTGGTGGGGGCCGCCGGGTCGTAGGCCGGGGGCACTACGCCGATCATGCCGTCTCCTCGATGTCGATCTCGATGTCCGTGTCGATACCGGTACTGGTCCCCGTACTGGCCCTGCTGCCGCTGCCGGTACCCGTGGTGAACCCGGTGGGACCGGTGCGGGCGGCGACCGCCGTCTCCTCGTCGGTCTCGCGGGTGACGACCGCGCGGTACCGGGGCTCGCTGCGCACCAGGTCGCGGTGCTCGCCGACCGCCGCGACCCGGCCGTCGTGCACGAACACCACGCCGTCGGCGCGGTCGAGCAGCAGCGGCGACGAGGTGAGGACCACGGTGGTGCGGCCGCGTCGCAGGGTGCGCACGCCCTGCGCGATGCGGGCCTCGGTGTGCGAGTCGACGGCGGACGTCGGCTCGTCGAGGACCAGCGCCTCCGGGTCGGTGACCAGCGACCGGGCGAGGGCGAGACGCTGGCGCTGGCCGCCCGAGAGGGATCGGCCGCGTTCGGTGATCCGGGCGTTCATCGGGTCGTCGTCCAGGGACGCCTGGGCGAGGGCGTCGAGGACGTCGGTGCACTGCGCCGCGGCCAGCGCCTCGTCCGGCCGGACGGAGCCGGAGGACGGCACGTCCAGCAGTTCGGTGAGCGTCCCGGACAGCAGCACCGGGTCCTTGTCCTGCACGAGCACCGCGGTCCGCGCCACGTCGAGGGGCAGTTCGTCCAGCGGCACCCCGCCCAGCAGGACGGACGGCTCCGCGACCGCCGGGTCGGCGGGCTCGCTCGCGTCGCGCGAGGCCGGGTGCCCGCCGAGCCGGTCGGCGAGCCGTCCCGCCAGATCCGGGTCGCCGCACACGACGGCGGTGAGCCGGCCGGCCGGGGCGAGCACCCCGGTCTCCGGGTCGAACAGGTCACCGGTGGGCACCCCGGCGTCCCGCAGCCCGCCCGCGGGCTCGGTGATGCGCTCCAGGGCCAGGACCCGGGCCGCGCGCTGCGCCGAGGGGCGGGAGAAGGAGTACGCCATGGCGATCTCCTCGAAGTGGCGCAGCGGGTAATTGAGGATCATCACCGCGCTGTACACGGTGACCAGTTCACCGACGGAGATCCGGCCCTCGCCGGCGAGCCGGACGCCGTACCAGACGACCACGATCATCAGCAGACCCGGGAGGAGAACCTGGATCGCGGAGATCAGCGACCACATGCGGGCGCTGCGCACGGCTGCCCTGCGGACTTCCTGCGAGGCGCGGCGGTAGCGGTCGAGGAACAGCTCCTCGCCGCCGATGCCGCGCAGCACGCGCAGGCCCGCGACGGTGTCCGAGGCGAGTTCGGTGGCCCGGCCCGCCTTCTCGCGCTGGTGGTCCGCGCGCCGGGTGGCGCGGGGCAGCAGTGGGAGCACGGCCAGGGCGAGGACCGGCATGCCGATCGCGACGACGACGCCGAGCGCGGGCTGGTAGATCACCAGGCCGACGCAGACGAGGACGACGGTGAGCGCGGCGGCCGCGAAGCGGGAGAGCGCCTCGACGAACCAGCCGATCTTCTCGACGTCGCCGGTGGACACCGCGACGACCTCGCCCGCGGCGACCCGCCGGGTCAGGGCGGCGCCGAGCGCGGCGGTCCTGCGGGCGAGGAGCTGCTGCACCCGGGCGGCCGCGGTGATCCAGTTGGTGACCGCGGTGCGGTGCAGCATCGTGTCGCCGCAGGCGATGGCGACACCGAGGAGCACGATCAGCGCGCCCGCCGCGGCGAGGCGGGAGCCCGAGCCGTCGACGACGGCCTGGACGGCGTAGCCGACGCCGTACGGGAGTCCGGCGACGGCGCTGAAGTGGAGCAGTCCCCACGCGAGGGACTTGAGCTGGCCGCCGAGCTGGTTCCGGCCGAGCCAGAGCAGGAACCGGGGGCCGGAGCGCGCGTCGGGCACGCCCGGATCGGGATACGGAAGGTCGGAGATCTGCATGACGTCCCAGGGCTCGCAAGAGGAACCGGTAGGGGGCGGACAGGAGGAGAGGGCGAGGGAGAGCAGGTGAGAGGGGACGGGCCGGGTGGGTGCGCGTCGGGCGCGCCCGCGTCCGGGGATTCGAGGACGCAAACCGTGAAAGGTTCGCGTCATTGGGCGATCGGAGGCAAACGGTTTTACGGCCCGCGGCAAAGATTCGGCCCTGATCGGCGGCGGTGTGCGGTCCCGGCACGAGGGTCGGTGGACCGTGGTGCGACCATGGAACGCATGCGTATGGCGGGTGTGGTTCGAGCGGGCGTCACGGCGGCGGCCTGCGGGGTCCTTCTGACGACGGTGGCGGCGTGCGGCTCCGGCAGCGGCGACGACGGCAGTGACACGCGGAGCGGTCGGAAGGCGGCGGACGGCGCGCAGAGAGATGAGGCGCGATCCGTCGACCTCACGCGCATCCCGGACGTGGGCGACCGCTACCAGAAGCAGATCCCGGCGAGCGCGCGGCAGGTCGTCGCGGTCTACGGCGACGGCAAGGACTCCGCGGACTCGACGATCGTCCTCTACTCCAAGTCGGGCGACACGTGGAAGAAGGAGCGCGGCTGGTCCGGGCACAACGGCAAGAAGGGCTGGACGACGAACCACCGCGAGGGCGACAAGCGCAGCCCCGTCGGGGTGTTCACGCTCAGCGACGCCGGCGGCGTCCTCGCCGACCCGGGGGCGAAGCTGCCGTACACGCGGTCCGCGTCGTTCCAGGCGCCGCACTACTGGGCCAAGTCGCACTGGCACGACTTCGACTACGTCGTCGCCATCGACTACAACCGGACCAAGGGCACCTCGCCGAACGACCCGACCCGCCCCGAGGGCCAGTCCAAGGGCGGCAGCATCTGGCTGCACATGGACCACGGCAGCGGGACGTCGGCGTGCGTCAGCCAGTCCAAGGGCGACATGGAGTACCTGCTGAAGACGCTCGATCCCGCACAGCACCCGGTCGTCGTGATGGGCGACAAGGCCGAGCTCAAGGCGTAGCCGCCGGCCGCGCCCGGTCCGTCATTCATTCAGTAGGCGGTCAGTAGGCGGTCAGTAGGCGTGCCGCAGCGACGGCCACAGGGCCGACCACGTCCGTGCCGGGCCCGTGCACAGGACGATCGCGGCGCCCTGTTCCTCGTTGTCGACGTCATGGCCGTTGTCGACGTGGGTGACCGTGCGGCAGCCGGTGAAATGCCGCTCGATGGCGGAGGCGTCGGCCAGGCGGACGAGGAGGACGGGCCCGTTCGCGGAATCGGGCGGCGGACCCCAGTCGGCGTAGCTCATGTGGCCCGAGTACGGGGCGGGCAGTCCGCGGGCGGGTCCGTACCGTTCCAGGGCGCCCGCCTCGCCGTAGTTGCCGGCGAACAGGACGGCCCGGTCGCGCTCGGCCGAGGGATGCGCAGCCAGCCGTCGCGGGCGGCGTCGGCGAGTTCGGGCCAGCCGAGCTGCTCGCCCTGCTCCGGGTCGAGGGCCATCGGCACGGCCAGCGCGCTGGGCGGCAGGACCGGCAGGGTGATCACGGCGTTCAGCACGGCGGAGAGACCGACGGCACCGGCGAGCAGGGCGCGCCGTGTCCGTGCGCGACCGCCGCGTGCCCATCGCACCGTTGGCTCGCAGCCCGCTGCGAGCAGCACGACCAGCAGCGGCACCGTGTAGTAGCCCTTGCCGCCGGCCGTGAGCACGACGGCGCACAGCAGCGGGTACGCCACCGCGAACGCCCGCGCCCACCGCACCTCGGCCGCGCGCCACAGCCGCCGCCACCCCACGAGCCACACCGGCACGAACAGCGGTGCCAGATAGATGAGTTGCTGCGGTACGAGGAGGGCGCGGTTCTCGGCGCCGTCGTCCTCACTGATGCCGCGCGCGACCGTGAACTGCGGCCAGTCGTGCGCGGCCTGCCACACCACGTTCGGCGCGGCCAGTGCGCCCGCCACCAGACATCCGCCGACGAACCAGCGGCTGCGCAGCACGCCGCGCGGCCCGGCCCAGCCGATCGCCGCGAGGAGCACGGCGGCGAGCAGCACCACCAGGTACTTGTTCTGCACGCCGATCCCGACGGCCGCGCCGACCGCGAGCCACCAGCGGCCGTCCCCGGTGCGCAGCACCCGTAGCACGAGCAGGCTCACGCCCACCCACACCAGAAGGTCGAAGGTCGCCGTGGACACCATGTGACCGACCGCGAGCGCCTGCGCGCCGACCGCCGTCAGGGCGGCCGCGAGCAGTTGGGCCCCACGCCCGCCGCCCAACTCCCTGGCCACCAGGGCGACCACGAGCACCGTCGCTGCGGCGGCGAGCGTCGCGCAGACCCGCAGCCCGACCAGGCTGTCCCCGAAGAGCGTGGTGGAGGCGCGGGCCAGCAGCGGGGTGAGCGGAGGCTGATCGACGTAGCCCCAGGCGAGCCGGCGTCCGGCGGCGAGGAAGTACAACTCGTCGCGGTGGTAGCCGTACCGGGCCGACAGCAGGGTCAACACCGCCGCATACAGGGCGAGTACGCCCAGCAGAGGGCGCCATGGGGTCGGGGCGAGGCGGAGGGGCCGGTCCGGTTCTCTGTTCAACCGCGTCCCGTCGCCCGCACTGCCGTCGCCCGCACTCCCGAAGCCCGCGCTGCCGTCGTCCGCGCTCCCTGCGCCCACATCGCTCAGGCTCATCGTTTCCCCCGCTTCCCCCGGTGCGCCGGGAGCGTACTGGCGCGGCGGAACCCGGTCGAGACCCTCCGCAAGGTGACCGCCCACGCGCCTGCCCCTGGTTGCGCCGACCACCTTGGGCACCGTAGAAATCCGCCCATGAGAAGACGCGTCATGTCCATGCTCGCCGGGGCGATCCTCGCGGCGGGCGCCCTCCTCGCGCCCGGCTCGCCCGCGGCAGCGGCCCAACGACCCGACGTCCCCACGGAGTTCGGAACGGACTGGCACGACCCGGTCACCGCCACCCCGCCCGTGACGAAGCCGCACACCACGTCGTGCGACGTCACCGTCGCCGAGGCGCAGTTCCGCGACTTCACGCCGTACAAGGGGAGTTACACCCCGCCGAAGGGCTGCGGCGATCGCTGGAGCAAGGTCGTCCTCCGGCTGGACGGGAAGGTGAAGGGACGTCAGTTCGACCGGCTCGGCTATCTGCACATCGGCGGCGTGGAGATCCTGCGCACGTCCACGCCCGAACCCTCCCCGGACGGCATCGCCTGGACCGTCGAGAAGGACGTCACTCGCTACAGCGACACGCTGCGCGGGCAGCAGCCGGTCGAGATGCTCATCGGCAACGTCGTGAACGACACCTACACCGGCGTCATCGACGTCAGGGCGACCCTCACGTTCTACGCCGCCGAGACCAAGGGGACCCAGCCCGCCGGCAGCCGTCCGGCGCGGTCCGACCGCACGCCCGACCAGGTGCTCACCCTCGCCGACGACGGCACCCTCACCACGCCGCGCAACAGCGAGCGGCTCGTCGCCGAGGTGTACGCCACCGGCTCCGGCGGCGGCTGCGAGGAGTACTGGTACCTGACCGTGCCCGACGCCGCCCCCTACTCGTGCAAGGCCGAGGGCGGACCGTACCGGGAGGTGCAGGTCACGGTCGACGGTCAACTCGCCGGCATCGCCGCCCCGTTCCCGACCGTGTGGACCGGCGGCTGGTCCAACCCCTTCCTCTGGTACGTGATTCCGGGCCCACGCGCCTTCGACATCAAGCCGATCGAGTACGACCTCACGCCGTTCGCCGGGCTCCTCAACGACGGCAGGCCGCACCGCGTCGAGGTGTCCGTCGCGGGCGTGCCCACGGGGCAGAGCGGCTGGAGCACCCCGGTCAACGTGCTGGTCTGGCAGGACGCCCACCGCGCCCACGTCACCGGCGGACTCACCGCCCACCGGGCGGGTGACCTCGCCAACTCCTCGGTGTACACGCCCGGATCGCCGACCGCGGAGCACCGGCTCGACACCGACGGCGGACACCGCTTCAGCGTCAGCGGCTACGTCGACACCTCGCACGGCCGGGTCGCCACCACCGTCACCCGGACCCTCGCCAACACCTCCGTGCACCGCTGGACCGACGGAGAGACCACCGACACGCTGACCGCCACCTGGACCGACCGGGAGACCGTGCGCACCGGCGGACGCACGGCCCGCACGAACCGCACGTACACGATGGACGGCACCACCACCCTCGGCGCCGACGACCGGCTGCGCACCGTGATCACCCTCGGCGACCGCGCCGAGACCGGCCTCGGCGACGGCGCTCCGACCGTGCTCGACGACACGTACACCGGCGACGCGACGTACGCGGCGAACGCCCCGCGCGAGGAACGGCACGCCGTCGCCACCACCGGGGAGCGCTACCGCGTGCACGGCCCCGGAAGCTGCTACGACCGCGAACTCCGCACGGATCAGGGTGTGTTGACCATCGACCGGCACCGCTGCTGACGCCGTGCGGGGCCCGGGCCGCGAAGGCCCGGGCCCCGCACCCGGCTCACGCCTCGGCGGGCTTGTCCGAGTCCACGCCGCCGCGCTTCTTGCGCCACTCGCCCCGGGTGAAGTCCGGGATCGGCTGCGGCGCGCCCTTCGCCTTGATGGACAGATGGCTCAGCGGCACCGGCGACGTCCAGGTCACCGCGTCGTACACGTCGAAGTCCGGCACGAGACCGAGGCGCATCGTCTGCATCAGCCGGTACACCATGATGTAGTCCATGCCGCCGTGCCCGCCGGGCGGGTTGGCGTGCTCCTTCCACAGCCAGTGGTCCCAGTCGGCGTACTTGGCGAAGTCGCCCCACGCGTCGTTCGTGTGGTCGGGCTCGATGTAGATGCGCTCCGGATAGTCCTCGAACACGCCCTTGGTGCCGCCGAGTTGATTGATGCGGGAGTACGGGTGCGGGGTCGACACATCGTGCTCGAGGCGGATCACCCGGCCCTTCGCCGTCTGGACCAGGCTGATCGTGCGGTCCGACTCGATGTACGTCTCCTTCCAACTCGGGTCTCCCTTCGGCATGTTGGCCTCCCGGTACTCGGCCAGACCGAGCGAGGGCGTACCGAAGCTGGAGATGTGCGTGACCCGGTCGCCGCGGTTGACGTCCATGTAGTTGGCGACCGGGCCGAACCCGTGGTTCGGGTACAGATCGCCGCGCAACCGCGTGTGCCACAGCCGGCGCCATGGACCCTCGTAGTAGTCGGGGTCGAACATCAGGCCGCGCAGATCGTGGTTGTACGCGCCCGCCCCGTGCAGGAGTTGGCCGAACTTGCCCGCGTGCGCCATGCGCAGCACTCGCATCTCGTTGCGGCCGTAGCAGCAGTTCTCCAGCTGCATGCAGTGTCTGCGGGTGCGCTCCGAGAGGTTCACCAGCTCCCACAGCTGGTCGAGCTGGAGCGCGATCGGACACTCCACGCCGACGTGCTTGCCGTTCAGCATGGCCGTCTTCGCCATCTCGAAGTGCCAGTCCCACGGCGTCGCCGCGTACACGAAGTCGATGTCGCCGCGCTTGCACAGGTTCTCGAAGTCGTGATCGCCCTTGGTGTACGTCGCCGGGGCCGGCTGGCCCGCGGCCGTCACCTTGGCCGCAGCGCGCTCCGTCTTGTCCTTCACCGGGTCGCACAGCGCGACGACCTGGACGCCGGGCATCGCCAGGAACAGGTCGATCATGCTGCCGCCGCGGTTGCCCAGGCCGATGATGCCGACGCGCACGGTGGACCGGCGGTCGAACGGCACCCCGATCATCGTCGCGCCCTGCCGGGCCGGCACGGCGGCCTCCTGCACGGCGTCGGCCTGGTTCTCCCCGGGCGCGGCCTGCGCGGTGCCCGGGCCGAACGCGGCGAGGCCGAGCCCGGCGCCCGCGACGCCCGCGGTGCGCAGCACGTCGCGCCGGGAGTGGCCGTCGGGGCCGGGAGCGTCGAGCGGCTGGTCGCCGTGCGTGGGCCGGTCGGTGTGGGCGGGCCGGTTGTCGTTGTCGTGCATCGGACCTCCAAAGCTGGTGGGTGCGGTGCCTGGCAAGCGCTTGCCACCTTGGAGGGGGTGAGACCGGGGCGCAAGGGACCGAAGTGGTCAGGGAGTTGGACTTCCTTTACCGAGCCTTTGGACTCGACGCCCCGTTCCTGTACGACGGGGCACTCGCCGCACTCGCCGCACTCGCCGCACTCGCCGCCCTAGCCACCCCGGGCGTGCCGGTCACCGTCCGCACCGCACTCGCCGACCAGGTCCGGGCACACCTGTGCAGGGCGACGGTCCGCCTCGACGCCCCGGCGGGCCGGCGCGTCCGCACCGAGGACCCCGTACGGGCCGGGGCCGTCACCCGCGCCGAACTCCTCACCACGGACTGGGTCGACGTGACCGCGCCCGGTTCGTCAGCCTGGTCGCCACCGATGCCGAGGACGGCAACGGCAACGACCACGCCGACTGGGTTGATCCGAAGGTCAGTTGCGCGTCGTAACCGACCGGGCCGGACGGGTTGCCCGCTCCAGCTCCACCAGCACCGAGTAGTACGAGCGGCCCGTGGCATGGTCCATGCCGACCTCGCACATCCGGTTCGCCGACAGATGCGCGTCGTAGGCGCGGGACGTCACCTCCGCGGCCTCCTTACGGGTGGCCGACTCGGTCAACTCCTTGTGGAGCATGCCCCGGTCGCCGGCGAAGGCGCAGCAGCCCACGTCGTCCGGGATCACCACCTCGTCGGCACACGCCTCGGCGACCGCCCTCAACTGGGCGACGTCGCCGAGGTGCTCCATGGAGCACGTCGGATGGAGCACGGCGGAACCGATGGTCCGCTCGACCGTCAGATGCGGCAGCAGCTCCTCGGCGGCCCACACGAGGGAGTCGACGATCTTCAGCTCCGCGTGCAGCTCCCGGTTCTCGTCGGTGAGGTACGGCACCACCTCGTGCGCGATGCCGAGCGTGCACGACGAGGCGTCCACGACCAGCGGCAGCCGGCCACCCGCGGTCCAGCCCCAGGCCGCCTCGACGATCCGGTTCGCCATCACCTTGTTGCCCTCGTCGTAGCCCTTGGAGTGCCAGATCGTGGCGCAGCACGTCCCGGCGACGTCCTCGGGGATCCACACCGGCCGGCCCGCGCGCGCGGAGACCGCCACGACGGCCTGGGGGAGCGACACGTCTCCCGGCGTCCCGAAGATGCGGTTCACGCACGCCGGGTAGTAGACGGCCGAGGCGCCCACGCGCCCGGTGCGGGGGAGCTTGCGCGCGGCCGCGGCCGGGACCTCGGGCAGCCACTCGGGCACCAGGTCGGGCCGGACCGCCTTGCGGGCGGCGGTGGTCACCGAGGTCAGCAGCCGGTCGCCGATCTTGCCGGCGGCGGCCACGGCCAGCCGGGCCGACGCCTCGACGGCCTTGAAGTTCTTCGCGGCGAGCGCCGCCACCCGCTCCTCGCGGGGTGAGTGCCGCGCATGCCGGAAGTCCTTCATGAAGGCCCCGGTGTCGATGCCGACCGGGCAGGCCAGCTTGCAGGTGGAGTCGCCCGCACAGGTGTCGACCGCGTCGTATCCGTACGCGTCGATCAGCGCGTCCTCGACCGGTGAACCGGACGGCTGGCGCATCATCTCGCGGCGCAGCACGATCCGCTGGCGCGGCGTCGTCGTCAGGTCCTCACTGGGGCAGGTGGGTTCGCAGAAGCCGCACTCGATGCACGGGTCGGCGATCAGCTCCACCTTCGGGATCGTCTTGAGACCCCGCAGGTGCGCCTTCGGGTCGCGGTCGAGCACGATGCGTGGCGCCAGCACCCCGTCCGGATCGATGACCTGCTTGGTGCGCCACATCAACTCCGTGGCGCGGGGCCCCCATTCGAGCTCCAGGAACGGCGCGATGTTGCGGCCCGTGGCGTGCTCCGCCTTCAGGGAGCCGTCGAACCGCTCGACCGTCAGCCGGCAGAACTCGTCCATGAAGGCCGCGTACCGGTCCACGTCCGCCGGCTTTCCCGCGTCGAAGGCGAGCAGGAAGTGCAGGTTGCCGTGCGCGGCGTGGCCCGCGACCGCCGCGTCGAAGCCGTGGCGCGTCTGCAGTTCGAGCAGGGCCTCGCAGGCCTCCGCGAGCCGGCCGGGCGGCACGGCGAAGTCCTCTGTGATCAGCGTCGTGCCCGACGGACGCGAACCGCCGACCGCCGTCACGAACGCCTTGCGCGCCTTCCAGTAACCGCTGATCGCCTTGGCGTCCCGGGTGAACTCATTGGTCACCGAGGCGACGGGCGCCACGAGTTCGAGACCTTCCAGCACCTTGGCCGCCGCCACCTCGAAGGCCGCCTGCCGCTCCTCGTCCGGCGCCCGGAACTCCACCAGGAGCGCGGTCGTCTCCTTCGGCAGCCGCGCCCAGTCCTGCGGCACGCCCTGCACGCTGACCGACGCACGCAGCGTGTTGCCGTCCATCAGCTCAACGGCCAGCGCGCCCGCCTCGTTGAACACCGGCACCGCCGCGGCCGCCGCCGTCAGGGACGGGAAGAACAGCAGCGCCGTCGACACCTTCCGGTCCAGCGGCAGGGTGTCGAAGACGACGTCGGAGATGAACCCGAAGGTGCCCTCCGAGCCCACCATCAGACCGCGCAGGATCTCGACGGGCGTCGACCCGTCCAGGAACGCGTCGAGCCGGTACCCGTTCGTGTTCTTGATCTCGTACTTGGCGCGGATCCTGCGGGTCAGCTCCGCGTCCTCCTCGATCTCCCGCTTGATCGTCAGCAGGCCCTCGCAGAGCGCCGGTTCGGCATGGGCCAGGTCCTCGTCCGCGCGCGGGTCGCCGGTGTCCACGACGGTGCCCGAGGGCAGCACGAAGGTGAGCGAGGCGACCGTCCGGTACGAGTTCCGGGTCGTGCCCGCCGTCATGCCCGACGCATTGTTCGCCACGACGCCGCCGACCGTGCAGGCGATCGCGCTCGCCGGGTCGGGGCCGAGCACCCGGCCGTGCCGCGCCAGCGTCGCGTTGGCCCGCACGATCGTCGTGCCGGGGCCGATCCGCGCCCGCGAGCCGTCCCCGATGACCTCGACGCCCGACCAGAACTTACGGACGTCGACCAGGATGTCCTCGCCCTGCGCCTGCCCGTTCAGCGACGTGCCCGCCGCACGGAAGACGACCTCGCGGCCCCTGCCGTGCGCGTACGACAGGACGGCCGAGACGTCGTCGATGTCCTCGGCGACGACCACGACCTGCGGCACGAAGCGGTACGGACTGGCGTCCGACGCGTACCGCACCAGGTCGGAGATCTTCGTGAGCACCTTGTCCGCGCCGAGCAGCTCCGTCAGCTCCGAGCGCAGCGGCTCGGGCGTGCCGCCCGCCTGCCGGTCCGCGACCCGGTCGGGGGCCGGACCCGACGGGCGGGACCCGGGACGCAGGGCTTCCGGCTTCGGCTCCAGCAGCGGCATGGCTCTCCAGTCGTGGTGTGCGGTCGTACGGTCGTGATGCGGTCGTGGTCAGCAGTCGGGCACGTGCGGGGACTCGAACAGCGCGTTCAGCAGGACCGTCAGCTGTGCGCGCTGCTCCGCGTCCAATGGGGCAAGGATCTCCTCTGCGGCCGCGCGCCGCGCGCTGCGCAGCTCCCGCAGGGCGGCCCGCCCCTTGTCGGTGAGCTCGATCCGGATGACCCGGCGATTGGTCGGATCGGGCATCCGGCGCACCAGGTCGTTGGCCTCCAGGCCGTCCACGACCGTGGTCACGGCGCGCGGCACCACCTCGAGCCGCTGCGCCAGGTCCGCCATCCGCGGCGGGGTCTCGTAGTGCACCAGCGTGCGCAGCAGCCGGGACTGCGCGGGGGTGATCCCGACCGGCTCCAGCTGTCGCTTCTGGATGCGGTGCAGGCGGCGCGTGAGCCGCAGCAGCTGCTCGGCGAGGAAGCCGTCGGCGTCCGGGGTACTCATGACGGGAACATTAGCAGGACCTTGTTCATTGTGAGTATAGGTAACAATGAGCTATGCTCCTCAAAGTCGAGCCCGGCCTCTGCCGCCGGACCCGCACCGTGCTCTCTCACGCCGTAGGAGGCCCATGCGCAACGACGACATCAACTGGACGCCGCCCCCCGATGCGAAGTCATCGGGCCAGCCGCGCCAGATCCGCCGCATCCTGTCCCTCTTCCGTCCCTACCGCGCCCGCCTCGCCCTCGTCGGCCTGCTGGTCGCCGCCGCGTCGCTGGTGACGGTCGCGACGCCGTTCCTGCTCAAGGAGATCCTCGACGTCGCCATCCCGCAGGGCCGCACCGGGCTGCTCAGCCTGCTCGCCCTCGGCATGATCCTCAGCGCCGTCGTCACCAGCGTCTTCGGCGTGCTGCAGACCCTGATCTCGACGACGGTCGGCCAGCGCGTCATGCACGACCTGCGCACCGCCGTGTACGGGCGGCTGCAGAGCATGTCGCTCGCCTTCTTCACCAAGACCCGCACCGGCGAGGTCCAGTCCCGCATCGCCAATGACATCGGCGGCATGCAGGCGACGGTGACCTCCACCGCGACGTCCCTCGTCTCGAACCTGACGAGCGTCGTCGCCACGATCGTCGCCATGGTCGCCCTCGACTGGCGCCTCACGGTCGTCTCCCTTCTTCTGCTGCCGGTCTTCGTGTGGATCGCCCGCCGCGTCGGCCGCGAGCGCAAGAAGATCGCCACCGAGCGCCAGAAGCAGATGGCCGCCATGGCCGCCACGGTCACCGAGTCGCTCTCCGTGAGCGGCATCCTGCTGGGCCGCACCATGGGCCGCGCCGACTCCCTCACGAAGTCCTTCGCCGACGAGTCGGACGAACTCGTCGACCTCGAAGTCCGGTCGAACATGGCGGGGCGCTGGCGGATGGCCGTCATCAGCATCGTCATGGCCGCCATGCCCGCGGTCATCTACTGGGCGGCCGGCATCGCCTTCCAGCTCGGCGGGCCGGGCGTCTCCATCGGCACGCTCGTCGCGTTCGTCTCGCTCCAGCAGGGCCTGTTCCGGCCGACCGTGAGCCTCCTGCAGACCGGCGTCCAGATCCAGACCTCGCTCGCCCTGTTCCAGCGCATCTTCGAGTACCTCGACCTGCCCGTCGACATCACCGAGCGGGAGAACCCCGTCCGCCTGGACACGATCAAGGGCGAGGTCCGCCTCCAGGACGTGACGTTCCGCTACGACGCGGACGACGACCGGCAGGCGCCGATCCTCGACGGCATCGACGTCACCATCCCCGCGGGCGGCAGCCTCGCCGTCGTCGGACCCACCGGCTCCGGCAAGTCCACGCTCAGCTATCTCGTGCCGCGTCTGTACGACGTCACGGGCGGGCGCGTCACCGTCGACGGGGTCGACGTGCGCGACCTGGACTTCGACACCCTCGCGCGCGCCGTCGGCGTCGTCTCCCAGGAGACGTACCTCTTCCACGCCTCGGTCGCGGAGAACCTGCGGTTCGCCAAGCCCGACGCCACGGACGAGGAGCTGTACGCCGCGGCCAGGGCCGCCCAGATCCACGACCACATAGCCGGGCTGCCCGACGGGTACGACACCGTGGTCGGTGAGCGCGGTCACCGCTTCTCCGGCGGCGAGAAGCAGCGCCTGGCCATCGCCCGCACCATCCTGCGGGACCCGCCGATCCTCATCCTGGACGAGGCGACCAGTGCCCTCGACACCCGCACCGAGCACGCCGTGCAGGAAGCCATCGACGCCCTCTCGGCCGACCGCACCACGCTCACCATCGCGCACCGCCTCTCCACCGTCCGCGGCGCCGACCAGATCGTGGTCCTGGACTCCGGGCGCATAGCCGAGCGCGGTACCCACGAGGAGCTCCTGGAGCGCGACGGCCGGTACGCGGCACTGGTGCGGCGCGACGCCCAGCTGGAGACGACGGCCGCCTGAGCCGGACGGCGGCGGCTCGCGCGTGAGCGCCACCGCGGCACTGGCCCACCCGGGGCCGGTGCGGCCGCCGACATGAAGATATGCCAGGAATGCCCCGAAGTGCGGGTTACCGTTCCCGCATGCTGAACGAGACTCCGCGACGGAGCACGATCCGACTCACGCGCAGAGGGCGCCTCGCCCTGATGGCGACCGGGGCCGTCGTGGCGGCCACCGCCGTCGCGGTTCCGCTGGCCACGTCCGGTGCCGACGAGGGGCGGCCCACTGCCCTGACCATCCCCGAGGGATGGCGCTCGGGCCAGGTGTACGACGCCGTCGACAAGGCCCTCGGCGTCCCGGCCGGCACGACCAAGAAGGTCATGCCCAAGGCGGGCCTCAAGCTTCCGAGTGATGCGGGCGGCAACCCCGAGGGATACCTCTTCCCGGCGACGTATCCCCTCGGCGACAAGTCGACCCCGCAGTCCGTGCTGGCGTACATGGTGGCCACGGCGAACAAGAAGTTCACCGGCGGCGGGACCACGGCGGGTGCCGACCGCGGCACGGTGAACCTGTACCAGACCGTCACCATCGCGAGCATCGTCGAGGCCGAGGCCGACAACAAGGAGGACATGGGCAAGGTCGCCCGCGTCATCTACAACCGCCTCGACCACGGCATGCCGCTGCAGATGGACTCCACGATCAACTACGCGCTCGGCCGGTCCACGCTGAAGACCAGCGAGAAGGACACCAACCTCGACAACCCGTACAACACCTACGCGCGCATGGGTCTGCCGCCGTCGCCGATCGGCAATCCGGGCGAGCAGGCCATGAAGGCGGCGATCAGCCCGCCGCAGGGCGACTGGCTGTACTTCGTGACGGTGAAGCCGGGTGACACCCGGTTCACCGCGGACTTCGACGAACAGCAGCGCAACGTCGCGGAGTTCAACAAGAACCAGGCCGCCGCCAAGAAGGACAGCTGAGCGTCACAGAGTCGCAGGGCAGGTAGGGCAGGTGGCAGGTAGGGCAGGTAGGGGCGCGGCAGGTAGAGCCGCGCCTCCATCGGACGTCAGACCGTGACCGGAGCGTCCTGAGCGAGCAGCCGCTGGATCTCCCGCACCGCCGCACGGCCCGCCCGGTTCGCGCCGATCGTGCTCGCCGACGGCCCGTACCCCACGAGATGCACCCGCGGGTCGAGTGCCGCGCGCGTGCCCTCCATCCGGATCCCGCCGCCCGGCTCCCGCAGCTTCAGCGGTGCGAGATGGTCGATCGCCGCCCGGAACCCGGTGGCCCACAGGATCACGTCGGCCTCGACCTCCCGCCCGTCGTCCCAGGCCACGCCGGTGGGCGTGATCCGGTCGAACATGGGGAGCCGGTCCAGGACGCCGTTCGCCCGGGCCTCGCGGATCGCGTCGTTCATCGGGAGTCCGGTCACCGAGACGACGCTCAGCGGCGTGAGTCCCTCCCGGACCCGGTCCTCGACCATGGCCACCGCGGTCCGGCCCCAGTTCTCGTCGAAGGGGCCCTCGCGGAACACCGGCGGGCGCCGGGTCACCCAGGTCGTCGCCGCGGCGTACGGGGCGATCTCCATCAGGTGCTGCGTCCCGGACGCGCCGCCGCCGACCACGACGACCCGCTGCCCGGCGAACTCCTCGGGCCCCGGGTACTGCGCCGTGTGCAACTGCCGCCCGTGGAACATCTCCTGGCCCGGGTAGCGCGGCCAGAACGGCCGGTCCCAGGTCCCCGTCGCGTTGATCAGGGCGCGCGTCGACCAGTCCCCGGCCGACGTCTCGACCAGCAGCCGCCCGCCGTCGCCCTCCCGCACCCGGCGCACGTCGACCGGACGGTGGACGCGCAGGTCGAAGGTCTCCTCGTAGGCGGCGAAGTACTCGGCGATGACCTCCGACGACGGCCGGGTGGGATCGGCGCCGGTCAGTTCCATGCCCGGCAGGGCGTGCATGCCGTGCACCTTGCCGTACGTGAGCGAGGGCCAGCGGAACTGCCAGGCGCCGCCCGGCGCGGGCGCGTGGTCGAGGACGACGAAGTCCCGGTCCGGTACGAACCCCACCCGGCGCAGATGGTGGGCGGCGGACAGTCCGGCCTGCCCGGCGCCGATGACCACCACGTCGACCTGCCGTACGTCCGCCGCTTCTCGTGCCCCGGTTTCGTTCACGCTTCTACCAACTCGACCGGGGCCCGAGATCTTCCCGCTCGCGCGCCGTGGCTCAGCGACCGCCCGCGACCAGCAGCGGAGCGCCACCGCCGCGGACGGCCGGAGCGACCAGGCCGCGCGCCGCCAGCTCCGGGATCACTCCCTCGCCGAACCAGTACGCCTCCTCCAGGTGCGGATAGCCGGACAGCACGAAGTGCTCGACACCGAGCGCGTGGTACTCCTCGATGCGGTCGGCGACCTCCGCGTGACTGCCGACGAGCGCCGTGCCCGCGCCACCGCGCACCAGGCCCACGCCGGCCCACAGATTGGGCGAGATCTCCAGCCCCTCCCGCTTGCCGCCGTGCAGCGCGAGCATCCGCTGCTGCCCCACCGACTCGCTGCGGCCGAGCGCGGCCTGCGCGGCGGCGACCGTCTCGGGGGAGAGGTCGTCGAGCAGCCGGTCCGCGGTCGTCCACGCGTCGCGCGCCGAGTCCCGGGAGATCGTGTGCAGCCGGATGCCGAACCGTACGGTCCGCCCCTCCGCCTCGGCGAGCGACCGGATCCAGTCGATCTTCTCCTTCACCTGCTCCGGCGGCTCGCCCCAGGTCAGATAGACATCCGTGTGCCGCGCGGCGACCGGTCCGGCCGCGGCCGACGATCCGCCGAAGAAGATCTGCGGCTGCGGGTCGGGCGCGAGCGCGGAGAAGGCGCCGTCGACCCGGTAGTGCTCGCCGCCGAAGTCGTACGGGGCCTGCGGGGTGCCGCCCCACACGCCGCGGACCACGGAGAGGAACTCGTCGGTGCGGGCGTAGCGCCGGTCGTGGTCGAGGTGGTCGCCGTACCGACGCTGCTCGGTGGAGTCGCCACCGGTCACGACGTTCAGCAGTAGCCGCCCCCGCGTGAGGCGCTGGTACGTGGACGCCATCTGCGCGGCGAGCACGGGCGAGATGACGCCGGGCCGGAAGGCGACGAGGAACTTCAGGCGCTCGGTGTGCTGGGCGAGGGCCACGGTCGTCAGCCACGCGTCCTCGCACCAGGTGCCGGTCGGCGTGAGCACGGCTTCAAAGCCCAACTGTTCGGCCGCTTTGGCTATTTGGACGAGATAGTCGAGGTCGGGTGCGCGCACGCCGGCGATCGCGCCGCCCGGAGTGCGTTCGAGCGCGCCGCCGCTGAAGGCGTGCCGGTCGACGAGGGTGCGGCCGTCGCCGCCGGTCGGCAGGAACCAGTGCAGATGGACGTTCATGGGTTCAGGACTCCTTGGCGTACGAGCGCGGGGCGGCGGTGGAGGCGGGCAGACCGCCGTTGAAGCGGGTGTCGACGAAGTCCGCGAAGTCGACCTTGCGCGGGATCAGCTTCAGCTTCGTGAACGTGTCGGCGATCTGCTGCTCGGACGCGATGGCACCCTTGTCGACGGCGACGGTCACCCGCGTGCCGTTCGTCCGCTTCACCGCGTCGAGCGCCACGTCGTAGGGCAGGCCGGTGTCCTTGGCCCACACCTTCGCCCACGCCTCGGGGTGCTTGTAGACCCAGTCCTGGGCGCGCCGCAGCCGGCCGAGGTAGTCCTTGATCGCCGCGGACTTCTTCTGGTCGGCGAGGGCGGTGGGGGAGGCGACCTGGAAGGCGAGTCCGTTGCTGAGCCCGTCGCCGTCGCTGAGCACACGGCCCTGCTTGCCGCGCAGGATCTGCGAGGTGTACGGGTCCCAGACCGCCCAGGCGTCTACCTTGCCGGCGGTGAACGCGGCCAGCGCGTCGGCCGGCTGGAGGTACTTGACCTCGACGTCGTCGAGCCCGAGCCCTGCCTTGCGGAGGGTCGCGACCAGGTTGTAGTGCGCCGACGACCCCTGCGCCACCGCGATGGACCTTCCCTTCAACTGCGCCGGAGTCGTGAGCTTCGAGTCGTTCGGGACGAGGACGGTGTCGCCCTTGGCGGTGCCGTGGCTGGCGGCGACGACCTTGATCTTCGAGTCGGCGCCCGCCGCGAAGACGGGCGGCGTGTTGCCGACGCCGCCGATGTCCACGGCCTTGGCGTTGACCGCCTCGAGCAGGGGCGGCCCCGAGGTGAACGTGGACCAGCGGATCTTGTACTTCAGGTCGTCGAGCTCACCCGCGGCCCGCAGCACCGCTTCCGAACCTCCCTTCTGGTCACCGACGTTGAGGGTCAGGGACCCGTTCCCGTCGGTTCCGCCCCCGCTGCCGCCTCCGGTGGACGTGCTGGCGGACGAGGCGCCGGAGCAGGCGGCGAGGAGCAGGGCGAGCGGGGCGAGCAGGGCGGGGACGAGTGGGCGTCGCATGGGGCAGGTCCGTTCGGGATGAGGGATGA
>NZ_JAMOLN010000167.1 GCF_024448165.1 Streptomyces longispororuber
GTCTCCAGCATCGACTTGAGGTTGGCCAGCACGGCCGGCCAGCCCGACGAGATTCCGGCCAGCATCTCCTGGTTGGGGAGGTTCTCGTGGGTCACGGTGAGGCGGACGATGTCCTGATGCGGTTCGACGAGGAACGTGACGACCGAGGGCTCCCGCGGCGACTCGGCGTCGGGTGCGTCGTCGAACGTGATGACCAGCCGGGTCGGGGGCTCGGTCTCCAGGACCTTGCCGAACACGTCGACCTTGTCCGAGCCGTCGACCCGACGGTGCTCCCAGGCCGAGCCCGCCTGCCAGTCGGAGACGTTGGCGTGTCCCCAGTAGCGCGTCGTGAGGTCGGCGTCGGTCAGGGCCTGCCACACCTGCTCCGCGCTGGCGCGGATGTAGGTGACGTAGACGTAGTTCGGTACTGAAGTGGGTGCGTCGGTCATGGCGTACTCCTCTGCCTGGTGCTTGATGGCACTGATCACTTGCAGTCGGGGCCTGTCGAACCCGGAGATCCAGCGCTCCTCGATCTCGTGGATCGGGGCCGGGTTGAGGTAGTGCAGGCGCTCCCGGCCGCGCCGTACGACGGTGACGAGGTTGGCTCGCACGAGAACGTCCAGGTGCTGGGTCGCCGACTGGCGGGCCATGTCGAGGCGCTCGCACAGTTCGCGCAGCGTCTGCCCGTTGTGCGCGCGCAGTCGATCGAGCAGGAGCCGCCGCGTGGGGTCGGCCAGCGCCTTGAACACCGAGTCGATCGCTGTCGCTTCTAGGCTCACGCTCATCATTATGCAGGTATTTACCTGCCTATCGCAAGAGCGAGATGGCCGGGCGCGGACGGTCGGGTCAAATGGCCCACTCGAAACGGGAAAGAATGGCCCACATCATTGGGCTGCCTGGATCCTAGAGTCGAAGTGACCATGGTGGCGCCGCACGTCGGCGTTCACCTCCCGCACCTCGGAGGCACCCTCATGCAAGCCATCACCGTCCAGGACCGCGCGGCCGGGGCAGGCGGCCTCACCCTCGCCGAGCTGCCCCATCCGCACGCCGCGGAGAACGACGTCATCGTGAAGGTCCACGCCGCCGGCTTCACACCGGGCGAGCTCGACTGGCCCGGCACCTGGACCGACCGGGCCGGCCGCGACCGCACCCCGAGCGTGCCCGGTCACGAGCTGTCCGGCGTCGTCGTCGAACTCGGTTACGGCACCACCGGCCTCACCATCGGGCAGCGCGTCTACGGCCTGACCGACTGGGCCCGCAACGGCACCCTGGCCCAGTACACCGCGGTCGAGGCCCGCAACCTCGCGCCGCTCCCCGCCGACGTCGACCACGTCACGGCCGCCGCACTGCCGATCTCCGGACTCACCGCCTGGCAGGCCCTGTTCGACCACGCCGACCTCCGGACCGGACAGAGCGTCCTCATCCACGGCGCCGCGGGTGGCGTCGGCTCGATCGCCGTGCAACTGGCCGGCGCGGCCGGCGCGCACGTGATCGGCACCGGACGCGCCGACGACCGCGACAGGGCACTCGGGCTCGGCGCCCACGCCTTCGTCGACCTCCAGGCCGAGAAGCTGGAGGACGTCGGCGACGTCGACGTGGTGTTCGACGTGATCGGCGGCGAGATCCTCGAACGCTCCACGGCCCTGGTCCGTCCCGGCGGCACCCTGGTCACCATCGCCGAGCCCGTCAGCGTCCATCCCCGCGACGGACGCGCTGTCTTCTTCGTGGTCGAACCCGACCGCGCCCGCCTGAGCGACCTCGCCCAGCGGGTACGGGACGGCCGCCTCAAGCCGATCGTCGGCGACGTGCGACCGCTCGACGAAGCGATCGCCGCCTTCACCCCGGCCAAGCGGACTCCCGGCAAGACGATCATCCGCGTCACCGAGGACTGAGCCGGCGAGCGGGGCGGGGATCGTTCCCGGTGAGCTGTACGCGGCCGGGGGCGCAGGTTCCGCCGAGGTCAGGCGAGGCCCGCCGCGATCGCCCTGCGCACGGCGTCGGCCCGGTCGCGGATGCCCGCCTTGGCGAACAGGTTGTTGATGTGCGTCTTGACCGTGGCCTCGCTGATGAACAGCTGCTCGGCGATGGCCCGGTTCGGCAGGCCCTGACCGATCAGACCGAGCACCTCGCGCTCGCGCGGCGTGATGTCCTGGGGCAGCGACGTCCCCGACGCCTGCGGCTTGGTGCGGACGGTGGCCAGCAGCCGGTCCTGGACCTCACGGTCGAGCACCGACTGGCCCGCGGCCGCCGCGCGCAGGGCGCGGACGATGTCCTGGCGTCCGGCGTTCTTGGTCAGATAGCCGCGGGCCCCGGCCCCGAGCGCGGCCAGGATCGACTCGTCGTCGGCGAACGTGGTCAGCACCACCACGGCCACCTCGGGGTGCTCCTCACTGAGCCGGCGCGTCGCCTCGATCCCGTCCATGACCGGCATGCGCAGGTCCATCAGAACTACGTCCACCGCGGCACCGGAGACGGCGGCCAGCACCTCGGTGCCGTCCGCGGCCGCCGCGACGACCTCGATGTCCTCGGCCAGCCCGAGCACCGCGGCGAGCGGCTCCCTGACCGCGGCCTGGTCGTCGGCGACGACCACCCTCAACTGCTGCACCTTCTCGCCCTGTTCACTCATCGGGGATCACTGCCTCCACCTGCCAGCCGCCCTGCTCCGGTCCTTCGGTGACCGGGCCCGCGGTGATCGTGCCACCCAGAAGGGCCGCGCGCTCGCGCATTCCGATCAGACCCATGCCGCTGCCGACGCCCGCGGTGACGGCACGGGTGGCCGGGCCGTTGCGGATCCGCAACGTGGTCGACGCGGGGGCGAACGCCAGCTCCACCGCCACCGTCGCGCCGGGCGCGTGCCGGCCCGCGTTCGTCAGGGATTCCTGCGCGATCCGCAGCAGGTTCTGGGTCGCCCGGGCCGACACCTGGCGGACGGTCCCGGTGACGGTGAGCGCCTCGCGGTGACCGGACGACTCGGTCATCGCGGCCAGGCTCTCCACCAGCGGCAGGGAGTCCTCGCGCAGGGCGTGCACGGTCCACTGGGCCTGCTTGAGGCTCTCCTTGACCATGCTGTGCGCCTTGTCGTTGGCCTCCCGGACCTTGTCCAGGTCACCCGTGTCGAGCAGCGCGTCGGCCAGTTCCAGCTGCATGTTGATCCCGGCCAGCGAATGGGCGAGGACGTCGTGCACGTCGCGGGCGATCCGGCTGCGCTCGGTGAGCACGGCGGCCTGGGCCTCGGCACGGGCCGCCCGCTCGGCGGACTCGGCGGCCGCGATCACCGCCTGGACGGCGCGCTGACTGCTGCGGTTGATGATCCCGACGAGGACCGGGACGCCGGTGGCGAGACCGAGCGCCCACGGCAGCGCGTCGTGGCCGGGGCCGAGACGGAAGTACAGGACGGCGCCGCACAGCACACTGCACAGTCCCGCCAGGGTGAGAGCCGTCCTGGTGGGCAGCCGGTAGCCGATGTGTCCGGCGAGGAAGAACGCGAACATGTAGCTCGAACCGCTGCGGCTGACGCCGATCAGGGCGGCCGCCGCGATGATGCCGCCGGTCAGCCAGATCACGGCGACCCGCGGCGGGACCTTGGCCTCGGGCAGGGCACGGGCGAGGAGCGCCACGCTGTTGATCACGAAGAGGACCAGGACCGCGAGGCCGCGGCCGTCGAGTCCCATGGGCCGGATGGTCAGGGCGCCGGCGACGACGACGCCGATGTTCAGCACCCACTGCAGCCAGGGTTCCCGGCCGGGAAGCGGCCGCGGGCCGGTCCCCGAGGAGGGGGCCGGCCCGGACGGCGAAGGAGTCTCGGTGGCTGCCACGGCCAGACGATAGCTCACGGTCGCACGGCGGGGTCGGCCACCGGCACGGTCGCCACGGCCACCGGCGCGGTGGGTACGCGGAGGCTGCGGAGGTAGATCGTGGCCAGCCGTGTGACGACCTCGGTCAGTGCCATCAGGACGAACGCCGCGACCCAGGCCTGGTCGCTGGTGATGTGGTGGGTGATGCTGAAGCGCGCCACGGTGTCGCCACCGCCGTGCTGGGTCCACAGCTGGAAGGCCATCCGGGCACCCATGCCGAGCACCCACAGGGTGGCCGAGACGGCGCCGGCCTTGATCAGGAGGTGTTCGCCCGAGGTCCGGATCCTGGTGTAGACGCCGCCGGCGATGCCGAGCGCGGCTCCCACGGCCACCAGAGTGCCGATCAGCACCAGGTCGTTGCCCCCGGTGGGGATGGTGTCCAGATAGGACCAGGCCACGAAGGCCACGATCCCCAGCGGGATGAGGAAGGTCTTCAGATCCAGGCGTCCTTCCCGCAGCTGCCGGAAGACGACGAGGAGGAGGGCGATGTCGGTGATCCACTCGGTCGTTGTCATGCCTCAAGACTGCTGCGACAGGGCCTTCCGCACCTGGACCCATGGGTGGAACCCAAGGTGGAGATGGCGCCGCAGTCGGGTCCAGCCGGGTCTGCCCGACGGCCTTCGCAGCGGTGCATCCCCCTCACCGAGTCCGCAGGGGGCCCTTCCGGGTCTCGCTGCCGTGAACCAGTTTCCGGGCCGTGTTGATCCTGAGTGGCGCCCGACGGCCGGTCTGGTGGTCGGGCAGGACGTGCTCGGTGGAGTGTTCGCACTCAACGGTCACGATCCGGCGGCCGCCGGGAGGCCCGGACTGCCCGGGCAGATGACGTACTTCGCTCCGGACTCCCTTGAATGGGAAGCCATGACCGTGGGCTATGGCGCCTGGCTGACCTGGGCCCTCTCCGACCGGCTGGCACAGTTCTACGCAGGGCTCCGCTGGCCCGGCTGGGAGGAGGAGACCGCCAACCTCACGGTGGCTCAGGGGATCACGGTCCAGCCCTTCCTCTGGTCGAAGGAAGCGCAGGAGGATCTGGCGGCGACCAGCCGGGCACCGGCGCCGATGACCGAGATCCTCACGATGAACCAGGACTTCTGCCGGCAGATGGAGCTGCCGGATCCAGGATTCCTGGGAGCCGCCTGAAGCAGGACCCCGCAGTGAGCGCTCTTCTTACCCACGGAGATGGTTTCGCCGGGTCGTGCTTCTGAGTGCGCCGACACCCTACGGGCGTCCACTGGACAGGAGACACTCGCCCGCGGGTGCGGCGGCCGGGAGCCCCAGGCGTGGGGCGCCTGTTCGGGATGAGCCCCTCGGCAGGGTTCGGGTCCCCAACGTGGTGAGGTCCATTCACGGCTCGGCCTCCGTTCACTCTTACAGGCGACGGGGCCGCTTCCCTGTGTCCACGGCGGGGCTGCCCAGGACAACTGGCCCTCGATCGGGCACAGTTCTTCCCATCGCACGATCGCCGGTCATTGAAGTGCCCTGAGCTCCCGTACGAACTCCAGCCACGGCAGACTGACGGGATGGATGCAGGTCTCGCAGCTGTACTGGGCGCTGCCGTCGGCTCTCTCGCGACGTTGGGCGCCGCGTTCATCAGCGGCCGCTCACAGGCGCAGGCACAACACAGGCAGTGGCGTCGTCAGCAGCGCCGCGACGCGTGCGCCGGCTACCTCAGCGCCCTCCACGACCGAGACATCGCCATGGACGACATCCTCGCCGCGCTGCGTGCCGACGAGCCGACACTTTCCGAGGTCGATGACGGAGTACGCCGCTTCGTCGACCTCGCCCGTGAAGTGCACCGGGCCTTGGAGGTGGTCATCCTTGAGGGGCCGGGCTCGCTCGCTGCCGTTGCCGATCGCGTGACCCGGAACTCCCGCGAACTGGCGGAGGTCATGCGACGGATGGTCGATGACGCCCACGCCGGTGAGACGGCCCGCAGGGCCGAGGATCTCGCTGTGGCGGCGCAGCGAGAACACCTCCTCTACCAAACCGTCCAGGACTTCCGCCGGGCCGCCCGCGACACCATCAACGGCGGAGATTGAGTCTGAGCGGCGTCGGAGAGATCTGGCAGGGTGGGGTCGCGTTCCTGGTCGAGGTTCATGACTTCGATGACGGAGTGGGGAAGCGTCGAGGTCGAACTCGGCCGTCTCTGTCGAGCCGGGTTTGCCGGTGGGTGACCCCGAGTCGGACGGGTCGTCGTCCGGCGGAGTGGAGGCTGCGCTCGCCTCCTCCTCGGGAGTGGCGGTCACGGTGACGGTGACGACCGTCGGTTGCTTCGAGGTCGGCGACCGCAGCACCGCGGGCAGGCCGAGGAAGCCGACCACGACACCGAGTACGGCCGCGATCGCCGAGACGGTCGCCGCCACCTCGCCAAGTCGCCGCCGCGCGGGGACCGTCGGTCCGGGTCGGGGCCGGTCGGTCATCCAGTGGGCGGCAAGGAGGCCCGAGAACCCTACGAACGGGCGCACCGGGCCGTACCGACCTGCCGAGCTCCTCTGCGGACCGGTCGTCGACGAGGGCGCAGGCGAGGTAGAGGTCGACGCGGTCGCCGGCGTGGGAGAGGCCGCGGGCGGTGACGAGGGCGAGGCGTTGAGGCCGTAGCTCGGCGAGGCGCGCGGCGTGCCGGGCTTCGTTGAGGGCGCGTGCCAGGTCTGTGGAAGTGGGGACGGGTTCGCTCAGGCCGAAGGCGATCTTGCCCGGCCGGGCGGCTTCTTCCAGTGCGCCGAGCCGTTCCCGGAGCAAGTGGGCGAGGTTGCGGTCGTCGGTGATCCCGTCTTCGCGCGAAGTCCACCACGGCTTCTGGAACTGACCCTCACGCCAACCCGGCTGCCTGCCCGGAAGTATCTGACTCCCGGGCAGGCAGTCCTGGGTGCCGAGCGCGTCGTGGGCGCCCCGGGCCGCTCGGCGCGCCGATGTCCGCGCCCCCGATGTTCGAGTCAGAGCGAGTGCGTTCAGGTCAGGGCGATCCGTAGAGGGTCTGAACGGGCACGTTGTGTCATGTCCCATGCATTCAGAGACGAACACGCGCACGCCGAAGAAGACGCGCGCTCAGGGAAGACCGCGATGGGCCGCGCTCGCCGCTGCCGCCGCGGTGACGCTGGGGGCGGGACTGCTCGCCGCGCCGCCCGGTCATGCCGCGGACGGGCCCGTCGAGGTGGTGGTCGACGGCAACGACGTGCGGGCCGACAACGTCAACGGGCTGACGTACAAGGGCCTCGGCGTGCTCAGCTGCAACAGCACGAGCAATCTGCTGATGGACTACAAGGCCGAACACCCCGAACGCTACTGGCAGTTCATCAGGACGATGTTCGGTGGCACGCATCCCCTGATCAATCACGTCAAGGTCGAGATGGGGTCGGACACCAACACCTCGACCGGCGCCGATCCGGCCACCATGCGTACGGCGGACGAGCTGGCCGACGCCGCGCGTTCCCCCGGGTTCCAGCTGGCCGCCGACGCCAAGACGGTCAACCCGGGGCTCAAGGTCTCGATCCTGCGCTGGGAGATGCCCCAGTGGGTCCAGCAGGAGTGGAACAAGGGGACCGGCACCGACGAGATGTACCGGTGGTACAAGGAGACCGTTCTCGACGTGTACGAGAAGTACGGGTACATGGTCGACTACGTGAACCCGGACAAGAACGAGACCCGGTCGCCCGACATCTCGTTCATCAAGTGGTACAAGAACGCCGTCGTGAGCGACACGGACTTCGCTGACGCGCGATACGGGATCGCGGCGAAGGACCGGGCGAAGGTCGCCGCGGCCTACCACCGGATCAAGATCGTCGCCTCGGACGAGAACAACACCCTCAACATGGGTCCCGCGATGCTCAGCGACGCCGATCTCTTCGGGATCGTCGACGCGACCGGCTACCACTACACGACGGAGGACCGGCACGACGGCGCCGCCGACAGCGCCACCAACCTCCCGTACACGAAGCTGGCGACCGGCGACAACGCGTACGGGCAGGACAAGGAGGTCTGGTACAGCGAGGGGACCGGGTCCTTCGGGTTCACCGACTACCGGGTGAACAACAACGAGGGGCCGGGCGGCGCCAGTACCGGGATCGGCGGCGTGCAGAGCGCCCTCGACGTCGCGAACCGCATGGTGAAGGGCTACGCGAACTCGAAGCGCACGCACTACATCTTCCAGCCGGCCATCGGGTCGTTCTACGAAGGCGCTCAGTACAGCCACAAGGAACTGGTGAGCGCGCGCGATCCCTGGTCGGGGTATCTGCACTACGACGCGGCGATCTATGTGATGCAGCAGTTCACCCAGTTCGCGAAGACCGGCTGGGAGAACGACACCAACACCGCGGGGATCTGGCGGACCGTTCCCGAAGCCAGTTACAGCGGGGTCAGCGGTACCGAGAACCTGGACGGGTCGAACGGCGCCCCGAGCTACATGACGCTCGCCGACCCGGCCAAGAAGGACTTCTCGACCGTCGTCGTCAACGACAGCGATCAGGCGAAGACCTATCGGATCAAGGCCGAGAACCTGCGGCTCGGCAGCGATCCGACGATGGAGGTGTGGGAGACGCGCGCGGCCGACCCCGGGCAGCGCTACGACGCCGACTTCAAGCACCTCGTCGACGAGATCCGGCCCGACGGCGACGGGTACTACGCGTACACCGTGAAGCCGCGCTCCATCACCACCCTCACGACCCTCGACGCGAGCGCCGACGACGCGACGGCCCGGCGACTGCCCTCGTCCGGGACGCGCTCCGTCCTGGACACCGACAAGAGCGGCGGCCGCGGCGACACCGGCGACCGGTACCTGTACGCGGACGACTTCGCGTACGGCGAGGAGGGCAAGGTCCGGGTCGGGAAGACCTACCAGCCGTATCTCGCCTCGCGCGGCCATCAGCCCCGCTACATGGTCGACCAGACCGGCGCCTGGGAAGTGGGCGACGACGGGACGCTGTACCAGTACATGGACCAGTCCATGAAGGACACCGCCGCCTGGAACAAGAACACCCCCAACACCACCGTGGGCGACTTCCGCTGGGAGAACTACAAGGCGTCCGTCGACGTCTCGTTCCCGGACACCGACGGCGGCCTCGCTGCGCTCGGCGTGCGGCAGCAGAAGGGCATGGCGATCAGCGACGCCGCGTACAACCTGCGGATCGGGGCCGACGGCGCCTGGACGTTCTACGAGTACGGCACGGTGATCGGCCAGGGCGAGGTCGCGGCGGCCGACCGCTACCGGCTCGCCGTCGAGGCGAAGGGGGCGCGCGTCACGGCGTTCGTCGACGGCAAGGCCGTCTCCACGTACGACGACCCGACCCCGGAGCGCGAGGGCCGCGTCAAGCTCGGCAGCGACTTCCACAGGACCGGCTTCGACAACCTGAAGGTCGAGACGGTCGACGGGTACGCGCCGTACGGCACCGAGCAGCTCGACAACATGGACAAGTCGGTGTCGTACGAGGGGAGTTGGAGCCGTAAGGCGTCCCTCGGTGACGCCATGGACTGGTACCGGTCCACGTCGACGAGCACCGCGGCAGGTGCCTCCTTCACCGTCCCGTTCCGCGGGACGGGCGTCGACGTCATCGGGGGCAACGACGGCAGCGCCGTGGTCGACGTGTACGTCGACGGCCGGCTGGTCGCGCGGGACGCGAAGACCTCCGCCACCGACAAGCGCCTTGCGACGTACGCGCTGCGCGGCCTGCCGGACGGCAAGCACGAGGCGCGGTTCGTGCTGAAGTCCGGGAAGCTCGTCGTCGACGCCCTGCAGACGGCGTCCGGTGCGGTGCGGGGCGCCGTGGACACCTCGGCGATACGCGGCGCCCTCGCGGACGTCGGATCGCCCGAGCGAGGGGACTACACCAGCGCCTCGTGGGCCGTGTTCGCGGACAACCTGCAGGCCGCGAAGGCCGCGGTGGGCGGGCGCAAGGGGCTCGACACCGTCGGCGCCGAGCAGATCGCGGAGCGGCTGCGGGCAGCGTACGGCCGGCTGGAGCCCACGGACCAGTAGACGCTCAGAGCGATTCGCGGCGCCGGGCCGACGGCACGGGCGGCGCGGACGGTGTCTGCGGCGCGGCCCGGAGCGACGACGAACGGATCACCAGCTCCGGGAGGATCAGGGCCCGTTGGGCGGGCCTGCGGCTGCCTTCGAGGAGCCGCGCGAGCATCATCTCCACAGCCGTGCGGCCGACCAGCGCCTTGGGAGGCCGCACGGCCGTGATGGCGGGATCGGCGAGGTGCGCGACCTCGTCGTCGTAACTGACGAGCGCCATGTCGTCGGGGACCCGGATGCCCTGTTCGGTGAGGTACTGGACGATCGACAGGGCGTCCGGGTCGCTGTGTACGATGAGCGCGGTGATGCCGGAGCGGTGACATCCTTCGAGGATGTCGCCGATGATCCGGCGGTGTCCCGGGACGTCGAGCGCGACGCTCTCACGTATCAGGAAGGCGTCGGACAGGCCGAGCGCGGCACACGCGCGGTGCCAGCCGACGGCGAGGTGCGCCGAGGTGGGGCTGCCCTTGGACAGCACCAGGCCGATGTTGCGGTGGCCGAGTGTGTGCAGATGCCGGACCGCCATCTCCAGGCCGGTCGCGTGGTCGCTGCGGACCCACTCCAGCTGGTGCGGGGTCGGGGTCCAGTCGGGTGTCTGGCGCTCCACGAAGACGACGGGGACCGGCAGCTTGCCGATCCAGTCGAGCATCTCGTGCATACCGGGGCCCTCCAGATTGGGTGCGAGCAGCAGCCCTTGCACCTGGCCCGATTCGGTCAGCCGGACGATCTGCCTGCGGTCCTCGGCCTGGTCGTAACTGGAACCCCGCAGCTGGACGTTGACACCGTGCGCCGCCGCGGCGTTGCGGACGCCACTGACGATGTGCGGCCAGTAGAAGTCCAGCGAAGGCACCACCATCCCGATCGTGAACGCGGGCGTCGCGAGCCGCCGTCTGCGCACCGGCTCGTGCTCCAGCGGCGAGGGCAGCGTCGCGCCACCGTGCACCCGGGTGAGCAGGCCACGATCGGCGAGGGCCGCGATGTCGCGGCGGATCGTCAGCTCGCTCACCGACAGTTCGACGGCGAGATCGCGGACGCGAACGGCTCCGTGCAGGCGCAGCTGGTCCATGAGGCGTTCGCGGCGTTGCAGCGCGAACAGCTGGTCGGCTCCTCCGGCTCCCGTCATGGCGTGTCCCTCCCGTCCGGTGCTGGGCCCGGCGCGATGTTCGAATCTGTTCAGGTTGCTTCGTACCTGGTCGAGCTCTGGTGACTCTGTGCGGACGACCACTATCTCTGACTCAGCGTCTTCTGGCTGGAACTCGCCGGAAACATCAATGGCACCTGCTGTTCGAGCGGGAGCCCAGAGGCAGAGGAGCCCGCACCACATGCAGACCAAGGCCCGCGCTCTGGTCGTGATGAGCAGGTCCAGCTTCGAAGCCCACTTCGACCAGGACCGGCTGCGGCGCCTCGCCGACCTCGTGACCCTGGACGAGCCGTGCTGGACCGACGACCTGGACAGCGCGCCGGCGCGTGAACGCCTGGCCCGCGCGGAGGTTCTCCTCACGTCGTGGGGCGCCCCCGCACTCACCCCGCAGCGGCTCGCCGCGGCACCCCGCCTGCGGGCCGTGCTGCACGGTGCCGGCAGCGTCCGCGACCTCGTCGGCCAAGAGGTGTGGCGGCGCGGGATCCGCGTCACCAGCGCCGCCGACGCCAACGCCGTCCCCGTCGCCGAGTACACCCTCGCGGCGATCATCTTCGCGGGGAAGAAGGCCCCGTTCCTCGCCGCCGACGAGCAGCGGGCGTACGGCGGCTGGGGCTCGGTGAACGGCTACGGCGACCTGTCCAACTTCCGCCGGACCGTGGGCGTCGTCGGCTTCTCCCGGATCGGGCGGCAGGTCGTCGAGCTGCTCAAGGTGCTGCGCGGCACCACCGTCCTGGTCGCCGACCCGTACGCGGACCCGGACGAGGTGGCCCGGGCCGGCGCGACCCTCGTACCGCTCGAGGAGATGCTGCCGCGGGTGCACGTCCTGTCGGTGCACGCCCCCGAGACACCCGAGACACACCACCTCATCGGCGCCGCACAACTGCGCAGGCTGCCGGACTTCGCGACCGTCATCAACACCGCGCGCGGCTCCCTGGTCGACGCCGAGGCGCTGGCCGCCGAGTGTGCCGACCGCCGCCTCTTCGCGATCCTCGACGTCACCGACCCCGAGCCGCTCCCCGCCGACTCGCCGCTGCGCAGCCTCGCCCGCGTGATGATCACGCCGCACATCGCCGGCTCCCTGGGCACCGAGATCGGCCGGCTCACCGACCACGTCCTCGACGAACTCGCGCGCTGGGTCGACCGCCGCCCGCTGCAGGCCGAGATCACCGCGGAGAGCTGGGCCCTGGGCCTGAGCGCCTGACATCACCCGTACCCGTACCCGTACACGTTCCGAAGCCGTAGATCCGCACCGTCCCCGACCGCTCCACCCGTGACTCAAAGGAGAGCCGCCGAGATGAAGTTGAAGAAGAACCTCGCCCGCGTCGCGCCGCTGGTCGTCGCCGCGACCCTCACCGCCACCGCCTGCGACGCCAGTGGCACGGACAGCACCTCGTCGTCCGACGGCAAGACCGTCGTCAAGATCGCGCTGTGGAACTACAAGACCACGCCCGAGTTCAAGGCCCTCATCGACGGCTTCGAGGCGGAGAACCCGTCGATCGACGTCCAGCCGGTCGACATCCTCGCCGACAACTACCCGGACAAGATCACCACGATGCTGGCGGGCGGTGACACCACCGACGTCCTGACGATGAAGAACGTCACGGACTACTCCCGCTACGCGACCCGCGGCCAGCTCCTGCCGCTGACCGACGTGGCGTCCAAGCTGGACAAGGCCTCCTACTCCGGTCTCAGCGACTACGACCTCCAGGGCAAGTACTACGCGCTGCCCTACCGCTCCGACTTCTGGGTCCTCTTCTACAACAAGGACATGGTCGGCAAGACGGACATGTCCAAGTTGACCTGGGGCGACTACGCGAAGCTGGCCAAGCGGTTCACCAAGGGCTCCGGCTCGGACAAGGTCTACGGCACCTACCTGCACACCTGGCGCTCCGTCGTCCAGGCGATCTCCTCCGCGCAGACCGGCGGCGACCAGCTCGGCGGCGACTACGCCTTCTTCAAGGACCAGTACGAGATGGCGCTCGGCCTGCAGAAGGCGAAGGCGACCCTGCCGTTCGCCACCGCCTCCAGCAACCAGATCACGTACGACTCCCAGCTGACCACCGGCAAGGCCGCGATGGTCCCGATGGGTTCCTGGTGGGCGGCGGCGCTGCTCGCCGAGGCGAAGCAGGGCAAGAACGACGTCAAGTGGGGCATGGCGCCGATGCCGCAGGTCAAGAACGACGGCAAGACGGTCACCTTCGGCTCGCCGACCGCGTTCGCCGTCAACAAGAAGGCCAAGAACGCCGACGCAGCCAAGAAGTTCGTCACCTGGGCCTCGGGCCCCGAGGGCGCCGCCGCCGTCGCGAAGATAGGCGTCACGCCCGCCTACACCAGCGACAAGATCCTCGACACGTTCTTCTCCGTCGACGGCATGCCGACCGACGCCCTGTCCCGCACGGCGATGCAGCCCTCCACGGTGCAGCTGGAGATGCCGGTCAGCGACAAGTCCTCCGACGTCGACCAGATCCTCAAGGAGGAGCACGAGATGATCATGAGCGGGGAGAAGTCGGTCGACGCGGGCATCAAGGAGATGGACAGCCGTGTGAAGGACGAAGTCCAGTGAGTGCCGTCGCCCCGCCCACCCCGAAGCACGTGCCCTCCGGCGCTTCCGCGGCCCACCAGGCCGCCGCGAAGCGCCGGCGGCGCCGCACCACCCTCCTCGGCTGGTCGTTCATCCTCCCCAACTTCCTGGGGTTCGCCGCCCTCACCCTCGTCCCGGTGATCGGCGCCCTCGCGATGTCCTTCACCCAGTGGGACTCGTATTCGACCCCGAAGTGGATCGGCCTGGACAACTTCGAGCGGCTGTGGAACGACTCGAACTTCTGGGCCGCGCTGCAGAACACCTTCTACTACGCGGCCGGGCACATCCCGCTCACCCTCGCGGTCTCGCTCGGCCTCGCCGTACTGCTCAACCAGAAGCTGCGCGGCGTGCGCGTCCTGCGCACCGCGTTCTTCTTCCCGTACATCACCTCGCTCGTCGCCGTCGCAGTGGTCTGGAACATGCTGCTGAGCCCCGAGTCCGGGCCGGTCAACCAGTTCCTCACCTTCATCGGCATCGACAACCCGCCGGGCTGGACCAGCGACCAGGACTGGGCCATGCCCGCGCTGATCATCGCGAGCGTGTGGCGGGACATGGGCTACTACATGGTCCTGTTCCTCGCCGGTCTGCAGACGGTCCCGGCCGAGCTGTACGAGGCGGCGCGCATGGACGGCGCAGGTCCCTGGCAGCGGTTCTGGCACGTCACGCTGCCGGGCCTGCGGCCCACGACCTTCTTCGTCACCGTCATGATCACGGTCTCCAGCTTCAAGGTCTTCGACCTCGTGCAGGTCATGACCGAGGGCGGGCCGGGCCGGTCCACCCTCGTCCTGTCCCAGCTGATCTTCCGCGAGGGCATCACGCAGGGCCGCTTCGGCTACGCGTCGGCGGTGTCCCTCGCGCTCTTCCTGATCTGCCTCGTGATCACCGTGATCCAGTTCCAGATGCAGCGAAGGAGCGAGCGATGAACACCACCGTGCTGCGCAAGGACGCCGACGTGACCACGGGCCCGGCTCCCGCCGATGCTCAGGACCCGAACCGCCACCGCCCCGGCACCGGTGCGGTGGCGGTGGCCGGGCGGATCGCCCTGTACGTGCTGCTCACCGTGGTCGCGCTCGGGGTCCTGCTGCCGTTCATCTGGATGCTGATCTCGTCGGTCAAGGACGACCGCGACGTGTTCACGGTGCCGATCCAGTGGATCCCCGAAGAGTTCAAGTGGAGCAACTTCAGCGACATCTGGACGCGGGTCCCGTTCGGCGCCTACCTGGGCAACTCGTTCTTCCTGAGCGTCGTCATCACGTTCCTCCAGGTCCTCACGGGCAGCTTCGCGGCGTACGGCTTCGCGAAGATGCGCTTCCCGGGCCGGGACCTGCTGTTCACCGGCTACATCGCCACGATCGCGGTGCCGTGGCAGGCGTACATGGTGCCGCAGTACGTGATCATGCAGAAGCTCGGCCTGGTCAACTCCTACACGTCACTGATCCTGCTGCAGGCCTTCGGCGCGTTCGGCGTCTTCCTGATGCGGCAGTTCTACCTGACGATCCCGGACGAGATCAGCGAGGCCGCCCGCCTCGACGGCCTGACGGAGTACGGCATCTGGGCACGGATCGTGCTCCCGCTGTCCAAGCCGGCCCTCGCCAGCCTCGCGCTCCTGACGTTCGTGAACACCTGGAACGACTACATGGGCCCGTTCATCTACCTCACGGACAACCGCCTGTGGACCGTGCAGTTGGGGCTGCGCGCCTTCATCGGCCAGTACGACGCCGAGTCGGCGATGATCATGACGGGTTCGGTGCTCTCCGTGGTGCCGGTCCTCGCGGTGTTCCTGCTCGGGCAGCGCTACTTCGTGCGTGGCATCGCGACCACCGGCGTGAAGGGCTGAGGGGATGGCGATGTCGGACGGGGCCGCGCGACGACCGCGGCTCAACGTGGCCTATGGCTCATGGGAACTGATCTGGTCCCACGTCCACCGGGTCCTGGTCGTGAACCTCGGGATCGCGGTGGCGAACCTGCCACTGCTGCTCGCGCTGCAGATGAGCCACCAGCCCTGGCGGCACCCGGTGTTCTTCGGGGTGCTCCTGCTGGTGCTGCCGGGTCCGTCGCTCGCCGCCGCGTTCGCGTATCTCGGCGCGACGGTCGCGACGGGCGAGGCGGCTGCGGCGTCCGGGGCCTCGGAGGAGCAGGCTCCCGTACGGGTCTTCGTCACCGCCTACCGACGGCTGTTCCGGCGAGCGGTGCTGGTCTCGGCGCCGTTCGTACTGCTGGTCGTCGCGGCCGTGGCGGACGTCGTGACGCTACGAACCTCCGCGCTGGGAGCGGCAGTTGTCCCGATGGCGGTGATGGTCGCGCTGGTGGCGACCGTCGCCTGGCCGGTGGCGCTCGCCCATGTGGCCGCAGGTGGGACGGCCGGACGGCGGCTCTTCCTGCTGGCCCCGTACGCCGCCCTCCGGCACCCGCTGCTCACGCTCATGAACCTGGTTCTCGCGGCGGTGGCCCTGCTCCTGGTCAACCAGGCCCCGCTGATGGGTCTGGCGGTGCTGCCCGGGTGCGTGCTGTTCGTCGTGGGCCGCAACTGTCAGGTCATGGCGGACTTCACGGATCGGGGTGTGGCGGTCGATCATGTAGGGCCTGGCGCACCTGTCGCGCCTGCCGCACGGGAAGGGGGAGCCGATGCCGCCAGTGAAGAACGGTCAACGCTCGCAAAGCACTGACCAGTTGGCGGACTTGCGGGACCGGGTCCGCGATGCGGCCGATGCCGCGCGCAGCACGCCCATGCCGGAGCTGTCGTTCTCGGCGTACCGCCGCTTCGAGGACGACGGCGACCGGCTGGCGTACGAGGACCTGTACTTCCGGCGCCGCGCGCACGTGACCGCCCTGGCGGCCGAGGCCGTGATCGACCAGGACGCTCGACTGGACGCCCTGGCGGACGCGTTGTGGTCCGTCTGCGACGAGTACACCTGGGCGCTGCCCGCCCACGAGATGCACGCGACGCACTTCGGCCGAGGTATGGACCAGTGCCTCGACCTGTTCGCCGCGCTCACCGCGCAGCTCCTCGCGGAGACCGTGCGGGTGTGCGGCGACCGGCTCGATGCCCGGGTCGCCGCGCGCGTGCGCGCCCAGGTGGACCACCGGGTCCTGTCCCTCCTCGCGGACGATGACCGGCCGCTCCTGTGGGAGGGCTGGGACCACAACTGGGCGGCAGTGTGCGGTGGTTCCACGGGTCTGGCGGCACTGGCCCTGTGGAAACCGGGACCGCGCCTGACGCGGGTCATCGACCGCTGCCGCGCCGCGCAGCTGACCTACCTCGGCGGCTTCGGCGAGGACGGCGGTTGCGCGGAGGGGGTCGACTACTGGGTCTTCGGGTTCGCGCACTTCGTCTACTTCGCCGAAGGCTTGAGGGAGTTCACCGGCGAGGACCTCCTTTCCCACCCCACGGCACGGGCCGTCGCGGGGTTCCCAGCGGCGGTGCATCTGGGTGGTGGCCTCTTCCCGGCATTCTCGGACGCGGGGGAGCGGACCCGTGTTCCGGCCGGACTCGCCCACCGACTGCCCCGGCGCCTGGACGCTCATGTCCCGTCCGAGGCGATCGACTGGGACCTGTCCCGAGACTGGGCGGACCTCTCCAGAACCCTGCGCTGGGCAGCCGACGACCCCGAGCCCGTAGCGCCTCCGCACGACGTCGGTGCCACCTGCCTTCCCGACCTCGCCTGGGTCGTCGACCGCGGCCCCGACGCGGCCTTCGCGGCCAAGGGCGGCCACAACGCGGAACCCCACAACCACAACGACCTCGGCCAGTTCGTCCTCGCCGCAAGGGGCGAGGTACTCCTCGCCGACCTGGGCGCCGGCGAGTACCGCAAGGGCTACTTCGACGACGCCACCCGCTACGACTTCCTGCACGCCGCGTCCCGCGCCCACTCCGTCCCCCGCGTCGACGGCCGCGAACAGTCCGCCGGGCGCGCGCACGCGGCACGGGTGCGCGCCTGCCAACTGGCCGACGACGGACTCTCCTTCTCCGTCGACATCGCAGGGGCCTACGCGGTGGACGGCCTGAAGTCACTGCAGCGCACCTTTGATTGGCGCCGCGGGGCTGGCGAGCTGCTCCTCGTGGACGAGGTGGAGGCGGACCGGTCCATGCCCCTGGACGAGGTGTTCGTCAGCCGACTGCGACCGGAGGTCCGACCGGACGGCATCGTCTGGACGGGACGAGGGACGCAGGCCCGTCTGCGCCTGCGGTTGCCGGACGACTGCACCATGCACGTCGAGGTCGAGACGGTGCACACCACGGACCACGACGGCAAACCCGACACGGCCCATCTCCTGCGCATCCGCACCGAGTTGACCGAGCGGCGGACGCGGCTGGCGTTCCGCTTCGAGGTGGGGGGTGTGGGGTGATGCGCAAGTCATGGTGCGCTCGATGGTGCTGCCTCCGGTCGTCGTGGCAGTAGACCGTGGGCCTGCTCGACGGCAGCAGGCCCACGACCGCGGTAGCCAGGTCAGTGACGGCTCTCGACCCACCAGACGATCACTGCGACCACGCTCGTCCCCGCCGAGTACGAAGCGCCGCGCAGCGCGTCGAGCGCGGCAATGTGCCGACGACGGTGCAACCATCGGGCGGCGGCCCTGACTCGCGTGCGGAACCTTCCTGGTGTCTGGGATCCGGACTCGTTGAAGTTCATGCCGAGCCACTCCTTCCACGATCGTTTGCAGTGATTTGATGCGGGTTGGGATCCCAAAACGCCATTCGCGACGCTGAGTTGAGTACAGGACACGGCGCAGGTCGGTGTCATCGATTCTTAAGGGAAATTGAGGATAACGATCCGGTCGCAACCGACTACGGAACGTGTTCGGGGTGGAGGGGTGTTTGACTGGTGCGGGCCGATCCCGCTGACGGTGGGGTACAGGCCCGTGCGGGGAGTCCTGAGTCCTGCGTCGATCAAGGGGGCCGGCTTGAGGTTGCTGCTTGTCGAGGACGACGACCATGAGGCTGGCGTCATCTCGTTGTTCCTAGTGCGCCACAGCTTCGAAGTCGTCCACGCTCGCAGCTGTCGCGAAGCTCTCGAGGCGCTGACCACGGAGGAGCCGGGCTTCGATCTGATCCTTGTCGAGCCCGTGCTTCCTGACGCGGCGGACCTGGAGATCTGTGGCGAGATCCGTAAGCGCACCAGCATGCCGTTCATCATCGTCACGGGCCGTTCGGGCGTCCGGGCCCGCATCCACGGCCTCAATCTCGGCGCTGCCGACTACGTGGTGAAGCCGTACGACGCCAGTGAGCTGATCGCGCGCATCAACGCGGTCACCCGGCGCACCGCGGCCCGGCGCACGGACGGAGCTGCTCAGACGGTCCTTTACCGTGGTCCGCTCATCATCGATCTGCCGTCCCGTCAGGTCACGATCAACAACTCCTTCGTCCAGCTGACGCCAAAGGAGTTCGACCTTCTCGTCCAGCTCGCCAAGCACCAGGGAGAGGTTGTCACCCGCGAACGGATCATGATCGATGTGTGGCGCACCAATGGGGCGGAGTCCGGCAACACCTTAGGGACGCACATTGCGTCCCTAAGGTCCAAGCTGGGTGCACCTGCGCTGATCAGATCGGTGAGAGGCGTCGGCTATCGCCTCGTCGTGCCATAGCGGGCATTCGTTCAATGATCAGGATGGCATCGGAGCCGCTGAGGCTACGGGAGCCACAGGTGCCGCTCCCTGATGCTTCAGCATGCGTCCGTGGTTGATGGCGACGTCTGCGCGGCCCCTCGAAACGATGCCGCCGCTCAGGCTCAGGTCGCGCGCGAAGCGCCATGGCGCAGGCCGTCGAGGAGAAGGCGGGTGATGGTCCGGGCCTCGTCCAGCCACCCCTCGTGCACGCGCAAGGCGCAGATGCCGCCAAGAGCTCGCAGCAGGGTGGGTCCGGTGATGTCGCCGCGGATGGTACCTGCCGCGCTGCCGGCGTCGATGAGCCGGGTGAGGGCGTTGCTCATGCGGGTGCGGGCGTCGTCAAAGACCTGTGAGTCGCTCGCCATGATGCTCTCCAGGGCCACGGACATGCCCTTGCCCACGGCGGCGTGATCCACGAGCAGCAGCAGGAAGCGACGCAGCGCCTCCTCCGGAGCGCACTGCGCCAGCAGGTCGTCGGCTGCGGCGACCAGCTCGTCGACCTCTTTGCGGTAGACCTCCTCGATCAGTGCCTCGCGGGTCTCGAAGTGGCGGTAGAGCGTTCCGACGGCCACCCCGGCGCTGCGGGCGATGTCCTCGACGTGTGCGTCGGTGTCACCGTCGAGGAACGCCTCGCGGGCCGCGGCCAGCAGTGCGTCGCGGTTGCGCCGCGCGTCGGCGCGCAGAGGGCGTGATGCCGTCAAGGAAACCTCCATAAGGTGAGTCTGGTTCAGCTTAGGTGTACCGTTTCCGGAGTCCGGTTCATTTTACTGAAGGGATCTCCAGTGACGACCACCGACAAGAGCTTGGACGGACTACGCGTGCTGGTCACCGGCGGCAGCCGCGGGCTGGGCGAGGCGACCGTGCGCCGGTTCGTCTCCGCCGGCGCCACCGTGCTGACGGCCTCCCGCACCCGGCCCGCGACGGACAGCGGCGCCACGTTCCTCGCGGCCGACCTGTCCACGGAGCAGGGCGTGGCCGATCTCGGCCGCCGCGTCGTCGAGCACGTAGGCGGCGTGGACGTCCTGGTGAACAACGCCGGTGCGGCGAGCGCGCCGGCGCCGACCCTGAACCGCTCGGACGCGTCCTGGCAGGCGGACCTCGAGATGAACCTCCTCAGTGCGGTGCGCCTCGACCGGGCCCTGGTGCCGGGAATGGTCGAGCGCGGCTCCGGCGTCGTCGTGCACGTCTCGTCGATCGCCAGCCGGCTGCCCCAGCGCACCGAGGCGTCGTACGCCGCCGCCAAAGCCGCGCTCAACACCTACAGCCGCGAATTGGCCACCGAAGTCGGCGAGCACGGAGTGCGCGTGGTCTGCGTCCTTCCCGGCTTCGTCGTCACCGACGGCGCGACCGCCCATCTTCGCCACATGGCCGAGGAGCAGGGCCTGACCACCGACGAGATCACTCAACAGATCGTGGACCATCTGAAGGTCCCCCTGGGCCGCCCCGGGGACCCCGAGGACGTCGCCGAGATGATCGCCTTCCTGGCCTCCGACCGAGCGAAATGGCTCACAGGCGCCCAGTTCCGCGTCGACGGCGGCATCCTCCCCACCGTCTGAAGCCCGACCAGCGCGAAGAACAGGATCCCGACATGCCCATCACCCCCATCACCCTCACGTCAGTGATCATCGACGCTGCCGACATCGAGACAGAAGGCGCCTTCTGGCACCGTCTGCTCGGCGGCTCCGTCCACCACACGCCCACACACCACTTCATCCAGGCTGCCGGCCTGCCGGTGGTCGTCGTGCAGGCAGCCCCCGGACACGTCGCCCCGAGCTGGCCCGACGGCACCTCCCAGCAGATCCACCTCGACTTCGGCGTCGAGGACCTCGCGACCGCCGACCGCACGGCCACCGAGGCGGGCGCCATCCGCCTGCGGCCAACGGAGGAGAACACGCCGGACGGCCACACCGGCAGCCGCGTCTACGCCAGCCCCGCCGGGCATCCCTTCTGCCTTCGCGCAGCCTGAACGAGCGTCGTATCCACGTGAGGGCTGACCCCGACGCCCGTTTAGGGTGTGGGAGCTATGCGACTTGTAGAGATGGAGATTGCCCGGCATGACTGGAAGAGCATGCTGTGCGGGTGCGGCGCCTCGGCTGAACACCTGGCCCGGGATCTGCTGCAGGTCGCGGGCTGGGGAGCCCGGGAGGAAGCCGGGGGAGTCCGGCAGGAAGCGAGCCACGTAAGCCTCGAAGAGCACGTCTGGTCTCCGGTGGTTCTGTGGGAGCCGGCGCCGGCAGTGGCATCCGTCGCGCTGGCAGCCCTCGCGGACGATGTTGCACCAACTGCCCGGGAGTGGTTCCTCGACCAGCTGCAGTACGTGGTGGCGGGCGAGGGCACGGATACGGAGTCGGCCCGACGGGGCCACGACCTTCCGGAGATGTGCAGGAGCCTGGCCCTGCACGGGCTGTGGCTGCTCTATGAAGAGGTGATGTCGAACCGGTCCCTCGGGGCTGTGGGCGCCGCGTTCGAGATCCTCACGGTGGTGGAGCCTGACAGGGCCCGTCTGCAGCGGGTTCGCGAGATCGCGGCCGATTGGTTGCCGGTGTGCTGTCGAACCGGGCTGTGCGATGAGGACCTGGGTGTCGTCGCTCGCTGACGTTGCTTGCGGCGCGGGTTGTCGGCTGTGTGCTGGCCGTTCCGTACTCGGGGTGCGAGGCTCCGGCGTTCCCTGCCCCGCGCCCTCCCTTGATGGTCTGTCGAATCAGCCCAGCGCGTCCATCAGTGCGGTGACATAGGCATCAAGCCGCTCCTCCACGGTACGTGCCGTCAGCTCCGGCCTCCCCGCCTCACGCCAGGGCTGCGTCACCTGCTGCACTTCCTCCGAGCTTGCCAGTCCGTCTCGCACCAGCCAGTACAGCCGCTCGTTCGCGGTCGCGGCCAGCACTCCACCGGCTTCCTCATACGCCTCAGGGAAGCGGAGACCCCAGGCCGGGCCGTGCAGGAGGGCGAGAACGGTCGAGCAGTGCGCGACATCGAGGTCCGCCGGCCCCCAGGAGGTCGCTGCCCAGTCGACGACCCCTGTGATGCGGGCGTCTGCCGGCTGCCCGGGCGGTACGTCGAACAGCACGCTGCCGGGTTGGAAGTCCCGGTGCAGGAACCGCCCCGCATAGGGCGGCGCCGGCTTGCGGATCACGTCGATCGCCGCGGTCCATGCCGCCGCGTCGGCGCTCTTCGGAGTCACGACGGTGTCGGCGGTCGTCAACGCCACGTACTCCCGGGGCCGTTGGGCGGGCCGCAACGCGTGGATAGCGACGAGTTGACGGGCCAACAGAGGGACGCGCGCCTCCAACCCCTCATCATCGAGGACCGTTCGACCCGCCACATGTGTCATCAGGAGTGACGGATACTCGCAATGCGCTGCGGTCGGATCGACCGCGACGAGCGTGGGCGCCGGCACACCGGTCCCCGTGAGCAGGAGCAGGGCGTCGGCCTCCCGGCTCAGCCAGTCCTCGGCATGCTCCACGTCGACGAAGGTCCTCAGCACCAGATCACGGGTTCCTCCGCCTCGCGTGCCGATGGTCAGCCGCCGCGGCAGGGAACCGTGGAAGGCCCTTGATCGTCCGGTACAGACGTGACTGATGTGAATCCTGAGTCCAGTACTGCCGCTGTGACGCCTGAGATCCCCGCCGACCACAGCGACTTGATCGGCGATCTCTCCGGGATCGTCAGCGACTACCCGTACGTGGATCCTGAACTGGCCCTCACGGTCCTGGTCGACGCCGCGAAGGACGCCTTCTCGCGGTCCGCCCCAGGCGACCAAGGGGTGAAGGAACGGACCGGCCACGCCATCCTTCTCTTCGCCACCTGCTGGTACGTCGGTTACCGCCTCGCCGAGACGGGTGTCCCCACGGCGTACGCCGAGGCCGCGAACGCGCTGAGCGCAGCCCTTGCTCCGGCCCCCTGCACGTGCGCCGACGGCCCAGACTCCCACCCCGACGATCTCGACGACCCCGAGCACGTGGTCGAGATCGGCGTCGCCCTGCTCTCGGAGGAGGGGCGGGCGTACCTCACCCTGGAGTACGAGCTGGAGCCGGAGGAGATGGCTGCTTACGACTGCCCCGCGTTCCTCGACCACCTCGCCGGTGAGATCAGGGTGGGCGCCAGTCCCGGCTGAGGAGCGGACTCCGCCTTTGCGTGGCCATCGCCGACGGCCTGACCGCAAACGCCGTGTCAGAGGGGCCAAGGGACGTCCGGTGTGAGCATGTCGTGGACGCAGCGGCGAAGTCCGTCGTGGGAGTCGACCGGTGGGAGCCACGGCACCTGCTGGAACAGGTCGTTGCATTGGCCGGTGCTCGGGTCGGTCAGGAGGGCTCCCAGCTCGTCGGGGACTGGGTCGTCGACCAGGCACAACCAGGCGAGTGCGGCGCCGATGCGGATCTCGGGCGATCGTTCGAGATCCGACCACAACTCCCGGGCCCACCCCGGAGCGTGTTCATCCTGGTGCTCGCGTGCCAGCTGGGCGATCGCCAGGATCAAGCTCACACGGACCACCGGATCGTCTTCCACGGCCAGCCTGCGGTGCAGAGTTGAGCCGGTGCGCGGCATCCGGCCGGTCGCCACGGCCAGGACGAAGGCGGTCGCCGAGCGGACTTCGGCATCCGGGTCGGAGAGAAGGGGGAACAGAAGATCCAGGTCGTCGGTGACGGCGTCGCGAGCAGCCTGGATCGTCCAGTCCATCGGACACATCGTGGTGCCCTCCACCTCGAGCGGATCCTCGGAGACCTGGAGCAGGCCTTCGCGTGTTCCATCCCCGAAGTGCTGGCAGCGTCCGATCTCCGCGACCAGACGAAGAGTGTCCGCCCGGAGGCCGGGAATCCCGGAAGTGGCAATGCGGACCAGGAACGGGACAGCCAGTGCTCCCACCGCGACCGTGCTGCCTTGATGGTGGAGGTTCTCCCACAGTTCCCCCAAGGCCCGGTCGGCGGCTTTGGTATCTCCGGAGGCGAGCGTCGTCAGGCGAACGGGAATCTCCTCGCCCGGGCCGTAGCAGTGCGGAAACCGCTGCCAGGGGATTCTGTCGTACTGGAATCGGTCTTTGACTTCCCGCGGAATCGCGCCCACGACCGTCCGCATGTCGACATCCGTACCTGCCCACGCCTCGGGCCACCCGGCCCAGCGGTCATCGCCCATGGTCAGGCCCTCCGGTCCACCGGCACCATCCGGACGCCGGGAGTCTAACGACCAGTGATCAAGAGCGTGCTGTTGCCCGACCCGGCAGAGCCCTTGTCAGTGGTGGCGGCTACGTTGCAGTTCGGCAGGCG
>NZ_JAMOLN010000168.1 GCF_024448165.1 Streptomyces longispororuber
GGCCACACCCGCAGCCGCCTGCGCATGCCCGATGTTCGACTTCAACGACCCCAACCACAAAGGCCGTTGAGCGTCACGGTCCTTGCCGTACGTGGCGAGGAGCGCCTGCGCCTCGATCGGGTCGCCCAGCGACGTGCCCGTCCCGTGCCCCTCGACCACGTCCACGTCCGCAGCACCGAGACCGGCGGCCGCCAGCGCCCCGCGGATCACCCGCTGCTGGGCGGGGCCGCTCGGCGCGGACAGGCCGTTGCTCGCCCCGTCCTGGTTCACCGCGCTCCCCCGCAAGACGGCCAGCACCTGGTGACCGTGACGCCGCGCGTCCGACAACCGCTCCAGCACCACCAGACCCACGCCCTCGCCCATGCCGAAGCCGTCGGCGTCCTGGGAGTACGCCTTGCAGCGGCCGTCGGCCGACAGGGCGCCCTGTCGCGAGAACTCGGTGAACACGTCCGGGCCCGCCATGACCGACACACCACCGGCGACCGCGAGCGACGACTCGCCGTCCCGCAGCGAACGCGCCGCCAGATGCAATGCCACCAGCGACGACGAGCACGCCGTGTCCACCGTCAGCGCCGGGCCTTCGAGCCCCAGTGCGTACGCGACGCGGCCGGAGGTGACGCTGGCGGTGGTGCCGGTGAGCAGGTAGCCCGCGACCTCGTCCCGGCCCTCGACCGGTCCGGTCGCGTATCCCTGGTGCGACATGCCGACGAACACCCCGGTGTCGCTGCCGCGCAGGGTCTCCGGCAGGATGCCCGCCTGCTCGAACGCCTCCCAGGTGACCTCCAGGACCTGGCGCTGCTGCGGGTCCATGGCGAGGGCCTCGCGCGGCGAGATCCCGAAGAACGCCGGGTCGAAGTCCCCCGCCGCGTCCAGGAAGTTGCCCATGGGGCGGTCCGCTCCGGTGCCCGGTGCGCCGCGCCGTTCCCAGCCCCGGTCGTCCGGCGCCACGCCCGAGGCGTCGCCGTCCGCGGAGAGGAACTCCCACAGCTCGGAAGGGGAGTTGATGCCGCCGGGGAACCGGCAGCCCATCCCCACGATCACCACCGGGTCGTCGGCGCTCTCCGCACTCCGTACGGGACCGCCTGCGGACCCCGTGCCCGCGTCCTGCTCGGGTGCGGTCCCGCCGAAGAGTTCGGTTTCGAGGAAGGCCGCGACGGCGCGGGGGTGCGGGTGGTCGTAGACGAGGGTCGCGGGCAGCCGCAGGCCGGTGGCGGCGGTGAGCCGGTTGCGCAGTTCCACCGAGGCCAGCGAGTCGAAGTGGAGCTCGCGGAAGGCCCGTTCGGGTTCGATCCGGTCCGCGTCCCGGTGTCCGAGGACCGCCGCGGCGTGCTGTCGCACCAGGTCGAGGAGGGCCCGGCCGCGGTCGGCGGCGGGCAGGTCGGCCAGGCCGCCGCCGAGCGGGGTCCCGGCCCCGTTGTGGGCCCGGCGCACGGCCTCCCCCGCCGCCCGGGCATCGGGCAGCGCGTCGAACAGCCGGGTGGGCCGCTGTGCGGTGTACGCGAGCAGGAAGGGTTCCCACTCGACCCCGATGATCATCGGGCAGACCTCGGCCCGGTCCAGGGCGGTCTGCAGGGCGTCGAGGGCCTCGTCGGGGGCCATCTCCACGACGCCGTGCCGGCGGAAGCGTTCCGCGACGGGGCCCTCCGCCATGCCGCTGCCGGCCCAGGTGCCCCAGGCCACCGACGTCGCGGGCAGCCCGGCGGCGCGCCGCTGCCTGGCCAGGCCGTCGAGGTAGGCGTTGCCGGGGGCGTAGCCGCCGAGGCCCGGTGCGCCGAACGCGGAGGCGAACGAGGAGAACAGGACGAACGCGGTCAGCGGCGCGTCGGCGGTCAGCTCGTGCAGGTTCTGGGCGCCGAGGGTCTTGGCGCGGCCGGCCTGTTCGATGCGGTGGCCGGTCAGGGTGTCGAGGGTGCCGTCGTCCAGGGTGGCCGCGGTGTGGAACACGGAGGTGAGCGGCTGGTCGTCGGGCAGGCCGGCGAGCAGCGAGCGCAGTGCTTCGCGGTCGGTGATGTCGCAGGCCGCGACGGTCACCTCGGATCCGGACGCGCGTATCTCTTCGGCCAGTTCGCCGGTTCCCGGGGCGTCGGGTCCGCTGCGGCTGACGAGGACGATGTGCGGGGCGCCGTGGCGGGCGAGCCAGCGGGCGACGTGCCGGCCGATGCCGCCGGTTCCGCCGGTGACCAGGGCCGTGCCGGTGGGCCGCCAGGTGCCCGGCGCGGTGGCGGGCGCGGTGGGTGCGGCCCGCTTCCAGCGGCGTACGAACACCTCCTGGTCCCGCAGGGCGACCTGGTCCTCGCCGCTCCCGCCGGTCAGGACGCCGGCGAGCGAGCGGACGATCTCGGTGGTGGATCCGGCGGGCACGTCGACCAACCCGCCCCACAGATCGGGGTGTTCCAGCGCGACGACCCGTCCCAGACCCCACAGGGCCTCCCGCGCGGGGTCGCCGGGGCGCTCGTCGGCCGGGGTGACCTGGACGTCCTCGGTGAGGCACCACAGGGAGCCGTCGAGGCCCGAGTCGGTGAACGCCTGGGCGAGGACGACGGTGTCGCCGAGCGACGGCAGGCCGAGCGGGGTGCCGATGTCCGCGCCGCGCTCGTCGGCGGCGAGCAGGGACAGCACGCCGACGCGGTCCGCGCCCCCGGCGGCGTCGCGCAGGGTCCGCGTCAGATCCGCCCGGTCCAGGGCGGCGTCGAGCACGAGGTCCGTCACCGTCGCGCCGGCCGCTTCGAGGGCGGTGCGCGCGGCCCCGGCGAGCGCTTCGGCGGCGCCGTCGTAGCGGACGACGAGCCAGTCGTGGGGGCCGTCGGCGGAGGGCTGCGGCGCGGGGGTGCGCTCCCAGTCGATGCGGTAGCGCAGCGCGTCGGCCGCGTCCCGCGCCGCCGCGCCGGGGCCGGTGGCGGCGTCCGGGGCGGGCTCCCACCAGAAGCGCTCGGGCTCGAACGGCGAGGTGGGCAGCGGCACCGGGCGCGCGGACACGCCGAGGAACACCGAGTCCCAGCGGACGGGGACGCCCGCGGCCCACGCCGCCCCGAGGGAGCGGGCGAAGTCGTCGGGACCGCCGTGGCCGCGGCGCACGGTGCCGACCGCGGTCAGGTCCGCGCCCGCGGCCTCGCCGGTCTCCCCGACGGCGGTGGTGAGCACCGGGTGGGCGCTGAGTTCGACGAAGGTGCGGTGGCCCTGGTCCACGAGCGCCCGTACGGCGGGGGCGAACCGGACGGTCTCGCGGAGGTTGCGGAACCAGTACGCGGAGTCGAGCGTGCCGGGCCGCGCCCAGTCGCCGGTCACCGTGGAGAAGAAGGGCACGGCGCCGGGCAGCGGTTCGATCCGCCCGAGTTCCTCGTGCAGGGCGGTGCGGGCCTCGTCCATGTGCGCGGTGTGCGAGGCGTAGTCGACGGGCAGGCGTCTGGCCCGTACGCCCTCGGCGTGCAGGGCGGCGACGAGGTGGTTCAGGTCGTCGTCGGGTCCTGCCACCACGACGGAGCGGGGTCCGTTCAGCGCGGCGGTCTCCAACCGGCCTTCGTAGGCGGCGAGTCGGCCGGTCAGGTCGTCGGGGGTGGTGGCGACGGCGACCATGCCGCCGTGTCCGCGCAGCCGGGCGATGACGCGGCTGCGGACGGCCACGAGGCGGGCCGCGTCGTCGAGGGAGAGGGCGCCGGCGACGCAGGCGGCCGCGATCTCGCCCTGGGAGTGCCCGATCACGGCGGCCGGTTCGACCCCGTGGGCCCGCCACAGCGACGCGAGGGACACCATCACGGCGAACAGGACGGGCTGCACCACGTCGACGCGGTCGGTGGACAGGTCAGTGGCCAGGTCAGTCGACAGGTCGGTGTCGGGGCGGGCGTCCGCGGCGGCGGCCTCCGCGCGCAGGAACGGCAGGACACGGAAGTCCAGGTGCGGCTCCAGGGCCGCGGCGCACTCGTCGAGGGCGCGGGCGAAGACCGGTGCGGTGTCGTAGAGCCGGACCGCCATGCCCGCCCACTGCCAGCCCTGGCCGGGGAAGACGAAGACGGGCGAGGACTGCGGCCGGGCCGCGGCCACGGCGGCGTCCAGCGGTGCGCCGTCGGCCAGCGCGTCGAGCGCGGTGAGCGCGTCGGCGGGTCCCGCCGGTACGAACGCGGCGCGGTGGCGGGCCGCCGCCCGGGTGGTGGCCAGCGAGAACGCCACGTCGGCCGCGGTGAGTTCGGGGTGGGCGCGCAGGTGCGCGGCGAGGCGGCCGGCCTGGGTGCGCAGTGCGGTCGCGCTGTGCGCCGACACGGTCCACGGCACCACTGCGGCGGGGCCGCCGGGGGCGTCGTCCGCCGTGCGGGCGGCCGGTTCCTGCTCCGGGGCCGCCTCGACGATGGCGTGGGCATTGGTGCCGCTGATGCCGAACGACGAGACGCCGGCCCGGCGGGGGCCGGGTCCCGCGGGCCAGGCCATGGGTTCGGTGGGCAGGCGTACGTCGCCCTGCGACCAGTCGACCTCGGTGGCGGGGCGGTCGGCGTGCAGGGTCGGCGGGAGGGTGCCGTGGCGCATCGCGAGCAGCATCTTGATGACGCCGGTGACGCCGGCGGCGGCCTGGGTGTGCCCGATGTTGGACTTCACCGAGCCCAGCCACAGCGGCCGGCCGGCGGGCCGGTCGGTGCCGTACGTCTCGATGACGGCGCGGGCCTCGATCGGGTCGCCGAGCCGGGTGCCGGTGCCGTGCGCCTCGACGGCGTCGACGTCGGCCGGGGCGAGTCCGGCCTCGGCGAGCGCCTGCCGGATCACCCGGGCCTGGGCGCGGCCGTTGGGCGCGGAGAGGCCGTTGCTCGCGCCGTCCTGGTTGACGGCCACGGCGCGGATCAGGCCCACGACGGGGTGGCCGAGGCGCCGGGCGTCGGAGAGCCGTTCCAGCAGGAGCACGCCGGCGCCCTCGGCCATCCCGAAGCCGTCGGCGTCGGCGGAGAACGCCTTGCAGCGGCCGTCGGGGGCGAGCGCGCCGAGCCGGCTGAAGTCGACGAGCATGCCGGGCGTCGGCATCACGGTCGCGCCGCCGGCGATGGCCAGGTCCGTCTCCCCCGCGCGCAGGGAGCGGCAGGCGAGCTGGAGGGCCACGAGCGAGGACGAGCAGGCCGTGTCGACGGTGACGGCCGGGCCCTCCAGGCCCAGGGTGTAGGCGATGCGCCCGGAGGCGACGCTGGTGGTGGTGCCGGTCACGAGGTAGCCGCCGACGTCCGCGCCGCCGTCGGCCATGCGGGGTCCGTACTCCTGGGCGATGACGCCGGTGAACACCCCGGTGCGGGTGCCGCGCACCGACTCGGGGGAGAGACCGGCGCGTTCGACGGCCTCCCAGCTGACTTCCAGGAGGAGCCGCTGCTGCGGGTCCATGGCGAGGGCCTCGCGGGGCGAGATGCCGAAGAACTCCGGGTCGAAGTCGGTGGCGTCGTGCAGGAATCCGCCGGACCGCTGGCGCACCGTGCCCGGCCGGGTGGGGTCCGGATGGGCGAGCGCCTCCAGGTCCCAGCCGCGGTTCGTGGGCAGGCCCGCCACGGCGTCCCGGCCGTCCGAGAGCAGCTCCCAGAACTGCTCGGGGGTGCGTACGCCGCCGGGCAGCCGCACGGCCATGGCGACGACCGCGACGGGTTCGTCCGGCGTGGGTCCTGCGCCCGGTTCCCCCTCGTGCCGGTCGGGCCCGGCATCCGGTGCGGGGTGCTGTGCGCGCGGGCGCAGCAGGTCGTACAGCGCGTCGGTGAGGGCGTGCGGGGTGGGGTGGTCGAAGAGGGTGGCGATCGCGATGTCCTGGCCGACGGCCGCCGCGAGCCGGCCGCGCAGCTGCACCGCGAGGACGGAGTCGAGGCCGAGTTCGGCGAAGGTCCGGCTGCGGTCCGCGGGCTGTGTGCCGGCTCCGGTGGGCGCGCCGGTCACGGCGGCGGTCTCCGCGTCGACGAGGCGGGCCAGCCGCTGCCGTATCTCGTGCTCGGGCGCGTCCGGCGGGAAGAGCCCCGGCCGGCCGGAGCCCGCGGACGGTGCGGCGGGGTCCGTTCCCGCGGCCGGCGGGTCGGGCAGCGCGGCGGCCAGGTCGTCGTCGACGCCGGGGAAGGCGGCCGTCCAGTCGACCTCCACGCCGTGGGCGTACGCCTCCGCCGCCGCGGTCAGGAAGCGCCGCAGCCCGCCCTGGCCGCGCAGCAGCGTGGGCAGGACGGCGTGTTCCGCGCCGGCCGCGTCGAGGGTCTGCCGGACGGCGGCCGCGAGGACGGGGTGCGGGCTCACCTCGACGAAGACGCCCGCCCGGTCGGCGGCGCAGGTCCGCACCGAGCGCTCGAACAGGACCCGGTTGCGGAAGTTCTCGCACCAGTAGTCCGCGGTCAGTTCGCGGGTGTCGACGGCGGTGCCGGTGAGGCTGGAGTAGAAGGGGACGCCGCCCTCGCCCGGTGCGAACCAGCCGAGGGCGGCGCGCAGTCCGCCCACGACGTCGTCCATCTGCGGGGAGTGCGCGGCCATCGCGACGCCGATCACCTGGGCGCGGACGCCTTCGGCGGTCAGCTCCGCCACGCAGCGCTCGATCGGGGCGGTCGCCCCGGCGAGCAGCACGGAGCGGGGGCCGTTGATCCCGGCCAGGACGAGATCCGGGCCCCAGGAGGCGAGGCGCGGTGCGATCGCGTCGGCGGGCAGGGCGATCGACGCCATGTCCCCGTTGCCGACGAGCGGCATGAGTTCCTTGCTCCACTGCGCCACCGCGCGGGCGCCGTCGGCGAGGTCCACGCTGCCCGCGGCGTGGGCGGCGGCGAGGTCGCCCATGCTGTGGCCGACGACGGCGTCGGGCCGGACGCCGAAGGAGCGCCACAGTTCGGTGAGGGCGGCGCTCACCGCGTAGAGGGCGGGCTGCACGACCTCGACCCTGGGGGTGCCGCCGGGGGCGGCGGCGGTGTCCCCCGACCCGCTCAGGGCCTCGGTCAGCGACCAGCCGGACTCGGCGGCGAAGACCTCGGCGCAGCGGGCGATCGCGTCGGCGAACACCGGTGACTCGTCGACGAGTTCGCGCGCCATGCCGGGCCACTGGGAGCCCTGGCCCGGGTAGACGAAGGTGACGGGCGCGGGGGCGTCGGCCGCTCCGCGCGCGACCGCGGGGTGCGGGCTGCCGTCGGCGACGGCGGCCAGGGCGTCGAGGAGTTCCGCGCGGGTGGCGCCGACGAGCACGGCCCGGTGCGGCAGGCGCCGGTCGTGGCGGGCGAGCGCGGCGCCGAACGCGTCGACGCCGAGGTCCGGATGTGCGCGGAGGTGGTCGGCCAGCCGGCCCGCCCAGGCCCGCAGCATGCCGTCGTCGGCGCCCGACAGGACCCACGGCCTGGCTGCCCCTTCAACAGCTGCGGAATGGTTCTTACCGTGCCGGGGACTGCCGTTCACACCTGACTCCTAGTCTTCCGCGCATTACCAGGGAGTGGGCCTCCGCAAGACCTGGCCGACGGGGTGCGCGCCTCACGGAAATATCAATCAACCCCGTGCGTCATAAACGCTCTACTACCGTTTATCAGCGGTCAGTTGAACGTACACCAGCCCACCTCACCGGCCAAGAAGTCTTTGCTTCACAAACCTGCCGCAATTTCGAGACTTCGCAGGTCACAGCGGTCAACAAGGTGATTGCCCATACGAATCCCAGCGACCGGACATCAATCCTCAAGCTGCCCTGTAGTTGAGCTCAACTGACGTGCGCGAGGATATGCCCGGAACCGATTTCGGCCGGTCGCGAACGGCGACGGCAACTCCTGGACAGCGGCAACCAATTGAAGGGTCGGTGAGCCTTGCTACCCGCGCAAAAAGCCCACACGCTTACCTCTGCCGAGGCGCCCGACGGCCGGGGAGTTCCGGCCGAACGGCTGCCTTCGCTCACCGGGCTGAGGTTCTTCGCCGCGTTTCTGGTGTTCCTCTGCCATGCGCTCAGCCAGTTCAATCCGCAGACGGACTCCGTCTCGCACGACGTGGCGTACTTCCTGCTGCCGGCCGGTCCGGTCGGCGTCTCCTTCTTCTTCGTGCTGAGCGGTTTCGTCCTGACGTACGCGGCCCGGCCGGGCGACACGGTGCGGCGCTTCTGGCGGCGCCGCGTGGTGAAGATCTATCCGAGCCACGTCGTGACCTGGTCGGCCGGTCTGGTCCTGGCCTGGGTGACCGGTGCCGTCGTGACCACGTCGACGACCGCCGCCGCCCTGCTGCTCGTCCAGGCCTGGTGGCCGGACATGATCCTCACCGCCACGGTCAACCCGATCTCGTGGACGCTCGCCTGCGAGCTCTTCTTCTACCTGCTGTTCCCGTTCCTGTACCAGGGGCTGCGCCGGCTGCCGCGGCAGCGGCTGTGGCCGGCCGCGGGGATCCTGGTGGCCCTGGTCATGGCCGTACCGCACCTGGCCAAGCTGCTGCCCGGGGAGCCCATGCCGCTGGCGGGCTGGACCCTGACGCAGTTCTGGCTGGTCTACACGGCGCCTCCCGTACGGCTCCTGGAGTTCGCGCTCGGCATCGTGCTCGCGCTCCTCGTCCGCGAGGGGATGTGGCCGCTGCTCAGCGTCAAGCTCGCCGCCGCCCTGTGCGTGGCCGGCTACGCGGTGGCCGGGATCACCACGATGGTCACCGAACTGCCCCACCTGTGGGCGATGTCGAGCGCCACCGTCGTCCCGCTGGCCGTGCTCATCGCCACGGCCGCCCGGCGCGACCGGGAGAACCTGCCGTCCCTGGCCCGCCGTCCGCGCCTGGTGCGCCTCGGTGAACTCTCCTTCGCCTTCTACCTCGTGCACCACATGATCCTGACGGCCTTCTTCGCCGCGCTGCCGGACGACGTCCGGCCGGGTCTGCCCACGCTCACCGGCATGGCGGTCGTGCTGTTCTTCGTCTGCTGGGGCGCCGCCTGGCTGCTGCACACCGGCGTCGAGCTGCCCGCCATGCGCCGCTGGAGCCGCCCGCGGGCGGCCTCCCGAGGATCCGACACGCCCCACCCGGCACCCGGGCACTCCGAGCCCCTGACCGGTGAAAGGACACCATGAACCAGCCGCACCTGCCCGAGGTCCTCGACCTGAGCAGCGAGCTCTTCCACACCGACCAGTACGCGACGTACCGGGACATCCTCGAACAGCGTCCCGTCACCAAGGTGCGCTTCTACGACGGCTCGTCCGTCTGGCTCGTGAACCGCTACGACGACGTGCGCGCGGCCCTGAGCGACGACCGGCTGAGCAACGACCCGACGAAGCAGTCGGACGTCGACCTGTCGGCGGCCACCGGCATCCCGGCCGACCTGGTCGAGTACTTCCAGCGGAACATGTTCCGCAGCGACGAGCCGGACCACGGCCGGCTGCGCAAGCTGGTCTCCCGGGAGTTCACGATGCGGCGCATCAACGCGCTGCGGCCGCGGATCCGGGAGATAGCCGATGACCTGGTGGAGAAGTTCGCCGCCACCGGCGGCGGCGACCTGGTGGCCGCGCTCGCCCGCCCGCTCCCGCTGACCGTCATGTGCGAACTGCTCGGCGTGCCCGAGGAGGACCGCACCGACTTCCAGACCTGGTCGCAGCACGTCGTCGAGAGCAACCCGGAGTTCGCCGAGCGCAACGCCGTCTCGTACCGCAGCCTCTTCGAGTGCATCCGCTCGCTGATCCGGCGGCGCCGCGACGAGCCGGGCGACGACCTGCTGTCGGCCCTGGTCGAGCTGCGCGACTCCGGGGACCGGCTGTCCGAGGACGAGCTGATCTCCACGGCGTTCCTGCTGCTCGTGGCCGGCATCGAGACCACGGTCAACGTGCTGGGCACCGGGTCGTTCCTGCTCCTCGACCACCCGGACCAGCTGGCCCGGCTGCGCGCGGACGAGGGCCTGCTGGGGTCCACCGTCGAGGAGATCCTGCGCTACATGGCGCCCATCGAGATGACGAGCCGGCACACCCTGGAGCCCGTCGAGATCGGCGGGCAGTCCATCGACGCGCAGAGCACGGTCCTGATCAACATGGCGGCGGCCAACCGCGATCCGGCCCGGTTCCCCGACCCGCAGTCCTTCCGGGTCGACCGCAACGACGGCAGCCACCTCACCTTCGGCCACGGCATCCACTACTGCCTGGGCGCCGCGCTGGCGCGGGCGGAGGCCGAGGTCTTCTTCGACGTGCTCCTCAAGCGCTTCCCGTCACTGGAACTCGCCGTCGACAGCGGCGAGCTGACGTGGCGTCATGTCTTCATGCGGGGTCCGCTCGAACTGCCCGTCCACTGGCGGTGACCCCGTGAAGCGTGCCCTCACCGATCTCGCGCTCTTCGGCGGCCCGGAGGCCTTCCTGCGCCCGCTCATGGTGGGCATGCCCACCGTCGGCGACCGGGCACGGTTCCTGGCCCGCCTCGAATGGGCCCTGGACAACGACTGGCTGACCAACGGCGGCCCGCTGACCACGGAGCTGGAGGGCCGCATCGCCGACCTGGCCGGCGTGCGGTACTGCGTCGCCACGTGCAACGCCACCGCGGCGCTCCAACTGGTGCTGCGGGCCTCGGGGGTGACCGGCCGGGTCATCATGCCGTCGCTGACGTTCGCGGCGACGCCGCACGCGGCGGCCTGGGTGGGTCTTGAGCCGGTGTTCTGCGACGTCGACCCGGTCACCGGCTGCCTCGACCCGGCGCGGGTCGCGGAGCTCATCACCCCCGACACCGGCGCCGTGCTCGGCGTCCACCTGTGGGGCCGGACGGCCCCGGTCATCGAGCTGGAGAAGCTGGCCGCCGAGCACGGGGTGAAGCTGTTCTTCGACGCCGCGCACGCCTTCGGCTGCACCGCCGGCGACCGGCCCGTCGGCGGCTTCGGCGACGCCGAGGTGTTCAGCCTGCACGCCACCAAGACGGTCATGGCGTTCGAGGGCGGGGCGGTGACCACCGACGACGGCGAGCTCGCCGAACGGCTGGTGGCCCTGCGCAACTTCGGCGTCGACCGGACCGGGTCGGTGACCTCCGTCGGCATGAACGCCAAGATGAGCGAGGCTTCCGCCGCCATGGGCCTCACCTCGCTCGACGCCTTCGAGGGGACCCGTGCGCGCAACCGGGAGAACCACGCCCTCTACGCCTCGGAGCTGCGTGACGTCCCCGGCACCGAGGTGCTGGCCTTCGACGAGCACGAGCGCAACAACCACCAGTACCTGATCCTGCGCACCGACCGTGCCGTCACCGGTCTGCACCGCGACCGGCTGCGCAGGCTGCTGGAGGCCGAGAAGGTCTTCCCGCGGCTGTACTTCTCGCCGCCCTGCCACCTGATGCCCGCCTACCGGACCGATCCCCCGCTCCGGCTCGAGCACACCGAGCGCCTGTCCGAGCAGGTGCTCGCGCTGCCCACCGGCCCCTCGGTGTCCTCCGAGGACATCCGCCGGGTGTGCAGCATCATCCGGCTCGCCGCCGAGCGCGGCGAGCAGATCGAGGCGATGTGGGCGCAGGCAGTGCCCGCATGAGCGCCATCGGTCCGACGTCCGACCCGGAGGTAACAGTTCTCGTGGACACCGCCCAAGCGGTCACGCCCGCGCAGGCGATCGAAGACGTGGCACGTCCCGGCGGCGACCGCGCCGCGGCGATCCGCGCCCTGCGCTCCCGCCTCGCCGAGATCGGCGACACCGGAGAGGGAGCGCGGGAGCGCGCCGAGCACCTCGTCGACCTGGCCGTGCGCTACGGCTCCCATCCGTTCACCACCCTGGAGCAGGCCCGGCACCTGCTGGGCGTGGACCGGGCGGCCTTCGCGACCCTGCTCGGCCACTTCCACCGCGTCCCCGAACTCGGCACGGCCGTCGAGCGGGGCCCGGAGGGGAAGTACTGGACCAACACCATCCTGCCGCTGGAACGGACGGGCGCGCTCGACGCGGTGGTGCACGGACGCCCGGCGTTCCCCTACAGCGTCGGCCTCTACCCGGGGCCGACCTGCATGTTCCGCTGCCACTTCTGCGTCCGCGTCACCGGCGCCCGCTACGACGCCTCGGTACTGGACGCCGGCAACGCCATGTTCGCCTCCGTCATCGACGAGGTGCCCGACACCCAGCCGTCCACGGTGTACTTCTCCGGCGGCCTCGAACCGCTGACCAACCCCGGCCTCGGTGAACTGGCGGCGCGCGGCGGGGCACGCGGGCTCGACATGACGCTCTACACCAACGCGTTCGCGCTCACCGACCGCACCCTGGAGCGCCAGCCGGGCCTGTGGTCGCTGCACGCGATCCGCACCTCGCTGTACGGCCTGAACGACACGGAGTACGAGGCCACCACGACGAAGCCGCGCGCCTTCGGGCGGGTCAGCGCCAACCTTGGGGCGTTCATGGCCCAGCGGGAGCGGCGCGAGGCCCCGGTGCGGCTCGGCCTCAACTACATCATCCTGCCGGGGCGGGCCGACCGGCTCATGGACCTGGTGGACTTCGTGGCCGACCTGAACGAGCACGCCCCCGGCCGGCCCCTGGACTTCGTGACGGTCCGCGAGGACTACAGCGGCCGTGCGGACGGCGCGCTCGCCGAGGCCGAGCGCGCCCAACTGCGGGACGCGCTGCGGGACTTCACCGCGTACGCGAAGGAGCGCACCCCCGCACTGCACATCGATCTGGGGTACGCCCTGGAGAGCCTGCGCAGCGGAGTGGACACCAGGCTGCTGCGGATCACACCGCAGACCATGCGGGGCGCCGCGCACGCGCAGGTCGCGGTGCAGGTCGACCTGCTGGGCGACGTCTACCTGTACCGCGAGTCGGGGTTCCCCGAACTGGCGGGCGCGGACCGCTACATCGCGGGGCGCGTCACGCCGTCCAAGAGCCTGCACGACGTGGTCCGCGAGTTCGTCGAGCGTCATCCGCACATCGAGCCGCGGCCCGGCGACGAGTACTTCCTCGACGGTTTCGACCAGGCCGTGACGGCCCGCCTGAACCAGATGGAGCAGGACATCGCCGACGGCTGGGAGGCGCACCGGGGCCTGCTGGGCGCGGCCACCGGAAGGTGACCGCGCCGCGCGGGCCTCAGCGGGCCGCGACGCGCTCCGCCAGGGCGGAGGCCACGTCCTGGGGGTTGCGCTCGGCGCGGGCCTCGGCGCGCAGTGCGCGGGCCCGGTCGAGGAACGAGGGGTCGGCGAGCACCCGGGCCACGGCGTCGCGGAGCTCCTCGGCGCTCACCTCGCCCTCCTTCAGGTGCAGGCCCGCGCCCGCGGCGGCCGTCTGCTGCGCGCGCAGGACGGTGTCCCACAGGTACGGCACCATGATCTGCGGCACCCCGTGGTAGAGGGCCGTGGACCAGGTGCCGTTGCCGCCGTGGTGGACGACGGCGGAGCAGCCCTCCAGGAGCACGTCCATCGGGGCGAAGTCGACGACCCGGACGTTCTCCGGCAGCGGCCCGGCCTTCGCCAGGGCGGCGGCGTCGGCGGTGACGACGAGTTCGGCGTCGACCTCGGCGAGGACCGTCAGATAGCGGTGGAAGACCTCCGGGTCGGCGGTGAAGCCGCTCCCGGTCGACCCGGTGGTCACGCACACCCGGCGCCGCGGCCCCGGCTCCTTCAGCCAGTCGGGCACGACGGCCCGGCCGTTGTACGGCAGGTACCGCAGGCCCTCGGCCGGCAGCCCCAGGTCGAGCCGGAAGCGCTCCGGCAGCATGTCGACCGAGAACTGGCCGACCACCAGCTCCTCGTCGTACGCCACCCCGTGGCGTCCGGCGGCCTCGGTCAGCCAGTCGCGCAGCGGGTCGGGGCGCTGCCCCGCGGGCCGTTCGGCGAGCGCCTTCACGAACTCCTGGCGGAAGTGGGCGTTCAGGTCGCTGGCGCTGAGCACCCGGGCGTGGGCGGCGCCGCAGGCCCGGGCGGCGATCGCCCCGGCGAACGTGTACGGCTCCCACAGCACCAGGTCCGGCTGCCACGCGCGGGCGAAGGCGACGAGGTCCCGGACGAACGACTCGTCGTTGATCACCGAGTAGAAGTAGGGCACGGACAGGTCGTACAGGTTGAACAGGTAGTCCCAGTCGAAGTCCTCGGGGCGGGACAGGTCGATGTCGGCGGAGTACTTCTGCAGCTCCGCGCCCTTCTCCTGCATCGCTTCGAGCAGCCGGTGGTCGTCGCCGACCGGCACGGCGGTCAGTCCGGCCCCGGTGATCGCGTCGGCGAAACCGGGCTGGCTGGCCACCCGCACGTCGTGCCCCGCGGCACGCAGGGCCCCCGCGAGCGGCACGAAGCCATGGAAGTGCGAGGTGTGCGCGAAGGCCGCGATGAGCACACGCATGAACAACTCCCCCAAAGATCCAGGCAATTGACGAACAGTGGCCGATTGTGCCGCGCCGCCCCGGCCCTGAACACGGACAGCGGCCCACGCTGGACCCGCAGCCGAGCGCGTCTTGAGCGACACGCACCACCAAGGCCACGCGCCGTGCGGGCCACCCGACATGAAGAGAGGCAAGTGCCATGACCGGTCCCCTGTCCCCCGGCGCCGGGCGGGACGCGTCCCGCCGACCGCTGGTCGTCGTCCTGGGTGCCTCCGGGTACATCGGTTCCGCCGTGCTGCGGGAGCTGTCCCGCCGGCGGATCCGGCTGCGGGCGGTGGCCCGCGGCCCGTTCGCCGCGCCGGCGGGCGGCCGGGCGGTCACCGAGGTGGTGCGGGCCGATCTCACCGAGGAGGGGGCCGTCGCCGCCGCGGTCGACGGCGCCGACGCGGTGATCCATCTGGTCGCCCACATGACGGGCCGCGGTGCGTGGCGGTCCGCCGCGTCGGACCCCGCGGCGGAGCGGGTGAACGTGGGCCTGGTGCGGGACGTGCTCGCGGCCTGCGCGGCGCCGCCCGGCGGCGGGCCCGGCCCGGTCGTGCTGCTGGCCAGCACCAACCAGGCGGCGGACGGCGGCGGCCCGCAGCGCAGCGCCTACGCCCGGCACAAGGCGGCGGCCGAGCGGCTGTTGCTCGACGCCACGGCCCGGGGCGCCGTCCGCGGTCTCGCGCTGCGGCTGCCCACCACGGTCGGCAGCGAGGCGGGGGTGGCGCCCGCGATGGCCCGCCGGGCCCTGGCCGGCGAGACGCTCACCCTGTGGCACGACGGCAGCGTGCGGCGGGAGTTCCTCGACGTGGCCGACGCCGCCCGTGCCTTCGCCCTCGCGCTCGACCACGCGGCGGACCTCGACGGCCGCGCCTGCGCGGTGGGCGGCCACGCCGTCGCGCTCGGCGACCTGTTCCGGGCCATCGCCGACAGCGCCGCCCGGCACACCGGGGGCCCGCCCGTACCGGTGCTGTCGGTGGAGCCGCCCGCGTACGCGGAGACCGGCGACTTCCGTGACCTGGACGTCGACTCCTCGCTGTTCCGCGACGTGACGGGGTGGCGGCCCGAGGTGCCGCTGCGCCGGGCCGTGGACGACGTTGTAGCGACCGCGTCAGCGCCCGCGCCGGGCGGCGGCGCGGACGGCCTCGACCAGCCGGGCCTGCTCCACCAACGCCTCACCCGCGAGGGTTGACCGGGCCGGGGCGCCCGAGCGGATGCCCTCGACGAAGTCCGTCACCACGGAGCGGAACTGGTCGTGCGGGGGCACGGTCAACTCCTCGCGGACGCCGTCCCGTTCGAGGTGGATCACGGCGGGGTGGTCCGCGGGCGGCGTATAGGCGCGGGGCACGGTGATGTGTCCCTCGGAGCCGGTGAGCTCGTATCGGCCGCGGTAGGCGTGCCGCAGGCCGAAGGCGACCTGGGCCGGCGTGCCGTCGGCCGCCGTGAGCAGCGCTGCCCCGTCGGTGTCGACGCCGGTGTGCGGATCAGGCCGGAGGAGCGCGCCGACCACGTCGAGGCCGGGTCCGAGGTAGCGCAGGGCGGTGCGCAGGGGGTAGCCGCCGATGCCGGTGAGCGCGCCGCCGTCGAGGTCGGGGCGGTGGCGGATGTCGTCGGCCGGTTTGCCGGGGATGGTGAACTCGGCGGTCAGGGACCGGAGCCGGCCGATCCGTCCGGCGGCGAGCAGGTCGTCGACCAGCCGGTGCTGGGGGTGGCACAGGAACATGTAGTTCTCGAACAGCACGCGGCCGCGGGCCCGGGCGAGGTCCCGCAGCCCCGCCGCCTCCCGGGCGCTGCCCGTCAGCGGTTTCTCGGACAGGACGTGCTTGTCCTGCCGCAGGGCGCGCCGGGTCCAGTCGGCGGTGAGGGAGGGCGGCAGCGGGACGTAGACGGCGTCCACGTCGGACCGGTCGAGGACGGCCTCGTACCCGGTCACCGGTTCGCCGCCGAATCGCCCGGTGAACGCGGCGGCCTTGGCCGGATCCCGGCTGCCGACCGCCACGACCTCGACCGAGGGGTGGGCGGTGAGCGCGGGGAGCATCCGCCGCCAGGCGATGTCCGCGCAGCCCAGGACGCCCATCCGGACCCGGTCCACGAGCCTCTCCCCCGCTCTCCCGCCGGCCCGCTAGCCCAGGGCGCTCTCGACGAGGTCGGCGGCCCGCCGGGTCCCGCCCTCGGCGAGCAGTTCGGCGCGCAGCTCGGCGGAGCGGCGGCGGACCTCCGGGTCGCCGGTGAGCTCCAGGAGCGCGGTGCGCAGCGCGTCGGCGGTGGCGTCGGCGGTGTCGATGCGCCGGGCCACTCCGAGCGCGACGAGTTGGTCGGCGTTGCCGAACTGCTCGGCGCCCTGCGGTACGGCGATCATCGGCACGCCCGTGTAGAGCCCTTCGCTGCTCCCGCCCATCCCGGCGTGGGTGACGAAGGCGTCGGCCTGCTCCAGGATCGCCAGCTGCGGCACCCAGTTGTGCACCTCGACGTTCGCTGGGACATCGCCCAGTTCCGCGGCGTCGGTCTGCTTGCCGATCTGGAGGACGACGTGCCAGCCCGCCAGGTCGCCGAAGGCGGCCAGGCACTGGCGGTAGAACTCCACCTGGTGGGTGTAGGCGGAGCCGAGGGAGACCAGCAGCACGTTCTCCGCGTCGGCGGGGCGGGTCCAGCCGCCCTGGTCGGAGCGGTCCCCCAGGCACGGGCCGACGAAGGTCACCACGTCGGTGTCGACCTGGTCGGCGTTGGGCTGCATGGCCTTCGTGATCAGGGCGACGGTGCGGGCGGGCATCCCGCTGAACGCGTCGACGTCCAGGGTGGTCGCCCCGTTCCCGGCCAGCCAGGACGCGAACTTCTCCCGGTACGCGTCCGCACCCGGCAGCTTCATCAGCTGGTCGCCTACCTGCTCCTGGTAGCCCTTCCACGCGACGAACGTCGGGGAGAGCTGGACGAGGGGGCGGCCCTGCGACTCGGCGAGCGCCCGGCCCGCGTACGACCCGATGTCGTACAGGTAGAGGTCGGCGGGGTCCTCGTCGTAGTGCGCGTGCAGCTGGGTGAGCGTCTGCACCGCGTCGTCGAGGAAGAGGGTCATCGCCGCGATCGGGTCCGTCGGCCAGTTGTTGTCGGCGACGGGCAGGGTGGTGGTGACGGGGACGAATTCGGCACCGGTGGCGGTGATCAGGTCGGCGACGACGGGGTCGGCGGCGTACGTCACCCGGTGTCCTCGCGCGACGAGTTCACGGATGACCTCGATGCCGGGCAGAACGTGGCTGACGATGGGGCTGCCGACCATCGCGATGTGGTGACGGGGCATGACTGAGTACTCTTTTCGGTGCTACGGCGTATTCGCAGACACTAACCACAGCCGTCGATTCCCGAGAAGTGCCGCCGACAACAGCCGAAAACCACCGGATCTTGTCCGATTCCCAGCGGCCACTCGCCTCACCTGCGCAAAAGGCTCTGCTAAGGTCTTTTGTGTGATTCTCACTTTCGCCGCCGCAGGCTACTACTACATCTGACGCCGTCCCACGGGCAGTTCTGCTCCGGGCGTTCCCAGGCACGGCCGTACCGCTTCTCCAGCGGTCTTCCGGCGATCCTCCAGTGGTCCTCAAGTGGTGCTCCACTGCGGCTCAAGCCTGCCTCCCTCCCGTTCGAGCAGTGTGCCCGCTCCGGTCGACTTCTGCGGACCTACGGACGAAACGGCGTGCGAATCCATGCATGACTCCTCTTTCACGAATACGGCTGTCCACTCGACGGCGAACTCCGCTGCGTTCCAGGTGGTCCTGGACGACGTCGGGCATTCCCGCGGCACCCGCCGGCTCCTTGACGGGGTGCACCAGTCCGTCGCCCTCGGTGAGCGCATCGGCGTCATCGGGGAGAACGGATCGGGCAAGACGACCCTCCTGCGGCTGATCGCGGGGGTCGACAAGCCCGACGACGGCCGGGTCCTGGTGCGGGCGCCGGGCGGCACCGGCTATCTGCCGCAGACCCCCGAGCTGGCGCCCGACGACACGGTGCGGGACGCCATCGACCACGCCCTGGCGGAACTGCGCGCCCTGGAGCGCGCGTTGCGCCGCTGCGAGGCGGCCATGGCCGAGGCGTCCGACGACGAACTGGCGGACCTGCTCGCCGAGTACGGCGACCTCACGGAGGCGTTCGAGGCGCGGGACGGCTACGCGGCCGACGCCCGGGTGCAGGCCGCGATGCACGGCCTCGGTCTGGCGGCCGTGGACACCACGCGGCGGCTCGGCAGCCTGTCGGGCGGGGAGCAGGCCCGCCTCGGCCTGGCCTGCGTCCTGGCGGCCGCGCCCCAGTTGATGCTGCTCGACGAGCCCACGAACCATCTGGACCGGGCCGCCCTGGAATGGCTGGAGGAGCATCTGCGCGCCCACCGCGGCAGCATCCTCGTCATCTCCCACGACCGGGTCTTCCTGGAGCGGGTGGCCACCGCGCTGTGGGACGTGGACGGCGAGCGGCGCACGGTGCACCGGCACGGCGGCGGCTACTCCGGCTACCTCAAGGCGAAGGCCGCGCTGCGGCTGCGCCTGGAGCAGCAGCACCAGGAGTGGCAGGAGGACCTGGCCAGGCAGCGCGAACTGACGCGGGCCGCGGCGAGCCACGCGGCGGCCGGGCCGCGGGCCAACGCCGACCGGACCAACGGCCGGCACCAGCGCAGCGTGGAGAAGCAGATCTCCGCGCGGGTGCGCAACGCGAAGGAGCGACTGCGCCGCCTGGAGGAGAACCCGGTCCCCCGCCCGCCCCGGCCGATGCGCTTCGCGGCCCGCATCCAGGGCGGTGACGCGGCGACGGGCACCCCGGTGGCCGCCGGGCTGCACCGGGTCGAGGTGGCCGGGCGGCTGCACGTACCGGACTTCGAGGTGGGTCCGGGCGAGCGCGTCCTGATCACCGGGCCCAACGGGGCGGGGAAGTCGACCCTGTTGCGGGTGCTGGTCGGTGATCTGGAGCCGGACCGGGGCACCGCCGCCCGTCCGGCGCGCACCGGCTGGCTGCCGCAGGAGACGACGGTCACCGACCCGGACGCCAGTCTCCTCGACGCGTTCCAGGCGGGCCTGCCCGGCGACGTCGAGGGGCACCGCGGGGCGCTGCTCGGCCTGGGGCTGTTCCGGCCGTCGGACCTGGCGACGTCGGTGGCCGGGCTCTCCGTCGGCCAGCGCAGGCGGCTGGCCCTGGCCCGGCTGCTGCACGAGCCCGCCGACCTGCTGGTGCTCGACGAGCCGACGAACCACCTGTCGCCGGCGCTGGTGGAGGACCTCGAAGAGGCCCTGTCGCACTACCGGGGAGCGCTGGTCGTCGTCTCGCACGACCGGATGCTGGAGCGGCGGTTCACCGGGCGCACAGTGTGCCTGGAGAACGGATCGATCCGCGACTGACGCGGCTGTTCCGTCGTACCGCCCCGTGGGACGGTACGACGGAGCGATCACCCCCAACTCGCCCGGGGGACACCGGCATCGCCGTGCACACGCTCCGGCTTTTCTGACCCACCGGCGAAAGGAACAGCCTTCTCATGGCCAAGGACGGATTCACCGATCCGCACATCGTCCCCCACGAGTCGGACCAGGAACGCGACGCGCGTGAGCGGCTCACGAAGCTTCTCGTCGACACCCCCATCCCGCCCCAGTACCTGATCGACAACCTGCCCGTCTATCTGCGCCGCCACCAGCTCGCCGACCTGCTCTCCATGGACGCGCTGTACCGGATGCTGCCCGAGGTCCCGGGCGTCGTCATGGAGTTCGGCGTGCTGCACGGCCGCCACCTGGCCACGCTGACGGCGCTGCGCAGCATCTACGAGCCGTACAACTCGCTGCGCCGCATCATCGGCTTCGACACGTTCACCGGGTTCCCGGACGACATCAAGGACGTGGACAAGGTCAGCACCAGTGCGGTCGCCGGCCGTTTCGCGGTGCCGGAGAACGAGGTCGACCACCTGCGCGAGGTGCTGGCGGCGCACGAGGCGTCCGAGCCGTTCGGGCACACGCAGCGCTCCTTCGTCGTCCAGGGCGACGTGCGCGAGACCGTTCCGCAGTACCTGGCGGACAATCCGGAGACCATCATCGCGCTGGCCTACTTCGACCTGGACCTCCACCAGCCGACGAAGGAGCTCCTGGAGGCGATCCGCCCGCACCTGACCAAGGGGAGCATCCTCGCGTTCGACGAGCTGGCCCACCCGAAGTGGCCCGGTGAGACGACCGCGCTGCGGGAGGTCTTCGGTCTGGACTGCGGTCCGCTGCGCCAGCTGCCCGGCCGCGAGCCGCCGGTCATCTACATGAAGTGGGGCGAGTGAGCCGGGTGACCATGACGGAACTCGCCATCGAGGGCGCCCACGCGTTCACGCCGGAGGTCTTTCCCGACCGGCGGGGCCTGTTCGTGACCACGTTCCAGCAGCCGCGGTTCACGGAGACGACCGGGCACGCGTTCCCCGTCGTCCAGACCTGCCAGAGCGAGTCGGCCCGCGGCGTGGTGCGCGGCGTGCACTTCACGGCGACGCCGCCTGGCATGGCCAAGCACGTGTACTGCGGGCGCGGCCGGGCGCTGGACTTCGTCGTCGACCTGCGGGTGGGGTCGCCCACCTTCGGCACCTGGGACACGGTCGAGCTCGGGGCGGGAAGCTTCCGGTCGACGTACCTGCCGGTCGGCGTGGGCCATGCCTTCGTCGCGCTGGAGGACGACACCACGATGGTCTACCTCATGTCCGGGCCGTACGTGGCGGAGAACGAGCTCGCCGTCTCCCCGCTGGACCCGGAACTGGCGCTGCCGCTCGCGCTGAACGGCGTGGAACCGGTGATGTCCGACCGTGACGTCGCGGCGCCCACCCTGGCGCAGGCGCTGGCAGCGGGCATCCTGCCGGACTACGAGACCTGCCGTGCGCTGGAGGCGGCGCTGTAACGGCCCGCCACCGCACGGACGTGACCGCCGGGGCAGCGCGCCCCGGCGGTCACGTGTTCCGTGTTCCGTGTTCCGGGTCAGTAGCGGTAGTGGTCCGGCTTGTACGGACCGTCGACCTCGACGCCGATGTACGCGGCCTGCTCGGGGCGGAGCGTCGTGAGCTTCACGCCGAGCGAGTCCAGGTGCAGGCGGGCGACCTTCTCGTCCAGGTGCTTGGGCAGGGTGTAGACGCCCACCGGGTACTCGGACTGCTTGGTGAACAGCTCGATCTGGGCCAGCGTCTGGTCCGCGAAGCTGTTGGACATCACGAACGACGGGTGGCCCGTCGCGTTGCCCAGGTTCAGCAGACGGCCCTCCGACAGCACGATCAGGACCTTGCCGTCCGGGAACGTCCACGTGTGGACCTGCGGCTTCACCTCGTCCTTGACGATGCCGTCGATCTGCGCGAGACCGGCCATGTCGATCTCGTTGTCGAAGTGACCGATGTTCCCGACGATCGCCTGGTGCTTCATCCTGGCCATGTCCGAGGCCATGATGATGTCCTTGTTGCCGGTCGTCGTGACGAAGATGTCCGCCTTGTCGACGACCTCGTCCAGCGTCGCCACCTGGTAGCCGTCCATCGCCGCCTGCAGCGCGCAGATCGGGTCGATCTCGGTGACGATCACCCGCGCGCCCTGGCCGCGCAGCGACTCCGCACAGCCCTTGCCCACGTCGCCGTAGCCGAAGACGACGGCGGTCTTGCCGCCGATCAGGACGTCCGTGGCGCGGTTGATGCCGTCGATCAGCGAGTGCCGGCAGCCGTACTTGTTGTCGAACTTCGACTTCGTCACCGCGTCGTTCACATTGATCGCGGGGAAGAGGAGGGAGCCGTCGCGCTGCATCTCGTACAGGCGGTGGACACCGGTCGTGGTCTCCTCCGTCACACCGCGGATCTCGGCGGCGATGGCGGTCCAGTCGAGCGTGCTGTTCTCCAACAGGGCGCGGACGACGGCCATTTCCTCGTTGGACGCCTCGGGCAGCTTGCCGGTCTTCTGCCGCTCGACGCCCAGGTGGACGAGGAGGGTGGCGTCACCGCCGTCGTCGAGGATCATGTTCGGGCCGGTCTGGCCGGGCCAGGTCAGCGCCTGCTCGGTGCACCACCAGTACTCCTCCAGGGTCTCGCCCTTCCAGGCGAAGACGGGAATCCCGGCGGCGGCGATGGCCGCGGCGGCGTGGTCCTGGGTGGAGAAGATGTTGCAGGAGACCCAGCGGACCTCGGCGCCCAGCGCGACGAGCGTCTCGATGAGGACGGCCGTCTGCACCGTCATGTGGAGGGAGCCGGTGATCCGGGCGCCGGCCAGCGGCTGGGCGGCGGCGTACTCCTTGCGGATCGACATCAGCCCGGGCATCTCGTGCTCGGCGAGCGTGATCTCCTTGCGGCCGAACTCGGCGAGGGAGAGATCGGCGACCTTGAAGTCGGTGAACTCAGCTGACATGAAGGCTCCTTGAGCTGTTCAGTACGTTGCGGTGGATGTCCAGGGCCGCGGTGGACCTGTTGAGCGTGATGTAGTGCAGGCCGGGGGCGCCTTCGGCGAGCAGTCGCTCCGCCATGGCGGTGGCGTGGTCGACACCGATCCGGTACGCGTCGTCGGGCCGTTCGCGGGCGGCTTCGAGGCGGTGGGCCAGGTCCTCGGGGAAGGCGGCGTCGGAGAGTTCGGCGAACCGCCGGATCTGGCGGGCGTCGGTGGCCGGCATGATCTCCGGGATGACCGGGGTCGTGCAGCCGGCGGCGGCGAGCCGGTCGCGCAGCCGCAGGTAGTCCTCCACGTCGAAGAACATCTGGGTGATGGCGTAGTCGGCGCCCGCGCGGCACTTGGCCACGAAGTGCCGGATGTCGCTGTCCCAGTCCGGGGATCGCGGGTGCTTCTCGGGGAAGGCCGCGACGCCGATGGTGAACTCCCCCAACGACCTCACCAGTTCGACGAGTTGATAGGCGTGGGTGTAGCCGTCCGGGTGCGCGGTCCACGGCCCCTTGGGGTCGCCGGGCGGGTCGCCGCGCAGGACGAGGACGTCGCGCACCCCGGCGTCCGCGTACTGACCGATGATGCGGCGCAGTTCGGCGACCGAGTGGCCGACGGCCGTCAGGTGCGCCACGGGGCGCAGCGTCGTCTCGGCCACGATCCGCTTGGTGACGTCGATGGTGCGCTCGCGCGAGGAGCCACCGGCGCCGTAGGTGACGGACACGAAGTCGGGGGCGAGCGGTTCGATTCGGCGGACGGCCTGCCACAGGGACTGCTCGCCCTTGGCCGTCCTGGGCGGGAAGAACTCGAAGGAGAACGTCGTCATGCACGGCCTCCCGCGTTGAAGTAGCTCGCCTCGGGGTGGTGGATCACGATCGCGTCGGTGGACTGCTCGGGGTGGAGCTGGAACTCCTCGCTGAGCTGGACGCCGATCCGCTCCGGCCGGAGCAGCTCGGCGATCTTCGCGCGGTCCTCCAGGTCGGGGCAGGCCGGGTAGCCGAGCGAGTAGCGGCAGCCCTGGTACTCGGTGCGGAACATGCCGTCCATCGCGGCCGGATCGCTGCCGGCGATGCCGAGTTCGGTGCGGACGCGGGCGTGCCAGTACTCGGCGAGCGCCTCGGCCAACTGGACGGACAGGCCGTGCAGTTCGAGGTAGTCGCGGTAGGAGTCGGACGCGAACAGCTCGGCGGTCGCCTCGCCGACCCGCGACCCCATCGTGACGACCTGGAGGCCGACCACGTCGGTCTCCCCCGACTCCTCGGGGCGGAAGAAGTCGGCCAGGCAGAGGCGGCGGCCGCGGCGCTGGCGGGGGAAGGTGAACCGGGTCCGCTCATTGCCCACGTCGTCCAGGATGATCAGGTCGTCGCCCTTGGACACACAGGGGAAGTAGCCGTGGACCACGGCCGCTTCCAGCAGGTTCTCCGTGCGCAGCCGGTCGAGCCACATGCGCAGCCGCGGCCTGCCCTCGCTCTCGATGGTGTCGCCCTTGAGCCCCCACTGGCCCTTGAACAGCGCGGCCTCGTCGAGCCAGGAGGCGTACTCCTTGAGCTGGATGCCCTTGATGACGCGGGTGCCCCAGAACGGCGGCTCGGGGACCGGATTGTCGACGGCGACGTCCGAACGGCCGACGTCCTGCGGCTCTTCGAGGACCAACTCCCGCTTGGGTACGCGGCGTTGCTTGAGTTCGGGGAGGGTGGCGCCGGGCACGCCGCGCTTGACCGCGATCAACGCGTCCATCAACCGCAGACCCTCGAACGCGTCCCGCGCATAGCGGACTTCGCCCTCGTAGATCTCGTGCAGATCCTGCTCCACATACGCCCGGGTCAGCGCCGCCCCACCC
>NZ_JAMOLN010000169.1 GCF_024448165.1 Streptomyces longispororuber
CAGCCACTTTCGGCAGGCGTGGGGTTGTCATGGCTTCCGGCTTTCCGGCCGGTGCATATTGCTCAATAGCATCGCAAACCCCCATGTCAGCCTTATCAGCTCTGCGCCGCCAGCAATGTCTCCACATGTACACGCACTGGAGAGGAGATGTCCAGCATTGTCCTGCTGGGATTCCTGGTGTCCGTGGTGCTCAAGTGGCTTCTGCGGTAATGCGATCTCTGTTCTCCCGTTCGATCCCATGGTGATCTCGTTCGTGCCGAGCCGTTCCAACTTGGCCAAAAACTGACTGAGGGAGCGGCATATTGCGGTCGACTGGCATTGTTCGACGGAGCGTCATAGCGGCCGCGATGGGTACGTACTCGGTGAAGACCAGGGGCAGTTGGGATCCACCCGGAACCTGGTGACGGACCCGGGCGTCATAACCATCGACGACCGTGCCCCATCCTCCCGTGGGGGAGGCGGCGAGAAATACGCGGGACGGCAAACGCCAGGCGTCGCCACCCCACGCCAGGCTTTTAAAGGACACAGCAAGCGCCCGGACTATAGGGGTTCCCCCTGCCTCGGGCCGACGGTTCAGGCTGAGGTCGGGCGCTCCAGCACGTACGCGCAGTGACTGATCGACACATGGTGTGATGTGGCCCACAGCGTTCTCTTCGGTCAACGGAAAGGAACGAGCGCTCATGCGCGAGATCCTCGGAAGGCGACGCAGGCTCCTGTCCAGGCGTGACAACGGGAAGTCTGACCTGCTCAGCGCGGCCCTCACGTTCGCGACAGCGTGGCAGTGGCCGGTACTGCCGGGCATAGGGCTCGAGGCGGGAGGCCGTCGTGACGGCGTCCGCTGTGCCTGCCCCGACCCGGAGTGCACGGTGCCCGGCGCGCACCCCTTCGACCCGGGGCTGCTCGCCGCGACGACCGACGAGCGCATGGTCCGCTGGTGGTGGACCAAGCGGCCGAGCGCGCCCGTCGTGCTCGCCACCGGTGCCCCGTCCGGGTCCTCCGGAGGGCGCGCGCCCTGCGCCGTGAGCCTGCCGGCCGTCGCCGGCGCCCGCGCGCTCGCCGCACTCGAGCGCGCCGACGTCCGTCTCGGCCCGGTCATCGCGAACCGGGAGCGACTGTTCATCCTCGTGGCGCCGTACTCCATGGAGCAGCTCGGCGAGCTCCTGTACGCGCAGGACTTCGTGCCCGGCTCGCTGCGCTTCCACGGTGAGGGCGGATACATCGCCCTGCCGCCGTCGGCGACGGGCGCGGGCCAGGTCCGCTGGGAGCGCGCGCCGCTGCCCGGTTCGTCGGCGCCCTGGGCGCCCGACGTGGAGGCCGTGGTCGACGCCGTCGTGGACGCCCTCACTCGTACGGGTGTGAGCGCGCCCGAGTTGTAGCGGTATCGGGCGCGCGGCGAGCCGTCGTGAGGGGTGTGCGCCGATATCTTCGGCGCATGCCTGCCGCGCCGCCCGCCTCGCGCCTCCGTCTGTTCGGACTCCTCGCCGTGGTGGTGCTCACCGCCGCGCTGCCGCTGGCGGGAGCCTCCGCGGGGCCTGTGGACGACGGGCCCGCGGTGCCGGTGAAGGCGGAGCGGGCCGAGGGCTCCGAGCGGACCGGGTCGGCGCCGGCGGGAGCGGCCGACAAGGTCGACGACGAACCCGCGACACCGGGGGCCCGGCGCTCCTCCCTCCTCGACAGCCTCGGCCTGGGGCTGGCCACCGCCGCTCAGTGCGGCCCCCAACTGGCCTCCCCGGACGGCATCGAGGCACAGACGTGTGTGCTCACCCAGGGGCGTGAGACCTGGGCGCGCACCTACTACCGCAATGCGACGGGCGCGGAAATGGGCGCCGTCCTGACCCTGATGGCGCCCGGCGGACGCACGGTGCAGATCAACTGTGCGCTGGGCGCCGAGGATGAGCCGGGGATGTGCGAGACCCCGCGGGAGCGGACCCGGGAGGAGCTCTCGCGGTACGCGGCGGTGGCGGAGTACGCGGCCGGGGCCCAGGCGCCGCTGCTGCTGCGCTCGGGGAGCAACTCGGCGCCGTCGCACGGGGGTTGAGGAGAACCGGTCCGGCCGCGGGCATGAAAGGGCCCGGTTGCTGGCGACGGGGGATGCACCAGCAACCGGGCTACTCGAACGGTAACAAGAGATCGGCAGTTTACAAATTCGATCTCTTCTATTCGGACATGGATTTACCTGCAACTACTGGGAGTTGTGACCGGAGTCACCCATTCCGAAGGGGCCCTCACCGTCCTGAGCGGCTGACCGGTCGGTCAGCCCGGGGTCCGCTGTGGGTCAGCTGAGCGTCACCTGTCGGTTGGTGAGCCCCCCGCGCGCGCGGCGCTCGTCCGCCGTCAGCGGTGCGTCCGTGGCCAGCGCGGAGGTGAGGCGCTCGGCGAACTCGGCGGCCGGCTTCTCGATGTCCGCCGCCTGTACGGAGCTCGGCAGGTCCCACACCGGCACGGTCAGGCCGTGCGCCCGGAACGAGCCCACCAGACGCGTGCCCTCGCCCAGCGACGAGGCGCCCGCCGCGTGCAGTCGCGCGAGCGCGTCGAGGAGCTTCTCCTCCGGGTGCGGCATGACCCACCGCAGGTGGTTCTTCTCCGGGGTCTCGCACCAGTAGGCGCTCTCCACGCCGGAGAGCTTGACGGTCGGGATCGCCGCGGCGTTGGCCCGCTCCAGGGAAGCGGCGACGTCACCCGACGCGTTCTCCGAGTCCGGGACCCAGAACTCGAAGCCCGTGTGCACGACCGGCTCGAAAGTGCCCTTCGGGTCGAGCACGTCCTGCAGGCGCGGACCGTCCGCGGGGGCGCGGCGGGCCTGCACCGGATTGCCCGGCTCCGCCTCCAGGGCGCGCTGCAGGGTGTCGGCCAGGTCGCGGCTGATGTCGCCGGACGGCGTGTCGTTCTGCAGGCCGAGGAGGACCGAGCCGTCCTCGCGGCGCAGCGCGGGCCACGCCATGGGCAGCACCGTGGCGAGGGTGACCGACGGGACGCCCTCCGGCAACCCGTCCTTCAGGGGCAGCTCGACGGTCGCGGCGGGCACGAGCTCACGCAGAGCGACCCAGTCGCCCTCGCCCGCGAGGCCCTCGAAGGGGCGCTGCACGAGCTCGGTCACCGCGTGCGCGGCGGCTCGGCCGTGGCAGGCCTTGTAGCGGCGGCCGCTGCCGCAGGGGCAGGGCTCACGCGCGCCGACGACCGGGACCTCTCCGTCGGTGACGTGCGGCTTGCCCTTGGGCTGGGGGCGCTTCTTGGCCATCTTGGGTGTCTCCCGGATACGGCTCTCGTACGTACGGGCGCGAGCCTAGCCGCTCGTACTGACAAGGGTGGGATTCGGCCCAAGTGGGCGGCCCACGAGCCTGATTCAGCCCAGGTCGTCGAAGGCGTCCGCGAAGTCCAGGCCCGCGAGGTCCGTGACCGCCGGCGCGCCGATGCGCGTGGCGAAGTCGTCCCGGCGGTGCGCGGCCGCCTCCGCGTGCACGTCCTTGTGCACGACCACCCAGACGGTGACCTCGCCGCGGGCGTCGTCCCGCACGCCCCAGTCGTCCGCGAGCGCCGTGATGATGTTGAGCCCGCGGCCGCCGTGCGCGGTGACCGACGGTGTGGCCGGAACCGGGCGGGTCGGGCCGCCGCCGTCCGTGACCTCGACCGTCAGGCAGCCGCGGTCGTCCACCCGCCACGCGGCCCGTACGTCCCCGTCGCCGGCCAAGTCCTCGCCGAGCGGCCTGCCGTGCCGGCAGGCATTGCTGAGCAGTTCGGAAAGGATCAGAACCGCATCGTCGATGACCGTCTCCGACACACCGCTGCTGCGTAGCTGCGCACGCATCCGGTGTCTTGCTTCGCCCACGCCCGCAGGGCCATGGGGTACGGCCATGCTCGACGACGCGGGCACCTCCTGTGCCACCACCAACGCCACCCCCGAGACCTCCTTTGCCCCACGCCACGGTGTGAATGCCCCAATGGACTGGACCGGAAACCGGCCAATCCACGCTCGGTGACGCACTCGTAACGATCGAATACGGACCGAACGCGCCGGTGCACTCCCTGTGACGACCTGGGTAAAGGTGACCGGATTCAGCCCCTGCCGAGTTGCCGCAGAACGGCCGCGGGGCGGTTGGTGATGATGGCGTCGACGCCGAGGCGGACGCAGAGGTCCACGTCCTCCGGCTCGTCCACCGTCCAGACGTGCACCTGGTGACCCGCGCGCGTGAGCTTCTCGATGTACCCGGGGTGGTTGCGCACGATCCGGATGCCGGGACCCGCGATCGGCACGCCCTTGGGGAGGCGGCCCTCGCGGTGGCGCGGCGAGACGAACTGCATCAGGTAGACCGTCGGCAGCGTCGGCGACGCCTCCTGTACGCGCAGCAAAGATCGCGCCGAAAAGCTCATCACCCGTACAGGAGAGGGCTCGTCCGGTACGGGGGCGTCCAGGCCGAACCGCTTGAGCAGGAGCAGCAGCCGCTCCTCGACCTGGCCCGCCCACCGCGTGGGGTGTTTCGTCTCGATGGCCAGCTCCACTCGGCGGCCCGCGTCGGCGACCAGTTCCAGGAGCCGCTCCAGGGTCAGCACCGAGGTGTCGGCCGCGCCGCCCGCCCAGTCCGGGCCCTCCTCCCGGTCCTTCCAGGAGCCGAAGTCGAGGGCGGCGAGATCCGCCAGTTCCAGGGCCGAGACCGCTCCGCGGCCGTTGGACGTACGGTTGACGCGACGGTCGTGCACGCAGACGAGGTGTCCGTCCGCCGTGAGCCGCACGTCGCATTCGAGGGCATCGGCACCGTCCTCGATCGCCTTCTTGTATGCGGCCAGTGTGTGCTCGGGGGCGTCCTGCGAGGCACCGCGGTGGGCGATGACCTGGATGCGTTGCTGTCGTGCGTGGGTCACCGCGTCATGGTGCCACCGCGGGGCGGGCCGACGAGAAAGTTCGGCCTAGCGGATGCGTCCGTTTCGCCCGGCATAAAGGATGGCCTCGGACGCACAGGAACGTCTTATGGTGCCCTGACGCCGCGTGGGAAAAGCTGACCGCGTACAACTGCACAACCGGACCGTGACAGGACCATGCCGGAACGAAGCGTGACGCGGGCCCCCCGGGGTCCGCTGTAGAGATCGAAGCGGATCGAAACAGCCCGAGGAAGATCGGGCGGTCATGCAGCCGAGTCGGCGACGACAGCCGTGGATCGAGGAGAGAAAGCTGTGAGCACCGAGAACGAGGGCACTGCGGTCCCCCCGGCACCGTCCGCACCTCCCGTGCCGGTGGACGCTCCCGCTGCTCCCGCACCGGCTCCGGCCGGGCCCGCGCCGTCGGCCCCCCAGGGCACCGGGTACGACACGGTGGCCCACGGAGGCGCGGCCGCGCACCAGAGTGCGCCCGGCGCGCACCCCGGTGAGCACGGGGCGCCCGGTTCCGCCGGGCCCGCCGGGCCCGCTCCGGCCGGCGAGTGGCCGCCCCCGCCGCCGCCGGCCGTGCCGGCGTACGCGTCGGGCGGTGGCGGCGGTTCGTCGTGGGGCGCCTCCTACCAGCAGCCGCAGCCCAAGCCCGGCGGCCGGCGCGGCGGTCTGGTCGGCGGCATCATCGCGGCCGCGCTGATCGCGGGCATCGTCGGCGGCGGCGTCGGCTACTGGGCGGCGGAGCGGAACGACGGCTCGGGCACCGGCTCGACGACGGTCTCCGCCTCGAACCCGGCCGACCTGAAGCGCGACCCGGGCACCGTCGCGGGCGTGGCCGCCAAGGCGCTGCCCAGCACGGTCACCATCGAGGCCGAGGGCAATGACGGGGAGGGTGGCACCGGTACCGGCTTCGTGTACGACAAGGAAGGCCACATCCTCACCAACAACCACGTGGTGGCGGAGGCCGTCGACGGCGGCAAGCTGTCGGCGACGTTCTCGAACGGCAAGAAGTACGACGCCGAGGTGATCGGCCACGCGCAGGGCTACGACGTCGCCGTCATCAAGCTCAAGAACGCGCCGAAGAACCTCCAGCCGCTCACCCTCGGCGACTCGGACAAGGTCGCCGTCGGCGACTCGACGATCGCGATCGGCGCGCCCTTCGGCCTGTCGAACACGGTGACCACCGGCATCATCTCGGCGAAGGACCGCCCGGTCGCCTCCAGCGACGGCTCGGGCAGCAGCAAGGCCTCGTACATGAGCGCCCTGCAGACCGACGCCTCGATCAACCCGGGCAACTCCGGCGGCCCGCTCCTCGACGGCAACGGGAACGTGATCGGCATCAACTCGGCCATCCAGTCCGCCTCCAGCGGCGGTCTGGGCGGCTCGGGCCAGGCCGGCTCGATCGGTCTCGGCTTCGCCATCCCGATCAACCAGGCCAAGACGGTCGCCCAGGAGCTGATCAGGACCGGCGAGCCCGTCTACCCGGTGATCGGTGCCTCGGTCTCCCTGGAGGAGGGCACCGGCGGCGCGAAGATCACCGAGCAGGGCGCGAGCGGCTCCGCGGCCGTCACGCCGAACGGTCCGGCGGCCAAGGCGGGCCTCAAGCCCGGCGACGTCATCACGAAGCTCGACGACACGGTGATCGACTCCGGCCCGACGCTGATCGGTCAGATCTGGACGCACAAGCCGGGCGACACGGTGAAGCTCACCTACACCCGCGACGGCAAGGAGCGCACGACCGAGGTGACGCTGGGCGAGCGCAAGGGCGACAGCTGACGGACCCCGCCGCCGAACCCGCTACCCTGGTCCCGCGCCATCGGATCGCAGCCGTACGGCTTCCGTGGCGCGGGGTGGGTTGCCCGAGCGGCCTAAGGGAACGGTCTTGAAAACCGTCGTGGCGCGAGTCACCGTGGGTTCAAATCCCACACCCACCGCGTAGCTGGTCAGACACTTGCAGGTCAGAAGGGGTGCCACTCTCCGGAGGGGCACCCCTTCTGCGTGCAGCCTTCCTCACCCTTCCTCGCCTCTACACCACCTCTGACCAGTGCTCGTGGGCCACACGTGGGCCAGGATCAGGAGGGCGTGCCCTCATCGAGCGCGCGGGAGATCAGGTCGTTGGAGTGCTCTTGCCCGCCCTTGAGGATCTTCGCGTAGAAGCGGTAAAGCACCGCGATGCTGTGGCCGGCCCGGGCGGCGACTTCCGCCGGGTCTACCCCGGATTTGATCCACAGGGATACGCCGGCATGACGCAACGAGTAAGGCACGGCCGCGAGATCGGACGTGATCTCACCTTGAGTCAGAACCTTCTTCCGGGCCTTCTCCCACATGTCGCAGTACTCGGTCGACGGGACCCTTCCGCCCCGGGAAGCCCGAAACAAGCGTCCGTCATCAGCAGTGCCGTAGCGGGTGATGTGCTCGCGGAGTAGGTGCACAAGGACGGGAGGGATCGGTACGGTCCGCGTCGCGCCGCGTTTCCGTCGCTTGAGTCCGCGGGTCTCGTAAGACGTGCCCTCGTCTGTCCACCCGCCGCCGACCTCCGGACGGCTCTCCCCGAGCAGAAGCTCGCCCCATTCCTTCACAGCTGCCGGGGTGTTGGGCGGCAGAGTGCAGTCCGACGCTTTCAGAGCGACGATCTCGCCCGGCCGCATCGACGCGTAGTACAGGCACCCAAAGAACGCGTGAAGGTGCTGGCCCCGGGGACCGGAATCGCGCACGGCTCCGAGAAGGGCCCGCGCTAGAACCGGATCTGGCACGTACCGGAAGTCAATCTCGTCATCGCTCTCGGGCGGCGTCCAGTCAACACGAGGAAGAGGGTTGGCGGACAGGAGGCCCTTCTCCTCCACCGTGTATCGCAGGACGTTGCTCAGCACCATGCGCTTGCGCCTGGCCGTGTTCTCGGCAGCCTTCCTACCGTCTAGGCGAAGCGACAGAGCCTCCAGAGCCGGACGAAGGAGCGCCGGGTCCTCCAGGGCCTTGACCTTGATGGAGTGAGTAGCGAGCCATTCCAAAGCTGAGCGAACGTCCTCCGGCGGTTCCTCTACCGTGTGCCGGGATACCCAGGGCCCCTCCGGAGAGCGGACGGCACGGAACGCCCACTGGTACAACGCGGTACGCAAGACTGCCTGCTTGGGGGCTCCTCTGCGGGTGGTGACGAGCGCAGGGGTGACGACGGCGAGCGATTCCGCGATGCTCGCGCGATGCTTTGCGGCAGCCTGCGGCCACTTCATAAGGACGTACGCCGTCGCGTGCTCGTACCAGGAGGGGGAGTTTCGGGCTGCCAACTCGCTTGCGGGGAGCCCCGTTTCCTCGTCGAACTGTTGCTGGTCACGAAGGGCGGCCATCAACTCCGCGCGCCGCCCGTCCGCCTGCGGCTTGAGCTTGAAACTCCGGGAGTGTGGGCGCTCACCAACACGCCAGCGCAGTTCCCACGGTTTCGGTCGGCCGGCGCGCTTGCGAATGGACCAGACGTCGACGTCGTACGTGAGCATCGCTCTCCAAACAGAAGGAGGGGCCCGCGCTCAGCGCGGGCCCCTGTGAAAGTGGGTGAACTAGGCGGCGGACTCTTCGCAGAGCTCCCACCACGCGTCCAGGTCAGCGCGGCTGACGCGGATCTGGCCGTTGGGGAGCTTGCGGATGCGAGGGGCCTTGCCGCGGGCGCGCATGCGGTCGAAGGCGGCGCGGCTCATGCCGATTTCGTCGAGGACTTCGGGGAGCTTGAGCATCTGGGGGCGAGCCATCGTTGCGTCTCCTCGTCTCTGGCCTTCTGGGAATCCGCAACATCCGCCACACCGCAACATTGCAGGTCAGCGGCTCGAATCTGTGGCGGATGCCGTTTCTGTTGCGGATAGGGGTCGCCACACGCCGGCGTGGAGACCCCCATCGGGTGTGGCTGGTCAGCCGACGCTGCGGAGGGTGCGTGTGTCGGATTCCGTGAGCATGTGGCGGGTCTCGGAGGGGTCTTCCGCCACAGATTCACCCCCGCTGACCTGCGATGTTGCGGCTGTGGCGGATGTTGCGGATTTCTGGGGGTCCGGGGGGCAGTAGCGGTTCCAGGCGTCCTGGAGGTCTTCCGCGTAGTAGCCCTTGGGCGTGGAACTGCCGACGCGGACTCCCTTGGGCTTGATGGGGGTGTCGTCGGGCTTCATGTACTGGCTCAGGAGGGTTGCCAGGCGGCGAGAGTTGAGGGGCTTGGCACTCTGTCCGTCCTCGCTCATGTCGTCCCAGGGGGAGTCGTCGAGGGAGAGGAGGACTTCGAGGATGGCGGCGGTGGGCATCCGGTCGGCGCCGCGGAAGACGCGGTCGCGTAGATCGGTCAGCAGTCGCACGCCGAGGGAGGCCTTGTCTCCGACGCTGGCGGCCTTGATGAGCGCGAGGCATGCCGCCCGCCCGCGCTCGGGCCAGTCTCCGCCGGCCGCGTCTGCGACCTGGAGCAGCGGCTCCCACACGTCGGCCGGCCGGTCGACGACGCCTTCGGGCATCTCGGGCCAGGCTTCCTCCACTTGATCGTGCAGGGTGGCTGTCCACTCCGCGAGCCGGTCCCGGAGGGCGTGGCCCTGCTTCTCGTGGAGGCGGCGCCGATAGGGCTCGCACTTCTCGTTGGGGGCCTTCTTGCGCATGCGGATGATGACCGAGCGGGTCAGGATCGTGTCCGGCAGCGACCCGAGTCCGGCCATCGCGACCGCGCAGAACGACGGGAGGAAACCCGCCTTCTGGTCGGAGCCGTCACCGAAGCAGCGCAGCGATGTGGCGCCGCGCCGGTAGCCGGAGTTGAGGAACCCGCGCACCTCTTCGTTCCCACCGGCCTTGGGGCCGAAGACGGTGTCGATCTCATCGAACAGAAGCGTCGGGGTGCCCTCATCGGCAGACACGAGCCGGAACAGCGCGTTCGCGGACGCGTTGACGGTGGTGGCCGCGCGCGGGGTGAGGGTCTCCACGATCTCCAGGGCGCGGGACTTGCCCGATCCCGGCTCCGGGGAGAGGAACGCCAGGCGGGCGGTGCCGTCGAGGGCGTCCATGAGGTGGGCGTGCGCGTCCCACAAGGTGACGGCGACGTAGGCGTGTTCGGTGGGGAACACGTTGAAGCGGCGGTGGAAGGCTTCCACCTCGTCGAGCAGCGCGGCGCCGTCGATCGGCGTGGCCGAGGTGTTGTCACTCATGCGGCGTTCCGCCTTTCCGGGAGGTTGTGCAGGGGGCACACGGTGCGGTGGTAGGCGTGGGCCTCGGTGAGTGCCCGGATCTCGCCCGGGCCACGGGCCGTGACGTCACGGCCGCACTCGCACCACGAACGCGCGGTCGGCGTGCGGCGGTAGGGCATCTTGAAGTCCAGCCCACCGATCACGCGTTGAGCGGGCCCCTGGTCGGCCTCGTGCTCGGTGAGGACGGTGAAGGGAAGGGCTGAAAGGACGCCTTCGGCGTCGTCCTTCGGCCGCACCATCGACAGGGGCGCGGGAGCCTTGGCGGCGGGCTCGTGGCCGGTCGTGGGTGGGTGAGGATCCAGTCCATGGCGCTGCGGATGGTGGTGGTGCACTCGGCGACGGACAGTCCCGTCGACTCCCCCGCCTCCTGGATTGCCTCCTCCACGGTGGAGCGGCTGATGTTCCCCCAGGCGACGAACCGGGCCACCTTGCACGTGCTCTCGTGCAGCGTGCTGTTGCGGCCCTTTCGATCCGGGCCGCCGCCCTCGGTCGCGGAGCGGATGACGGCACACTCGCGCTCCAAGGCCACCTGCGCGGCCCTGGTTCCGTCACGCACCGGCGTCATGGCCGAGCGCGGTTCGGGCTTGGGCGGCTCGGCGAGCAGGCCGGCGAGCCAGAGGGGCAGCGGCGCAACGGGAGATTCGTCGGTGACGGTGTAGGCGCCCTGGGGTGTGGTGCTGCCGGGGGCGACGACGTAGCCGCCCCACCCGCGGGTGTCGATCCGGGGCCCCAACCGGCCCGCTGTCGAGTGCAGCCGAGTACCGGTGGGTTGGGTGAAATACAGGTGGTGGCCCCCGCTGGGGGTCCGCACCTGATAGGTAGGCGGGAGCAGCATGCCGGCGCGCTCGCAGAGCGCTTGCAACGAAGTGGCGCCGTCAGGCGCTCCTTCTCGCTCTTCTGTCTTAGGCATGTCGAGGTCGACGACCAGCAGCCCAGAGGGGCCGGTCGCGATCCCGATGTTGTACGGCTGGCCGGTCCACGCCGCCACGATCAGATCGCGGTCGAGGGTGGCGCGTTGCTCGGGTTTGAGGTGGCCGTTCGTGCAGCGGCCGGTACCGGGGCAGTGCCGTTCGGCGTGGCCGGCGGGCCGCTTGTCCCCGGGCCGCAGCGGAAACACGTGCCAGCCGTGGGTGACGGGTTCCAGGGCCGCGGCGAGTAAGGCGAGGTTGCAGCCTCGCGGATGGGGGGCAGATTGCGTCATGCTGGAAGTCCTCCAGTTCCTGGTTGGGTACTGGCTGGCAAGGGCGGCCCCGCGACTTTGGCGAGACGAGGGGGTCGCCCTTGGCGCAGCTAGAACGGGGGCTCGTCGCTCTCCGACTTGCCAGCCGCGGCGCCGGTGTCCCAGGGGTTGTCACCGGCCGGCGGAGCGGACTTCGTGGGCCGTTTGGCGTTGATGGTCACGGTGGTGAAGCGGACGCTCGCGCCGATCTCGTCGATCTCCAGGACGAGCATTGAGCGGTTCTCACCCTGGTCGGTCTGCCAGTCGTGCTGACGGATCCGGCCGTGGGCGACGACCCGGGCGCCCTTGGTGAGCGAGTCCGCGGCGTGCTCGGCGAGCTGTCGCCATGCGGCGCAGCGGAAGAACGTCGCGGTGCCGTCCTTCCACTGGCTCGACTCGCGGTCGAAGACGCGCGGGGTGGCGGCGATGGTGAACTTGGCGAGTGCGGCGCCGCCCTCGGTGAACTTCAGCTCGGGGTCGGCGGTCAGGTTGCCGATCACGGTGATCGGGGTCTCTCCGAACGACATGGACTACTCGCTTTCGGTGTCGAGGTCGGTGTAGCCGAGGACGCCGGTCGCGCTGTGCGCGCGTTCCAACGCCGTGGTGAGGGAGCGGGCGAGGTCTTCGGCGTCGGTCAGGGCGTTGATGGCAGCGCTCACGTGGTGGTCGACGTCGCCGTGGGTGGCCATCACGTGGCCGGTGTCGGCGAGGGAGTCGAGCGCGTTGCCGGTGTGCTCGAACGCCTGCGGGAGGCGTTCGGCGAGGGCCTTGAACGCGGCGATCGCCCGGTACGCCTCGCCCGGATACGGCAAGGGGTGGGGGTTGTGGGTGGTGGCGTAGGTGGCGTGGTTGTACTTGCGGATCGCCTCGGCCGCTTCCTGGAGGTAGACGACCGGGTCAACGGGCCTGCGGGACATGACGATGGAGCCTCCTGCGGTCAGCCGTGGAAGGTGTTGTGGGTGCGGGAGAACGTCCCGCGGGTGTGGGTCGTCACGTGGGTGTTCTTGGTGACGGGGCCGGTGTAGATGTGCTTGGAGACGGAGCGTTTGGCGCGGGCGATGGCGGCGCCGATGGACAACGCGACGAACGCGACGCCGGAGAACAGGACGCCCATGCAGACGACGCCGGTCACGGACATGGAGGAGAACCCCTTCAGCACGAGCCAGACGCCGCAGCCGACGCCAGTGGTGCCGGCGCCGATCCCGAGGGAGGCAACCGCGGTCCCGGCCGCCCATGCGGGCACGATCCGGCGGTCGTCCTGGTGGACGGGTTCGGCCTGCCCGACCGCGGGGACGGGGGTGTCGTCGCGGAAGGAGGTGGGCATCGGCCGCGGCGGGGTGGGCCGGTAGATCTCGTCGATGATCCGGCGGGCCTCGGCGTTGGCTTCCGCGTCACTCATCCGCGGCGACCACTCAGGCGCCGTCTGGTCGTGGTCGTTCATGGGGGCCTCCGGGCGGGTTAGGAGATGTTGCGGGCGGCATCGGCGAGCGCGCCAAGGACTGCGCGGACGGCGTCGGCGGCGCCGGTGTCGGCGGTGAAGAAGCCGAAGAGGAACACCGCGATCGCGGTGAACGGGCCGACGTAGCGGCCGCGCATCAGAGCGAGGGTGAGGATGCCGAAGAGGGCGACGGCGGACAGGGTCACGAGCACGAGCGGCCTCCCGGAAGACGCGCGGCGGGCGGCACCACGTGAGTGGTGCCGCCCGCTGGGCAGTGACGGTGTGTGGTTGTACTGGGGTGTGGCTACTGGGTAGTGGGTAGTGGGGTCCCCAGTAGAAATGCGCCTGTTCATGGGCTCAGAGCCGCTAGTGGGGTGTTCTAGTGGGTAGTGGGGCGCGCCCCACTACCCACTACCCAGTAGCAGAACGTGACCGGTAGTCAGGCGTGGTCGGGGTGGACGTAGACCGAGTGCGGACCGTTGTCGCGGTAGACCAACTGCCCCCGCCCGACCGCATCCTGCAGAGCGGCGCGGACCGTCTTGCGGTCCTTGCCGACCAGGTCCGCGACCGCGGACGGCTTCATGCCCAGCGAGCCGGTGGACTCGATCGCGTCGATCACCTCGGCCAGCCACTCCGGGCCCTCGGCCGGCTCCGCGTCGCGGGCCGGCTGCTCGCCCTCGGTCTTGCGGAAGGCGGACAGGTTCAGTCCCGGACGCTCCGGCCGGTCTGGGCGCGGGGCCCGGTCGCGGTGCGGCTCGGGGGCGGTACCGAACGTGGCGTCGATCTGCTTGAGGAACTCCGCGGCGAGCGCGTCCTCCGCGCTGTGCTCCCCGCCCGCGGGGTTGTCGTCCTGCTCGCGCAGCGCGGTCAGGTTCAGGCCCCGCCGGGTACCGGGCTGCTCGACACCCGGCACCGCCGGGCCAGCGGCCGGCTCGGCGGTCGGGGCGCCGTCGCGCATCCAGGCGATGCGGTCCGCGTCCCAGCGGCGCGCATACGCCTCCCCGGCCGCCTTGGCGGACACGTCGTCCAGGCGCGGGTGCCGGTCGCTGGTGGCGTGCACGATGTCGCGGATCTGGTGGGGCTTGATCCGCCAGACCTTGAACAGCCCCACCGGCGATTCCGGGGTGCCCATGAACCCCGAGCCCTTGTACGGGGCCTGTTCGGGGCGCAGGCCGCGGGAGCCGGGGAACATCTTGGACAGGTCCATGCCCTCGGTCTCGCCGCCGGTGAGCGCGGCACGGACCTTGGCCTCCCGGCGGATCATCAGGTTGCCGAGCACAGAGCCGGTGGCACCGAGCGCGGTGAGCACGGTGCGCACGCCCATCGCGCGAGAGATCCGGATCACTTCGAGGATCTTCTCGGCGAGCTTGCGCATCCGGCGGTCGGTGCTGACCAGGATCTCCGCGCCCTCGTCGATGACCAGCTCGATCTGGGGAATGGACGGGCTGATCGGGAGGAGGTCGGTGTTCTCCCGGGCGAGCAGGTCCTGGTAGGCAACCTTGCGATAGCGGGCCACCGCGAGAGCCGTGTCGAGCATGAGCATCGCCTCCTCAAACGTGGAGGCGAGCCAGTCGATGCCGGGCCGCACCGGCCGCCCCGACCCGGCCGACTCCAGCGCCGGCAGCACCCACGGGAGGCCCGCGGATCCGGCGTTGAGGTCGATCACCCAGGGCAGCACGTCGGTGGCGCGGGCGAACCCGGCCAGGATGACGTGCACCATGTTCGTCTTGCCGGACCCGGTCGGGCCGACCACGAGGGCGCACTGCTCGCGCAGGTAGGTGAGGATCTCGTCGGCGTTGGACCGGTAGCCCCACGGGATCCCGGTGTGGATCGACAGCGGCTCATAGCCGGTGGGGTAGGTCGTCTCCTTCTCCAGGACGTTGACGGTGCCGACGTCGATCAGGGTGCGGCCCTGGTGGACCCCGGGACCGGCGGTCACCGTGCAGCCGTGCGGCAGCCGGGCATCGGCCGACAGCGCCGCCGACTTCTTCGCGATGGCGTCATAGACGGCGCCGCCGGGAAGCTCCGCGTCGAGGGTGAACCCGGTACCGGCCTCCCACCTCTCGATCCCCAGGATCCGCAGACGCAGCCCGCACACCCGCTCGATGCGCGTGGCCCATTCCTCGGCGATGGCGCGGCGTTCGGCGGACAACTCGGCGGTGATCTGGCGCTGTTCGGCCGCGAGGGCTTCCTCCTCGCGGGCCTCCTCGTACAGGTTCGTGGACCGGGTGACGGTGCCCATGGCGACCCCGATCGCGGCCAGCGAGCCGAGGGCTTCCCAGGTGAGCGGGCCGTGCGTCATGGCCCATGCCGTCCAGCCGCCGCCGATGAGCCACGAGGAGGCGCGGGCGGCGATGGTGCGCCCGGCGTTGCGCAGCCGGATGCCGGCCGCGGCGTGGCCCAGCGCACCGGCGCTGCCCACGGCGAGCGCCCAGCCGGGCGGCATGCCGGCGGCGGCGCCGCAGGTGGCTACCGCGAAGGCGCCGGTGGTGGCGGACAGGGCGCCGGTCACGGGTCCGTGACCGGCCGCCCAGTCCCACACCGGGCCCGTGCCCAAGTCCACCGCGGACTGCTCCTTGTTGGTCTTCTTGCTGGTCACGTTGGCTCCGGTGTGTGTGGCCATGGTCAGACGTTCCAGCCCTTCTCGGCCTCGGTGCCGTTGCGGGGGTCCTCGTGGCGGGCGATGTCGTGTTCATGGATCTCGCGGAACTTCGGACCCAGCTCGACCGCGGCGTCCACGGCGTTCAGCAGGGTCTGGTAGATGTCGTCGAACCCGTCCGCGACCTGCTTCTCGAAGGCGAACTCCGCATCCGAGCGCTCGGCGAGGATCAGGAACGTTTTCGCGACGCACTCCAGGGCCGCGGGGAGGTTGTCGATCATGTCGACGACCTCCATGTTTCCGTCGGGGGCGTAGGTAGCCGCGGCGTTCTGCATCTCGGATGCGGCCTCTTCGAACTTGAAACCGGACACGTTCTCGACCTCCTGCACGGTCGGGTAGTGGTGCGGAACCAGGTGGGTGGGCCGCTCGACGCGGTCCGCGATCTCGTCCTGCTGGCCGCGCGCGTCGGCGTCAGCCTGAGCTTCCTCGGCGGCGCGGGTCGCCTTGATGCGGGCGTCCCGCTCCGCGCGATTGGCGCGGGCCTTGGCCAGCAGCCGCTGGTACAGGCGCCGCCCGGGGTGCACGAGCCAGGGAAGGCGCAGCCGACGGCCGATCGGGCTGGTCACCATGCCGACCAGCCCCATCACGCCACCCACGGCGCCGGCGAGCAGCCGCTTGCCGAACATGCGGGCCGCGGACCGCCACAGCGCCCACCGGGCCTTCCTACGGGCCGGCGCCTTGCGCGCCGCATCCCGCTTCGTGGCGAGGGCCTGATCGGTGGCCCGGTCCTGCCGGGCGCGAGCCCGGTCGATCAGCGCCCGCGCCCCGGAGGCAGCCTTGCGGCCACCCCAGCCGGCCGCCCGCCGCAGCGGGCCCCGCCCGCCGTGCGCGTCGCGCTTGGCCTGCTTGGCGGCGGCCTTGGCGGCGCGGCGGGCATCGGCAACCGCCCTGCGGTCCTGCGTGCCCTGCGTGCGGGTCGCGGAACGGGTCGGCGTCTGCTGCCGGTTGGCGCCGCGCAGCGCACGGGCCTGCGACAGCCTCCCCGTACCTGCACCCGAGCGGTTCGCGCCGCCGGAGCGGGTGAGCCCGCCGAGCGACTTGGACGCGTTACCGCGACCATTCGGAGAGCGATGCTTGCCCAACCCCCGCCCTGCCCCGGCCCCAGTCCGGGAGCCGGTGCCGCGTCCGGACGTACGCGCACCGGTCAGGGAGTTGGTCCGGCCGCGGCCCCCGGCGCCGGACGTGCCGCGGTTGCCGCGGCTCGTGCCGGTGCCTGCGCGGTTGGTGCTGCGGCCTTGGTTGGCCAGCGTCCGGCCGCCGCGCCGCTGGTCGGGCCCGGCGGGCTTGCGGGTGTTGCGGTCGGAGGTGGTCGTGCGCAGGTCGCGGCCGGCGTCCTCAGCGGCCAGGCGCCGCGCCCGGACGAGCGCGGCGACGGTGCCGAGCAGGGCCATCCCGCCGGCCGCCGCGGCGGCGCCGACCGGCCCGGCAGCGAGCCCGCCCGCGCCGATCACGCTCGCGGTGGTGTTCGCGCTGCTCAATGCCAGCGGCAGCACCGGGTAGCCGCCCGGGGTGTGGTTGAGGTCGGGCGCCGTGTCCGGCTCGGGAGCGGGTGTCGGGATGGGTGTGGGGTCGGGGGGTGCCTCCGGTGTGGCCTGCGGGGCCACTACCGGTTCGGTACTGATGTCGGTCATGCTGAGCGCACTCCTTCCGGAGTGAGAAGCAGGGCCCGATCGCGCCGGTCAGAGGGAGGCGGTCGGGCCCTGCGCTTGGATGGGAGACGTGCAGGTCACAGCTCGTTCGGCTCGAACGACCAGACGATGACGGAGCCGCTCTGCCCCATCTCGCGCACCAGCCGCTCCCGCAGATACAGGAACGCGTCGTGGCGGGTGGAGTCCGGGCAGCCAAGGCCGACGGTGTGCGTGCCTTCGGCGGTCGCGCATTGCCCGTCCCGGCCCTGCAGGGTCAGCACGAAGTGGTACTGCCGCTCAACGGGCTCATGGGAGACGGGCACGGGCGAACTCCTCTCGGGCGGCTGGGTGTTCATGAGATGCGGTGGGCGGGGTGGGCGGCAGCGACCTCCTGCCAGCGGCGGTTCTCCGCGGCGTCCACGTTCTGCACCCGGACATGGAAGGTGCAGCCGTGGGCGGTGCAGCGGTGCAGTGTGCCGCCCGCCGCGTCCGCCACCTTCACCAGCAGCGACAGCGCCGAGGAGAACACCGCGAGCCCGCACGGCAGGACCAGGCCGAACGGCACCTGGTGGGTGTGGAGCTGGAAACTGATCGAACCGGCCACCGCGAGGGAGAACGCGAACGCGAGCACGTCGACGATGCGACGCCGGGAAGCGGACTGTGCCATGAGGAGAACTCCCAGATCAGAGAGGGGTTTTCAGGCAGCGCGCTGTTCCTCGGGGGCGGCGCAGGCACCGCACATGCCCAGCGAGGGCGGGATGATGTAGCCGGCGTCCTGCTCGCACTCGGGGCAGATACGGCGGGCGGCGTTGGCCTTGGCCAGCGCCGCCCTGCGGGCCGGCGTCATCGGCCGCACCGGTAGCGCGCGGTCGATGCGGTAGAGGTAGGCGACCAGCGGGCCGCGGCGCCGGCGTGGGCGTTCCAGCTGTGCGGCGACGTCCTGACCGCCGGGCCGCAGCCCCAGCGCGCGCAGTTGCCGGTAGGTGGCGTAGCCGTCCGGGGCGAGGTTCCAGCGGTAGACGGGCAGGGCGCCCATCACCGGCCCGCGATCGCGAGATCAGCGCCGGTGTGGTCGGGGTCGCGCAGGTCGGCGTAGCGGGACGACACCCAGCCCAGCGACCAGCCGCACAGCTCCACAGTGGAGCGCACCGACAGCCCCGCATCGAACGCGGCGGCCACGATCCGGCGTGCTTCGTCCTCGGGGAGCTTGGACTGTGCGGGCCCACGCCCCAGCAGCGCGGCGCGTTCACGCTCGATGCGCTCCTCGCGTTCACGCTGTTCACGAGCGACTGTCTGGGCGCGCTCGCGGACCTCGGCGTCGGCCCGCTCCCGGGCCTGGCGTTCAAGCTGCGCGCGCTCGTGTTCACGCTGTTCACGCTCGCGTTCACGGCGTTCACGGATCTCCCGCTCGGCGGCCGCCGCCCGCTCCCGCTCCTCGCGCTCCTCCCGGGCCCGGCGCTCCTCGCGCTCGCTCTGCTCACGGGCGAGGAGGGCTTCGTGGTCGCGCTGTTCACGGGCCAGCTGGGCGGCGTGCTCACGCTCCTCACGGGCGTCTTGGCGGGCTTGCTCGGCGCGTTCCCGGGCCTGCTGTTCGGCCCGCTCCCGCTCCGTCCGCTGCTCCGTCTCCAGCGTCTTCTTCGCGGCGGCCAGCGCGCGCCGGTAGGCGAGGCTGGTCTCCGCGGTGACGATGAGCAGGAGCGGGGCCACGGAGTGGATGGCCACGCCGACCAGGTCCTTCTTCAGGGCGGAGTCGGCGATGTTCAGGGCCCAGGTCATCATCCCGGTCATCCACCGCAGGGCCAGCGGCCAGCGTCCGCCATGCCCGCCGAGTCGGGCCAGCACGTCATCGAGCTTGACCACGATGACCACCGCCGCATCCACCACCAACGGCAGAATCGGCGCCGTCCACACCCACTCACGCGCGGTGTGGTCGGCCATCAACGGCGTGACGGTGAGGATCGAGTAGAGCATCGCCCCGCACACGATCAACCACGTGCCACCCGACAACGCGCGCTCGGCTGAACGCGTCTGAACACTGTTCACGCCGCGCCCCCCATCGGCTCCGCAGCCGGCATGTACGCGCGCCGGAATCCCTGGGAGGCGGCGCGGTAGATGAACGGCTCGCACGACCACATGCACGCGCGCGACGAGCGTTCACCGAGCGGCGTCCAGACGTGATCCGCAGGCAGGCCGTGCACGCTCGTATCGGCGTGCGCTGCCTCGCGGGAGCGGTAGATCGTGTGCGGCTCCCCGTAGTGCAGCAGCACCGTGATCGCCTGACCCTCTACCGGGTCTGCCGCCAACTGCTCGCGCAGCCGGCGAATCTCCATGTCCTTCAGGAGCAGTTCCTCCTGCGCGGCAGCCAGCTCACCGACCGCGTGGGCCAGGAACCGCTCCGTCTCGGCGGTGGCGGCCTCGGCCCGCTCCGCGCGGCCGGTCACGGCGTACAGCTCCCGCACGTGCCGCCCGAACGCCTCGTTCGCCGCCTCGCTGGTCTGCCGGGCGTGCTCATAGGCGGCGCGGGCATCGGCCTTGGTCTGCTCGATGCGGGACGCGGTGACGAGGCGGATCATGCGGCGTCACCCTCTCGAACCTCGCCGAGTCGGTTGGCGACCTCGACGCGGGCGGCGAGGACCTTGTTCGCGGCCCGCCGCCGGCGACGCACGTCCAGCGGCGTCACCGGCCGGTCCAGCAGTGCGATCTGCACGTCCAGCAATTCGAGTTCGGCGTCGATGAGCGGCGCTTCCAGCTCGATGGCGTCCAGCTCCGCATTCGTGGGCTCCATGAACGGCTCGAACGCGGTAACAGCATCCTGAACAGTCACGATGTGGTTCATGGGTCGTGTCTCCCTAGCAGTAGGCAACGGCCCGAACAGAGCCCCCGGAGTAGCCGCTCCGGGGGCTCACGCCGTTGAAGAAGTGGGTTGGTGGTGCGTGCCCTGGCCTGCGTTCGAGGCGTAGGCCCGGGATCGGCCGGGCCAGGACTGTGAGTGCGCGACCGGTGGCCGCACGTCCGCCTTTTCGACTCGGGGAGGCGGGGCCCACCTATTCAGTTCTCAAGCGAACGGACACTCCCGGCAGGCTCGGTAACCCCGGAGGGCTCCCGTTCGCGAGGAACGGGACCTGTCGGCGCGTTCTTGCAGGTCAAGCATTTTCGAGCTAAGCGACCTAGGTCGCTTGCCGATGACGAGAAAGCTACCTAGGTCGCTTTGGGTCGTCAAGTGGTTACGCAACCTGATTGGAAACGACCTAGGTCAAGTACGCTTTCGGGGTGGACTCACAGCCGAAGAGGAAGCTCAACGCCCGCGAGATCGCAGCGAGGATCAGAGACGAAATCGCCGCCGGGACGTTCGGCCCCGGGGACCGACTTCCCGGTGCTCGGGCCTACGCCAAGAAGCTCGGCGTAGCCCTGATGACCGTGCAGAACGCCTACACGCAGCTCCAGGAAGAGGGGCTGGTGGAAGGTCGCACGGGCAGTGGCACCTACGTTCGTGACCCTGCCCCTGGCGAGCAGGCGCCCCGCGAGGCTGCCCTGCGCCTGACCGAACTGCAAGCCGAGGTCGCGCGCGTCTCGACCGAACTGTCCGGCCTTGTCGAGCGCGTCAAGCGGCTTGAGGCCGTCGCGGGCTCCACCGAGGGGGAGTCTGGCGCCTAGCGTCTCTCGCGGTGCGTTCGTCGTCATGCCTTAAGCGTGTCCCGGTGAACGCTCCGGGAGTACGTACTCCCGCCGCCCCTGCACCGAACTAATCCGAACTTTGGCTGTTTGACGGGGTGTTGGCGCAACGTCAGGGACTGCAAGACTGGCTGCATGGCTGAACTCAACGGCAAGCCCGTCACTCTGGACGAACTCGAAGCTCTCGCCCTCACGAACTACGGACACTTCACGTCCATGCGCATGGAGGACGGCACGATCCGCGGTCTGTCGCTCCACATGGACCGCTTGGTGCGAGACTGTCGACTCGTCTTCGGCGTCGAACTGGACCGTGAGCAAACCCTGAACTACATCCGCAAGGCGGTTAAGGGCGTTGAGGGCGTCGCAGGACTCCGCGTCACGGTCTATGACCCTGCGATCGACATGGGCCGTCCGAGCGACGCCAAGGACCCTCACGTTCTGGTGAACCTGCGGCCGGCGGGCGCCATGCCCCCGCCCCCGCTCGCGGCCAAGTCCTTCACCTTCACCCGGGACAGCGCGGCCGTGAAGCACATCGGACTCCACTCGCAACTCCGGATTCGCCGTGAGGCTCAGCGCGCCGGATTCGACGACGCGGTGTTCGTCGAACCGGACGGCCATGTCTCCGAGGGCGGCACCTGGAATCTCGGATTCGTCGACCAGGACGGCACGGTCATTTGGCCGGACGCTCCCGTTCTACCCGGCACGACGATGCTTCTGCTTCAGAGCCTTGACGCCCCCAAGCAGGTCACGGCCCCGGTACAGCTTGCCGACGTCCCGAACATGGCGGCGGCCTTTGCCACGAACACCTCGATCGGCGTGCGCTCGTTGAGCGCGCTTGATGACGTGCAGTTCCCCAAGGACCACCCCGTGCTCGCCGCACTGCGTGAGGGGTACGCCGGAATTCCCGGCGACCGCCTGTAACGCGTGCACGCCGCCCCTGGCAGGAGCGGCGATTCACGACAGAGGTAGCCCATGCCACTCGTTACGAAATGGACCGGACGTGAAGTTAAGGCACTGCGTGAAGCCGTACGCATGAGCCTCATGGAGTTCGCCGAAAAGCTCGGGGTGTCCGATCGCATCGTCTCCCGGTGGGAGGCAGACAGCGAGCAAGCCACCTTGCGCATGGTGAACCAAGCGGCTCTTGACACATTGCTCGCCAAGGCCGACCAAGATGCTCAGGGCCGTTTCGTGGGCATTCTGGCGGCGGATGACATTCCTACCCAAGCCATCATCGAGCCGGGTGAGGATCAGACGAGCAGCGGCGAGTACGTCAAGCATCCTGGAGACGGGAGGCTTATGGCGCATATCCCGGAAGGAATCTTCCTGTCGGGAGAGGATGACGATCCGGTGTGGGTGGATGACTTCTACATCGACACCTTTCCGACCACTAACGCCGACTACGCGAGGTTCTGCGCGGCGACGCGGCACCCGGTCCCCGAGCACTGGGAGAACGGCCGATGCCCCCGAGAGCTGTATGACCACCCCGTTGTGCATGTGACATGGCGTGACGCGAGCGCGTACGCGACTTGGGCGGGGAAGTCGCTGCCGGCAGCCGAGCAGTGGGAGAAAGCGGCACGCGGCACATCCGGCCGCACCTTCCCGTGGGGCGACCAGAAGACTGCGGCGAAGTGCAATGTCCGCGAGACCGGTGTGGAGGTCACGACGTCGGTCTCTCGGTATCACAGCGGCGTTTCGCCCTACGGCGTCTACGACATGGTGGGCAACGTCTGGGAATGGCTCGCGACGCCGACCACGCCAGGGCGATTCGAACTCCGCGGCAGTGCTTTCACTAGCCCCCTTTTCCGGGGACTGCCAGCCATTCCCAACGACGCCAACGAGACTATGCAAGACGACGACACAGGGTTCCGTTGTGTCGCGGACCAGATCGGATGAAGAAGTGGAGGCAGAGGATATTGCTGCCGTGCAGCTTCATGAAACTTCATGTCCACGCATGATGGTTCGGTGAGACGCTTACCCATCTCGGCTGGATAGGCCATCATGTCCAATTGCCGTGGAGCAGCGAGATACAAATCGATAATGCATTGCTGCCGCATCCCCACTTGCTCTGAAGGTTGCCTCCAATTTCTCTAGCGGTGGGAGGTTATCTTGGAAGCAAAAGTTGGCTGCCATGAGGGTCACATCCCTGTAGAGCTTGCTAACGGCCTCGTCTAGCGAGGATGCCGCATCGCGTACTGTGGATGGACCCTCAATATCGATCTGGCTCCGTGAATGGGCCAGTTCATCATTGAGAACTTGCACCTGTTCTAGGCTGGCCTGCATGTCTGCTCTACGTTCTTCTACGTATTCTGTCGGTGCGTTATCGAACTCTTCTATCGTTACGAAGCTATTGATCTCAACAGTAATGTCGAGTAAGCGTCGGCGGAGTCTGCCTGTCGCTTCGGCGTGGGAGACATACGTGGCCTTCCGAGGCTCACGGATTATTCTGGCGTGCTCGGCACGTAGTTGAAGTTTGGTTTGAGACCGGTTGATCAGGGCGACGGTAATGCCGGCGCCCGTGGTTCCAAGCGCTCCTACGGCAGCGCCAAGCACAGCTGCGAGTCCTGCGTCCATGGCAGGTCAGTGTGCTGGATCCTTGGCTAGCAGGGGATGGCTTCGCCGAGATCCCAACCCGGCCGATTAGCCAACACTATGCGGGACTTGCGCTCACCGTCGCGCGGCGGGGCGGATTCAGCAGCCCATGGGCCATGTGTGGGCCAAGGGCCCCGTCCGAGGAGCCATCGTGGCCGCTGAACAGGCCTTTCGTAGCGTCCGCTTGCCGGTCTTGAAAACCGTCGTGGCGCGAGTCACCGTGGGTTCAAATCCCACACCCACCGCGTAGTCGAACGGCCCCGACCAGCCTTCTGGTCGGGGCCGTTCGCGTGTCTGCGTGTCCGCGTCTCCGCGTCTCCGTAGGTGGCCACACGGGAGCGGCTGCCTACGGAGGAGGCGCGGTCGGCGCGGGCCTACGTCTGCGACGTCATGCGGGCCGCCGACGCGATCGTCGACCGGGCCTCGCGCTCGGTCAGGCCGGTGCGGATCGCGGCGTCCGTCAGCTCGTCGGCGAGGCTCTCGCCGATGCCGCTCTCGTAGGCGCGGCAAGCCGCCCAGAAGAGGCGGGTGTTGCGCTGCCCCTCGTGGGCGCCCAGGACGAACTGGACGAGCCCCGAGCCGTGTTGACCGGGCCGGTCGGAGACGGGGTGGTGCGGGCGCGGCGGGGGTGTGAGCAGCCGCAGGAGCGCCGGGGGGCAGGGGGCGGGCGCGAGGCCCGCGGTGCCGGGCACCGTGCTGTAGACGCCGTGCTCGGTGCGCGACCCGGGTCCCACCAGGTAGCCGCCCGCGCCGCGGATGTCGATGCCGGGGGCGAGCCGGCCCGCGGAGTTGGGCACCACGACGTCCGGCGGTCCGGACAGCCACACATGCCGGCCGCCGCTCGGCGTGGCCACGACCACCGTGTCCGGGATCGTGAAGAGGTGCCGTAAGGCCAGCTCGCGCAGCGAGGCGGAGGAGTCCGTACCGGACTTGGTGTCGAGGTCGATGCCGATGAGGTGGTGCGGCGGGAGGCCGCACGCGATGCCGTACCCGGTCGCCCTGGGCGCGGCGGCGAACAGCGCGCGGATGCGGCGCGGATCGGTCGTCGCGTCGTACACGCCGTGACCGGGGAGT
>NZ_JAMOLN010000017.1 GCF_024448165.1 Streptomyces longispororuber
ATGCGGGCCAGTCCGTCGACAGCGACCGCGGCGCGACGACGGCGGGGCACGACGGCGCGGCGGTGCAGGACGTGGTAGCCGTCGTCGGCGATGGCGTCGAGGATGCCCGAGTAGAGGACGAAGGCACTGCGGATGCAGGGGCGGGACACCGGGGCCAGCATGTCGATCCCCGGGGCGGCCTGCCGGTAGACGTCCCGGGTCAGTGCTTCGAACGCTCTGAGCGCCTGCGTGATGCGCTGGTCCTGACGGCCGGAGTCGCGGCTCCACCGGAGTCGGTCGCGGTCCACTCCGTGGGCGGCGAGCAGGTCGGCGGGGAGGTAGACGCGTCCGCGGTCGAGGTCTTCGCCGACGTCGCGCAGGAAGTTGGTGAGCTGGAAGGCCACGCCGAGGTCCGCCGCGTGCGGTTCCGCCTCGGGGCGCGGCACGGTGGTGCCCAGGACCGGGAGCATCTGCAGTCCGATCACGGCCGCCGAACCGTGCATGTAGCCCCTGAGGTCGGCGTAGGTGGGGTAGTCGGTGACCGTGAGGTCGTCGCGCATCGCCTTCATGAAGTCGTGGAAGTGGCGGGGGTCGATCGCGTAGCGCTGCGCCGTGTCGGCCAGGGCCTGCACGACGGGTTCGCTGCTGCGGCCCGTGCGCAGGCCGCTGTGCAGGCAGGCCGCCAACTCCTCCAGCGCCGCGGCGCGTTCGTGCGGGGAGCTCCGGTCGTCGAGGGAGTCGACGATGTCGTCGGCCCAGCGGGCGAAGCCGTACAGCGCGTGCACGGCGGGCCTACGGTGGGCGGGCAGCAGCCGGGTGGCCAGGAAGTAGGTCTTGCCGTGGCGGGCGTTGAGCCGGCGGCAGTGGGTGTAGGCGCGGCGCAGGGTCGGGTCGCCGATGCCTGCGGCGTCCAGTTCTCGGGCGGTCACGAGGGCGTTCCTCCAAGGGTCTTGAGCCTGCGGCGGGCCCGGGAGGGCGGGGGAGCGAGGGAGCCGGTGATGCGGGCGGCGGCGAGCTTGCCGGAGAGCAGCACGGTGGGTACGCCGACGCCGGGGGTGGTTCCGCAGCCGGCGAGTACCGCGTTGGCGGTGCCGCGTACGAGGTTGCGGGGGCGGAACGGTCCGGTCTGGGCGAAGGTGTGCGCGGCGGAGAACGGGGTGCCTGCGGCGTGTTCCTGGGCATGCCAGTCGGCGGGGGTGACGAGGCAGTGTTCGTCCAGCGAGTCGCTGATGCCGTCCAGGCCGCGCCGTTCCAGTTCGGCGAGGAGTTCGCCGCGGTAGCGGGGCGCCAGGTCGCCCCACTGGGCCGCACTGGGGCCGATGTCGGTGTTGGGGCAGGGCGCCAGGATGTAGTGCAGGTGCCGTCCTGGGGGTGCCAGGGTCGGGTCCGTGGCGGTGGGCCGGGTGATGAGCAGGGACGGGTCGCTCATCAGGCGTCCCTGGTGCGTGAGCTCGTCGAACGTCTCGTGCCAGGCCGAGCCGAACGAGATGGTGTGGTGGGCCAGTTGGGGCCATGTGCGGTCCGTGCCCGCGTGCAGGATCACCGCCGACGGGGCGTGCCGGATGGACGCCGGGCGGCGCGGGGCGCGGCCGAGCAGACGGTAGGTGACGGGCAGGTCGGGGGTGAGGACGACGGCGTCGCAGGGGATGCGTTCGTCGCTGGTGACCACGGCGGTGATGCGGTCGCCGCGGCGTTCGAGGCGTTGCACGGTGCGGCCGAAGCGCAGGTCGGCACCGGCTGCTCGTGCGGCGTCGGCCATGGCCTGGGGGAGGGCGTGCATGCCGCCCCGGGGGAAGTACACCCCGGCGACGGTGTCCATGTAGGCGATGACGGCGTACGCGGCCAGGGCGCGGGCCGGTGCCACCCCGGCGTACAGGGCCTGGAAGGAGAAGACGCGGCGCAGCCGTTCGTCCTTGATGAACCGGCCGATCTGGGCGTCCATCCGGCCGAAGCCGCCGAGCGCGGCCAGGCGTGCCAGGTCAGGGGTGAGCAGTTGCAGCGGTGAGTCGAAGTTGGCGTCGATGAAGTGCTTCATCTGCGCCTGGTAGAGACGCTGCAGCCAGTGCCGCAGCCGCTCGTAGCCGGCGGCGGCCTGCGGGCCGGCGAACTCCTCGACGGCCTGCCGCATGGCCTGCGCGTCCGTGTGGACGTCGAGGGTGCTGCCGTCGGCGAACGAGGCCCGGTAGGCGGGGTGCAGGGCGATGAGCTCGACCCGGTCGGCAAGGCGTTCGCCGACCGCGGCGAAGGCGTCGTCTGCGAGCTCGGGCATGGTCATCACGGTGGGGCCGGTGTCGATCCGGTAGCCGCCTCGGGTGAGACGCCCCGCACGGCCTCCCGGCCGGTCGTCGCGTTCCACGAGGGTGACGGAGCGTCCGGCGCCCAGCAGATGGAGGGCGGCGGCGAGGCCGGACAGTCCCGCGCCCACGACGACCACGTGGTCGGTCCTTCCGCCGACGGTCTTCACTTTGCCGCTCCCTGGACGGCGATGGGCCGGTTCCCGGCAGACGCGCCGAGAGGCAGGGGCGGGGCTGCTCCGGCCACCTGTTGCAGGAGCAGGCGCAGCCGGGCGTGGGCGACGGGGTCGAGCGGGGCCGTGCTGAGATGGCGCATGCTCTGCGCGACGAGGCGGCGGACCTTCGCCTGGACGGTCTGCCGGGCGCCGGTGCGTTCGAGGACGTGCCGGACCTCGTCCAGGTCGGTGTCGTCGAGGTCCGGCCGGCCCAGGCAACGGCCCAGGACCTGCAGAGCGTGGCGGTCGCCGTCTCGTTCGGCCTGGGCGTGGGCCAGAGCGACCAGGTAGGTGGGCTTCCCGGCGCGCAGATCGCCCGCGGCCGGCTTGCCGCTGCGCTCGGCGGACCCGAAGACGTCGTCGAGGTCGTCGCGCAGCTGGAAGGCCAGGCCCGCGGCGCGACCGGCCGAGCACAGTGCCCGCAGGGTGGCCTCGTCCGCGTCGCCGAGGATCGCGCCCAGCTGCAGCGGGCGCTCCACGGTGTACAGGGCGGTCTTGAGACACGCGGCGCGGATCGCGTGGCTCAGGGAGCGCGTCTGCGTGTGTTCGCCCTGCACGTCCAGGTACTGCCCGGCGACCATCTCCATGCGCATCTGCGACCAGGTCTCGCGGATCCGCGTCAGCTGGTGGCCCGGCAGGTCGAGGGCGGCCGCCTCGTCGTCGGCCCAGGCCAGTGCGAGATCGCCGGCGAGGATGGCGGCGGATTCACCGAATCGGGTGCGGTGTCCGTGCGCGGAATCGGCGTACTGCGATGCGAGGGAGACGTGCATGGCCGGGCGGCCGCGCCGACTGGCCGCCTCGTCCATGAGGTCGTCGTGCACGAGGGCGCAGGTCTGGATCAGTTCCAGCGCCGCGCCCAGGCGCAGGGCCGCGTCGATGTGCCGCTCGTCCGGCAGACCGCACGCGCGCAGCCCCCACCAGAGGAACTGCGGGCGGATCCGCCGCCCGCCGCGCACCGTGAAGTCCGCGACGCGTTGGGCGATGTCGGCACCGAAGGCCGCGTCGACGGCACTGGCCTGCGCGGCACGCCCGGCGAGCAGAGGGGCCAGGCGACGCTGCACTGCCAGCGCCACGTCGGCGTCGATCTGCCGCACTCGCGCGGACAGCGGCGGACGACTCTGCCCGGCCCGGACGGCGTCGCCGGCTCGGTCCGCCCGGTCGGGACCGCGGTCCGCCCCGTGTGGTGGCGCAGCCGTCGCGGTGACGCCAGCTGCCTGGTGGGCGGGCATGTCGGCTCCTTGGATGGGATGGTGACGGGGATGCTTTGTAGGCGTTTCCCTGCCTCCCACGTGATCGGATGCGCTGGATTGCAGCAACCGGAGCACCTTTTCGGATCTCTTCCTGCTGCTCGCGGGAACCTGATTCATCAGCCGGATCGCGCATCCGTGCCGGATGCGGCGGCAGAAGAGCAGCGGAGTACAGAGGCAACCCTGGGGTGGTGTCCATGCGGTGCGACGTTGTGATCATTGGTGCGGGAGCCGCCGGTCTGTCACTGGCGGAGCGCCTGTGCACCGCGCCGGCGGGGCACGGCCTGTCCATCCGCCTCATAGACGCCCCCGCAGGCCCGTTGCGGCCCAAGGACCGCACGTGGTGCTTCTGGGAGCAGGGAGCGGGCCGCTACGACGACGCGGTCACCGCCTCCTGGAACCGGATGCGGGTGCGTGGTCCCGGCGGGCATCTGGTGGACGCGAGCACCGGTGCGCTGCGGTACAAGATGATCCGCTCTCCTGACTTCGAGGACGTGATCGAGCGGCGTCTCGCCAAGCACGACGCGTTGGTCCGTACGGAGGGGACCGTCGAGAGCATCGAGGGCGGCCCGCGCGTCGTGGTCCGTACCCCCGACGGCCGTCACGAGAGCTGGAGCGCGCGCTGGGTGTTCGACTCACGGCCGCTGGGCAGTCTGCCGCGGGCCCGCACGACCCTGCTCCAGCACTTCAGGGGCTGGTTCGTCCGCACCGACCAGGCGGTCTTCGACCCGTACTCCGTCGAGCTGATGGACTTCCGCACCCCGCAGCCGGAGAACGGGCTGGCCTTCACCTACGTACTGCCGACGAGCGCCCGCACAGCCCTGGTGGAGTACACGCAGTTCTCCGCGTCCGTGCTGCCCGCCGACAGCTACGACCGCGCCCTTCGGGCCTATCTGCACGACGTTCTCGCGGTGCGGGACTTCCGCATCGACGCGCGCGAGGAGGGCGTCATCCCCATGACCGACGCCCGCTTCGCCCGGCAGAGCGGTCAGGGCGTGTTCCGGATCGGCGCGGCCGGAGGTGCCACTCGCCCGTCCACGGGATACACCTTCGCCGCCATCCAGCGTCAGACCGCGGCGATCTGCGACGCTCTGCTGAAAGGACGTACTCCGGTGCCGCCGGCCCCTCACTCGCGGCGGTCGATGGCCATGGACGCCGTCGTGCTGCACGGCCTGGCACGGGGCCGCATCGACGGCGCCGCCTTCTTCACCCAGCTGTTCTCACGCGTCCCCGCGCCGCGCCTGCTGCGCTTCCTCGACGGCGACACCACGCTCTGCGAAGACCTCTCGATCGGGCTGAACAGCCCCATCCTGTCCCTGCTGCGCAGCGCGGCGGAGCTCCCTGCCCTCCCGCTGCAACCCCACCCCGCATCCTGATCCGACCAGGCACCCGGCGAGGAGATCCATGCCCACCCTGCGCGACGCGACCCTCGCGTCAGCCTTCGACCACGCCGCGCGCAGCTACGACGCCCTGGTCACAGCCAATCCCGGCTATCACGCACACCTGCGGCGCTCGGCGCGCCGACTGGGCCTTGCCTCGAACGGGCAAGGGCTGCGCGTCCTGGACCTCGGCTGCGGAACGGGCGCCTCGACCGCCGCGCTGCTGTCCGTGCTGCCCCGGGCGGAGATCACCGCCGTGGACGCATCGGCGGGCATGCTGGCCCAGGCGGCCGGCAAGCACTGGCCCACGGGCGTCACCTTCGCCCACACCTCGGCCGAAGAACTGGCCACGGCCGGGATCAACGGCCCCTTCGACGCGGTGTTCGCCGCCTACCTGTTCCGCAACACCGCCGACCCCGACCGGATCCTCACGTCCGTACGCGGCATGCTGAAACCCGGCGGCCGGCTGGCGGTTCACGAGTACACCCTCAGCGGCAGACGACGCCATCGCGCCCTGTGGTCAGCGGTCTGCGCCGGACTGCTGCCGGTCACCACCGCACTGGGGGACGGTGCCCTGTACCGGCATCTGTGGCGCAGCGTCGTCGAGTTCGACACCGCCGACCACTTCGCCCGCCGCCTGTCGTCCACAGGATTCGACCGGGTGAGGATCCTTCCGTTGCCCGGCTGGCAGACCGGCATCACCCACACCATCGTCGGCCAGGTGCCGCAGGAACGGACACACTGATGAACCGCCGACTGAACCGCCGACGCAGCACGCCACCAGGAGCCCTCGACCGGCTGGCGACGCTCATTCCCGCCACACCCGGAGCGTCCGAGGCCACCGGGACGCCACCGTCCACGGCGGTCGTCGGAGGCGGCATCGCCGGGCTCGCGGCCGCCGTGGCCCTCGCCGAACGCGGCGTGAAAGTCTCCCTGTTCGAGCGCGAGGCCACCCTCGGCGGACGGGTGGCGGGGTGGAGCACCCAGCTCGCCGACGGCTCGTCCGTCACGATGAGCCGCGGTTTCCACGCCTTCTTCCGCCAGTACTACAACCTGCGCTCGCTGCTGCGCCGCACCGATCCCCGCCTCGAACGGCTGACCCCGCTGCCCGACTACCCGTTGTGGCACGCGAACGGCATGCGGGACAGCTTCCGCCACGTCCCCAGGACGCCACCGTGGAGCGCCCTCGGCTTCGCCGTACGAAGCCCCACCTTCTCCCTCGGCGATCTGCCCCGGATGAACGCCCGAGCGGCCCTTGCTCTGCTGGACGTGCGGGTACCCGAGGTGTACGACCGGCTGGACTCCTTCAGCGCGCACGACTTCCTGGACGCGATCCGCTTCCCGGAAGCGGCCCACCACTTGGCGTTCGAGGTGTTCTCCCGCAGCTTCTTCGCCGATCCGCGGCGCCTGTCCGCCGCCGAGATGGTCCTGATGTTCCACATCTACTTCCTGGGCTCCGCCGAGGGCCTCCTGTTCGACGTGCCCAACGACCCCTTCCCGACCGCCTTGTGGGACCCGCTCGCCCTCTACCTCGAAAAACTGAGCGCCGACATCCACGTGTCCCAGCCGGTCGACCACATCACCTCCTCGCCCGACGGCGGCTTCACCCTCACCGCCGGAACGGACTCCGAGCACTACGACGCGTGTGTCCTCGCCCTGGACACCACCGGCCTTCAACAACTCCTCGCAGGCAGCCCCGGCCTGGCCGCCCCGTCCTGGTACGACCGCATCGCCCGCCTGAAGACCGCACCCCCTTTCCTGGTGTCCCGCCTGTGGCTGGACCGGCCGGTCGGCGCCGGTCGGGCCGGCTTCCTCGGTACGAGCGGCTACGGCGGCCTGGACAACGTCAGCGTCCTGGAGCGCTGGGAGCACGAGGCGCACAACTGGTCGCGGCGCACCGGCGGTTCGGTCGTCGAACTGCACGCCTACGCCGTCGCGGACAAGGCCGACCCCACCATCGAGCAGGACGGTCTCATCGACCAGTTGCATCGGGTGTATCCGGAGATCAGGACGGCCCGCATCATCGACGCGCGCCACGAGTGGCGCCAGGACTGCCCCCTGTTCTCCGTGTCGGGCTACCAGGACCGCCCCACCGTGCGCACCAGCAACCCCCGCCTGATGATCGCCGGTGATCTGGTCCGCACCGGACTTCCGGTCGCGCTGATGGAACGGGCGGCCACCAGCGGCACCCTCGCGGCCAACGCACTGCTGGAGCAGTGGCGGTTGCGGGGGCACGAGCTGTGGACCGTTCCCGTGCGCGGACGCGGCCCGGTGGAGCGGCAGTTGGCACGGTGGACGAGGACGCCATAGGACCGCCAGATCTTCCCTCGGTAGGCTGCACGGCGTGATCGATTCATACGCGAGTGCCGATGATGTTGCCGTCGCGATAGCCGGGGCGCGGGCCGGTGCGGACGTGGTCCGCACCATGTACGGCCAGCGCCTCCATCGCATCGACAAGGGTGCCGGGGACTTTGCCACCGCCGCCGACGTGGATGCCGAGAAGGCGATCCTCGGCATCATCCGTGCCGCGCGGCCCGATGACGCGGTGCTCGGCGAGGAAGGCGGGCAGCACGGCGATGCCGACGCTGTGCGCCAGTGGCTGGTGGATCCTCTGTGCGGCACGCTGAACTACGCCGCCGGCAGCATGCTGGTGGCCGTCAACGTGGCGCTGCGCGACGGGGCGGCGGCGGTGGCCGACCCGTTCAGCGGCGAGGTGTTCTTCACCGACGGGGAGACGTCCTGGGGGCGGCGCGAGGAGGCCGACGACGTACTGCTGACGCCCACGCCCGCCACCGGTTTGGTGGACGTGAATCTGGATCCGCCGTTCGCCGGTGCGCCGGGATTCCGGACCGTGGATCTGCTGGCCCACCCTGAGTTCGGCGAACGGTTCCGGCCGCGCGTCGTATCCACGACGCTTGCGCTTGCCTGGGTCGCGGCCGGCAAGCGTGCGGCGTACGTCACCCATGGCGGTGACCTTTCCCAGAGCGTGCACTTCGCGGCCGGCATCGCTTTGTGCCGGGCTGCCGGATGCACCGTCACCGGGATCGACGGTGCCCCGATCGGTGAGACGGGCCGCGGGCTGGTGGCCGCCGCAGACGACGAGACCCACGGGCTGCTGATGTCGATGATCCGCAGCCGAAGCTAGTGCAGCGACCGCAGCCACCACGCCCCAGCAGTCGGAGCGGACGTCACCGTGCATCCAGCCGTCCGGACGACTGTCCCGGCGTACCTCTACGGCCAGGGCACTAGCGGGACAGACGGAGTGTCCCTGGGGCGAGCAGGTTGATGGCCTCGCGCAGCCCTTGCGGTTGCGCCGCTCCCTCGACCGTGACGCCCCGCCAACCGGGCCCCGCGAGAAGCAGAGCGGCCTGCTGGCGAGCGCCGGCGGCCCCCCAGGCCATCCGCGTGAGATGAACCGCGAGCGGCGTGTTCGCCAGGGACCGTGTCTGCGACCAGAGCATCACGGAGACCGGGCCCGTACGGCGCACGGCCGCAATGAGTGCCTCGGAGGGCAGGGCGGCGCCCAGCATGCGCACGGGCTGCCCGCACTGCAGCAGGGCCGCGTGGACCGCCTCGATGGGCAAGGTGTGCTGCTCGCCCGGGACGCACGCCAACAGCACGGGCGGGCCGCCGCGGCGGGTCTTGGTGGTGTCCAGCAGAAGCCGTGCGCTGCGCAAAGCGGTGGAGACGTGCCAGGACAGGAAGTGCTCGACCTCGACGTAGCGGTCTCCGGCGGACTCCCACTTGCGGCCGACCGCGTGCAGGGTCGGCATCATGAGCTCCTCCCACGCCGCGATCACTCCGTGTTCCTGGATGAAGGAGTTCAATTGCTCCTCCAGGACGTCGGACTGCAGGCGCAGCGCGGCCCTGGCGAGGCCGCGCCACTGGGGACGTGCGGCGTTGGTCGGCGGGCCGGCAGGAGCGGGGCCGACCGTCTGTCCGTCGGCGGGCCGGAGTGCTCCGGAAGGTGAGGCGGGCACGGCGGTGCCCGGCCCCGTGTGCTGGTTGGCGGCAGCGGCGCGCGCCTTGGCCGCGCGCGCTGCTTCCGAGGGAGGGACTCCCGAGGCCGTCAGCCGGCACATGTCCTCGACCAGTGCGACGTCGTGGGGAGACCAGCGCCGGTGGCGGCCTTGCTCATGCCGCGCCGGACCCAGGCCGTATCGCTGGCACCAGGAGCGGAGCGTTGTCGGTGAGAGGCCGAGGCGGCGGGCCAGCACCCCCGAAGTGATACCGGCGTCCAACGGATCGGAGCTCACCAGCAGCGGTTCAGGAACTCCGTCGGCATGCATGCCTCAAGAATACCGATGCGGAAGCGATGCGGGGCAAGTGAGCGAGTCGCCGTGGCCACGATCGATACGCATCCGCATCCGATACGCCAAGGCGGGCGGAACGCCCGGTGACGGGGCCCTACCCGTTTCGCTTCGCCCCGCAAGCCAGGCCGTCAGAGGTGACCGATGCCAGGCCAGTCCCAGATCCGCCATCCATCGTCCGCAGACCTCGCGCTCATCGCCCTCGGAGACGGCGCACCGCATGCCACCAAGCGGCACCTGAGCCGCTGCGCGACCTGCTCGACGACCCTCCAGGAGTTCTTCCGAGTCCTGGAAGCCGGCCGGGCCGGCCCGGCCCGGCCGGCGCCGCCTCCCGCCGACGTCTGGGAGGAGATCCGCAGACGCCTGTAGGGGGAGACGCCCGGCTCTGACACTGCACCCATCGCTGCACCCATTGCTGCACCAATCGACGCAGTTTCGATGCAGTTCGTTTCCGAGGGTTGTAGTCGCCATATTGAAGATCACCTCATCGGCGACGAAAGGGCACGGCCCATGCGCGCGCAGAGCAACATCCGGACGCAGGACAACGACCGCCTGTGGGTGCCCCTCGAAGAGTCACTGGCCGACGAGCAGATCGCCGAAGGAGTACAGCACGGCGACGAGGCCTGCCTGGAGGCCGCGTACCGCCGCTGGGGCAATCTCGTCCACACCTTGGCGTATCGGTCACTGGGTGACACTCGCGAGGCCGAGGACGTCACGCAGCAGGTGTTCTTGGCCGTCTGGCGCGGCCGCACGGGATACCACCGGGAACGGGGCGCCTTCGCCGGATGGATCGTCGGCATCACCCGCCGCAAAGTCGCCGATGCCCTCACCGCACGAACCCGCCGGGCAGACCTGGTGTCGGCCGCAGAGCGCACACTGAGCGTGCGACCGCACTCCACGGACGACATGGCGCGCAAGGTCCTGGACCAGGTGGTGGTCTGGCACGAGCTTGAGCAGTTGCCCACAGCTCAACGGCGGGTTCTGGAGCTGGCCTTCTACGGCGACCTCACCCACACGCAGATCGCCGCGGTGACCGGATGGCCCCTGGGCACTGTGAAGAGCCATTCCCGGCGAGGGCTGAACCGACTGCGCCTGCGACTTGGCGAAGCAGGCACGGACTGAAGGTCGGTGGCTCCTGGCACCGGCCGGGCACATCACTGCCCGCTTTCCATCCCTCTGGCGATTTCCGGAGTGGACGCTGTGGCGGCGGGAGTGTGCGGCAGCGCCCGGCGTGCCCGTTCTTCCTTCTCGGCTTCTTGCGGGTGCCGCCGCTGCCAGTAGGGGTTGTCGTGAGGCAGTCGGCTCGATACCCGGCCGTACATGCCGAAGGTAAGAATCACCAGGCCCATGGCGAAGCTGAAGATCACGTTGGACATACCGAAATCGAGCACATTTGCACCCTTGTCAAGGATGAAGATGTGGACGAATCCACTCAGCAGGAACAGCGCGCCAACGACCATGTTCAGCGTCGAGGCGAAGTTCCCTCCGATGATTCCACCGCCGATCAGGGCGAGCCCGACGATGACGGAAATCAGGCTCAGGGTGCCGTTCGTGCTCATGCCTGCGATGTTGCTGCCGTCCGTGTTGAACGGGCTCAGCGCGTCAGCGAATCCAAGGCAGCCGAATACCAAGAGAACGATGCCGCAGAAAGCCGCGCCCCAGCGGTACACGGCAGCCAGTCTGTGGTCGAGCGGAAGTTCGTCTTTGAGTTCCATGATGAGGGCGCCCTTCTGTTCGCTCGTCTTGCCTCTTGAGTCGTACTTCAGCGCGAGAGGCCCGGACGGTTGCATAGGCGAACAGAGACGCTTGAGCCGGCAGAGCCTTTCCCGCTTCTGGCGCAGTGGGGTTGCCGAGTGGGCGATCTTGCTCAGCGCGATGAGTACCAGGAGGCAGCCCACCGGGCAGGCGTATTACGCCGTGATCGCGGGGCCTGGATGTTGACCGGGCCAGCGGTGATCATGTCTGCTCCTGGATGTTCGGCGGGTGCTCTGCCGCAACCGCGGCATCGGCGGCGGGAGCACCTGCGTGGATGAGGTCACTTGCCGAAAGCAGGACTCATGCAGGCTTCCATCGCGATCGGGCAGTTCCCCATCACCTGGGATATCCAGCACAATCTAGCCACGATCAGTTCTCTCCTCGCGGACGCCCGGCCCGACGAGATCGTCGTACTTCCCGAAGGGGCCCTGTCCGGATACGGCACCGACCTCGCAGCCCTCGAACATCTCCAGCCCTCGGCCCTGGCGCACGCCCTGGACAGCCTCGCAGAGCTGGCTCAGCGCAGAGCCGTCCATCTGTTCTGCGGCACCCTGCTCCTTGAGCACGGCGTCTGGAGCAATGCTGCTCTCTACTTCGCCCCGGACGGCACCCGCTGGACCTACCGGAAGGTCAACCTGGCGATGAACGAGCGCGGCCGACTCGTTGCCGGCTCCGAGCTCCCGACGCTCCCGATCCACCTGGCAGGCGGACCCATCACGCTCGGCGTTCAGATCTGCCGGGAGATCCGCTTCCCCGAACAATGGCAGCATCTGGCCGACCGCGGGGCCCAGGCATTCATCTACCTCACCCATGCGGCCAACCCCTCCGAGCCTGCCGGAGTCTGGCGCAGTCACCTCATCAGCCGCGCTGCCGAGAACCAACGGTACGTTCTGGCAGCCAACGTGGCGGACCCGCGCCAGCACTGCCCCAGCATGGTCATCTCACCAAGAGGAGAGATCCTCGCGGAGGCGACCGCCGGCCAGACCGCAGTCATCAGAACCACCATTGACCTGACCGAGTCCGCCAACTGGTACCTCAGTCAGCGACGGCGGGACCTGCTGAAGTTGAGCTACTCCGCACCATGAGTCCGATAGCAACCGGGCGCCGGCCGTCGGCGGTTGATGAAGCGGCACCGTTGGCGCCGGCAGCAGCACACTTGACGAGCGCCGCACCCCACGACTACGGGTCGGAAAGGCCAGTCACGACTCCCGTCGCGTGCGCTGTGCCCGGCGTGAGGGACCGCCCGAGTCCTGAGCCGGCTCAGAGGGGCGAGACTCGGGCGGTCGCCGGTGCGCGGTCGGTCAGCGGTCGTCGCTGAGCGCGCGGCGGCGAAGGTGGATGAGGACACCGCCGATCACGGCCAGGGAACCGGATCCGGCCAGGAGGACCGCTCGGTCTGTGCCGGAGGAGTCCGTGGCGGAGTGAGCCGTGGCGTGCCCAGCGGTGTGTGCGGTGGAGTGTGCAGGGGAGTGCGCGGTGGTGTGCGCGCTCGTGTGTGCCTGTCCGGCGTCGTTCGCCGTCACGGCGCGGGCGGACCCGCCGTTGCCGGTCAGTCCGGTGACCTCGCCGTTGCCTCCGTCGAAGACGAGGTCGGAGCAGGAGAAGAAGTTCTCCTGGCTGTCCGAGCGGATCCACTGGATGAACATGATGTGCCGTCCTGTACGGTCCGGCAGTTGCAGGTCCCAGTAGTAGTGGCCGGCTTCGGTACCCGGTCCGCCCTCGTGCGGCGGGTTCTGGACGGTCTGTACCTTCTCCAGGTCGGCCCAGCCCAGCGGTTGCTCCGGGTCGAAGCCGTCCTTGGTGACGTACACCTCGAACCGGCCGGGATGGTGGGCCCAGTTGCTGTAGTCGACCTCGATGGTGGTGCTCGCGGTGAGGTGGGTGACCGGCCAGTCGGTCCGGGCGGCGTTGTACGGCGAGAAGTCGTACGGGCTGCGGTCGCCCGCGCTGCACAGCGTGCCGTCGTCGACGTATCCCTCTCCGCGGCCGCCGGCGTTCGAGTCGAGCACCGCGAACCAGTTGTACAGCGGTGTGGTGCCCGCCTCCTGGACAGCCGCCCTGCAGGCGGGGTTGGCCGGCATCTGGGTGGAGGAGTTGGCGAGCAGGTCCTTGTAGCACAGGTAGGTGCGCGATCCGGGCACCATGGCCACGCCGTGCGCGGCGGCGGTGCCGGGGACGGCCAGCACGGCTGCCGCGGCGATACCGGTGGCGGCGGCCAGTGAGGCCAGTCTCGCGGCGAGCGCCGATGGGCGTCCGCGGTGGTGGAGGCGCGGTCTGGCGGACGGGCGGGGAACGGTCATGGGAACGTCTCCTTCTGGGAGTCTCCGATGAGCGGCTCGCTCTGTCGTCGCCACCGAGCGGGAAAAGGTTGCCTCGCTTGTGCGAATGGCCGGATTCAGATCCAGATCCGCGAGGGCTCGGTTCGATGGAAGCCAGGTGCAGGACGCGGTCCCGGTTTCAGTGCTGTGGAACCGGGACCGCGGGCTGCCGCTCCGCTATCTGAGGCCGAAGGCGTCAGTGACCGTCTGCGTGACGGTGTCGCCGGCGTCGTTGGCGCGGTGGGTGACGTTCGCCTTCTTCCACGTGGTGCCGGCGTCCCACGGAGTAGGAGAGTTCGGCTGACGTGGGGCGGTTCCCGGTCGCGAGGGTGAACTGCAGGTCCTTGCCACCGGACAGCTTGCCGTAGCCGTCGGTGGGGATGTCGTAGCGAGGGGCGGGCAGATCGGGGTCGGTGCTCGCGTCGGCCTTGGAGGCCCAGGTGGGCTGGTTCTCCCGCCTGGCCTCGGTCTCCAGGCGGTAGTTCGCCGATTCGGCCACGGTGGGCAGTCCGACGATCTCGAACGCGGGCCCGCCGCCGACGAGTTCGTCGTTGCGGTACCACTTGGTGTTCACGACGTCGGCGCCGTTGTCGGGTCCTGCGAAGTGGGAACCGGAGCTGTCCCCCCAGGTGCGCGCGTTGATGCGGAGCACGGTGGGGCTGAGCCGGATGACAACGCCGTCGCCCTGCGCGTCTTGATGGCCCAGGACGGTGCTGTCGCCCGGTCCCTTCGCCAAGGGTTCAAGGCCGCGCTACACGACGCCGGCATCCAACTCCCCGAAGAATCCGGTACGGAGATAGGGAAGGACGGGCCGACAGACACCGCGTCGACGAGCTCGTGGGTGATCTACCCGAACTTCCTCCCTCGTGGCCGCACCTGTTGCGTCGAGCGGGCGACCACCAGGGAGCGGTGAAAGTCGGGAGCGGCGGACGGCATCTGCCTCGACGGACGCGTGAGCCAGAGGATCGTGGCGCAGATCGCGGGTACGGCGCCCGCCATCAACAGCGCTGTGCGGGGCCCGAATGTCTGGTTGATGGCGCCGAGCAGGGGGCCGCCGAGGGCACCGCTGCCGACGAATACGAGGACGTACACGCCCATGAGCCGCCCGCGGAACGCTTCGGGTGCACCGATCTGCACAGCTGTGTTGGTGGCGGTGTTGAGCAGGGTCGTCGTGGCACCCATCGGAGCCAGGAAGACAGCCAGGGCCCATGGACCGGTGGCGAGCGATGCCCCCATGTAGAGCACGGCGAGTGCCCCGCCGATGCCGAACAGGGCGCGTTGCGTGGTGCGCGGCCGATACGCGGCTATGAGCGCGCCCACAAGTGCTCCAGCTGCTGTGGCCGCACTGAGCAGCCCGTATCCGCCGGCATCGGCGTGCAGGACGGACTTCGCGTAGGAGGCGAGCGTCACCGGAAGGCTGATGGTGAACAGCCCGAACGCACCCACCAGGAGAATGGGCCACAGCAGGGTGCGGTTCTCGGTGAGGTGACGGAGCGCTTCCCGCAGGCGGCGGTCGGACGTCGGGGGCATGCTCGACCGGTGCAGTTCGTGGGGGCGGATCAGGAGGAGTGAGCCCAGTGGTGCGAGGTAGGTGAGTGCGTTGATGGCGAAGGCGTAGCCCGTGCCGACGTTCGCCATGAGGGCGCCGCTGAGCGCGGGTCCGATGAGGGCGCCGAACTGCCAGGCGGAGGCGTTGAGCCCGATGGCGTTGCGCAGGTTGTGTGGTCCGACGAGCTCGTTGACGAAGGCTTGCCGGGCCGGTTCGTCGATGGCGGTCGCGGTACCGAGCGTGCAGGCGATGACGTAGACGTGCCATACGGTCACCTGACCGCTGAGGGTGAGGGCGGCGAGGGCGGCAGCGGTGAGGCCCATCGTCGACTGGGTGATGAGCAGCACGCGGCGTTTGGGCCAGCGGTCCGCGATCCAGCCTCCGGTGAGACCGAACAGGAGCGTGGGCAGGAACTGCAGCGCCGTGGTGATGCCCACGGCGGTGGCACTGTCGGTGAGGGTCAGTACGAGCCAGTCCTGTGCGATCCGCTGCACCCAGGTACCGGTGTTGACGAGGAGCCGGCCTGCGAAGAATAGGCGGTAGTTCCGCTCCCGCAGCGAGCTGAACAGATGGACGCGGCGCGGGGGGTGAGATCGAGGTGTCATGGAGGGGGCGGAGGGCAGCGGGTCGTCGGGACCGGACTGGCGGTTCACGGGTCAGTCACCTCATGAAGTCGGTGTGCCTCCATCGTTACGGCCCGGGAGTCATTCCGAAATGGAATCCAAGCTATTACAGTGATTACGTTCCTCAATGGATGGGACGGACGGGACGGGTCGCATGTACAGCGTTGAGCATCTGCGCACCTTCCTCGCGGTGGCGCAACTTCTGAGTTTCACCCGGGCCGCGACACAGCTGGGCCTTGCGCAGCCCACTGTCAGCCAGCACGTCCGCAAGCTCGAAGACGCCGCAGGACGACCCCTGTTGGTACGCGACACGCGCAGCGTCGCGCTGACCGACGACGGCGAGGCGATGGCGGACTTCGCCCGGACGATCATCTCCGCCCACGAGCGAGCGGTCGACTACTTCACCGGTTCCGGGCTCAGCGGACGACTGCGCTTCGGCGTCACGGACGACATCGCCCTCACTCAAGTCCCCACCGTCCTGCGCGACTTCCGCAAGCTTCACCCAGGCATCGACCTGGCGCTGACGGTTGCCCAGGGACCGGCGTTGCAGCGCCGCATCGAGTCGGGGCACCTCGACATCGCGCTCGTCAAGGCCGAGCCGGGGGAGGGGCGGGGGCGCCTGGTCCGCCGTGACCGGCTCATCTGGGCGTCCGTCCCCGGCATCGAGGTGACACCGGACCGACCCGTCCCGCTGATCGTCTACCAGGCCCCGAGCCTCAGCCGTGCACTCGCCGCCCGTGCACTCGACGCCGTCGGCCGACGCTATCGGGTCACGTGCACCGTGCAGGGGGTCAATGGCGTCCTCGCGGCGGTGCGCGCCGGACTCGGCATCGCCATCTTCACGCACAGCCTGGCCCCGGGCGACCTCGCCGAACTCCCGCCCAGTGCCGGTCTTCCGGAACTCGGAGAGATCGACCAGGTTCTCCTCACGAACCCCCGTGCACGGACCGAACCGGTCGAGGCCTTGGCGAACGCGATTCTGTCCAGGGCGAATCCGATGCGGGGGATGGGGCCCTGACAATCGGGCCCTGACAGGTGTCGTTGTCTCCCGGACCGGCGTGGCCCGGTCCGTTGGCGCCGCCTGCGGAGGGGGCTCGCGTTACGCCTTGTCACCGTTGAGAGGCGCCGTGTCGAGAACGGCGTCCAGCATGCGCCGCGAGCTCTCCAGTTGGCTGATCGTCTCGGTGATGCGGGCGTGTTCGCGTTGCAACTCCCCTATGAAGGTCGGGCAGCCGGGTGGCACCGTCAGTTCGTCTTTGTCGCGCACACAGTGCACGACCCTGCCGATGACCGCGGTGGAGAGTCCCGCGGCGAGCAGTGTTCGGATGTGGCGCACCATGGCTACGTCTGCGTCTGCGTACTCGCGGTAACCGTTGTCCGACCGTACCGGCCGGAGCAGACCCTGTTCCTCGTAGTAGCGCAACAGCCGCCTGCTCACCCCGGTTTCGTGGGCGAGGTCGCCGATTCGCATCCTGGGCATGCTCCTTGACCTTCACATTGATGTGACGCCCTACCGTCGCCAGTATCGCCGATCGAGAAGAGGAGGGCCGGATCATGCCGGGTGCAGTGATCATTGGTGCGGGACCGGGGATCGGGCAGGCGGTCGCTCGTCGGTTCGCCAGGGAGGGGATGGCCATCACGCTGATCGCCAGGCGCCGAGAAGCGCTGCGCAACGTTGCGGACGGGCTTGCTCCCCATGACGTCCCGGTCCTGACGTTGCAGGCCGACAGCATTGACCGGGCCGAGTTGGACGCGGCCCTGGACCAGGCCGTCGGCGAGCACGGCGTACCGGAGGTGGTCGTGTACAACGCCGTGCTCGTGCGCCCGGACGGACTGGGCGAGTTGTCGGTGCGCGACCATATGGAAGCCTGGGCGGTCAACGTCGTCGGCGCACTGAATGCCGCGGCGCGCCTCGCTCCGGCCATGGCGGTACGGGGGAGCGGGACGTTCCTCGTGACGGGTGGCATGCCCGAGCCCAAGCCGGAGTACGTGAGCCTCTCCCTCGGCAAAGCGGGTGTGCGGACCCTGATCGCGCTGCTCGACCAGCAGTACGGTTCGCGCGGAGTCCACGCGGCGAGCGTCACCGTGGACGGCTCGGTCGCCCCCGGCACCGACTTCGACCCGGACGACATCGCCGAGCACTACTGGCGCCTGCACACGCAACCGCGCCACCGGTGGGCCCGTGAGGCGCTGCACGCCGGCCGTTCCTGACAGCGCGCTGCTGACAAGAACCGGCGAGCCGATGACCGAGTCGGACGCGTGGAGCGTTCGGCCCGGTCACCCTTCGTCGCTCGGTTCGCGCGAGGCCGCGCCGGAGACATCGTGTGAAGTGCCCGACTCCGAGGTGTTGCGGTCAGGGTTGGAGCGGCAGGGTCGAGCAGTTGGATGTGGCCGGCTTGCCCGCCAGGCGGTCCGTCAGCCAGGAGATGGCGTCCCCCTGGTCGGTGAGCAGCGGCACGAGATGGTTCGTGAGGATCTTGTCGCCGAGGTTCGGCAGGACGAGGGGCTTGTAGGTGATCTTGGCGCCCTTCGCGCACCAGTCCTTGGCCAGTTGGCGGGCCTGCCCGTGCGGCACGATGTCGTCCTGCACACCGGTGGCCACGCGAACCGGGCTCGTCGGTGTGAGTGTGCCGATGCGCTGCCTGTCCAGGGCGGCCTGCGCGCGGGGTTCGGCGGCGATGACGTCGGCGATCGAGGCGCCACTTGTCGTCCACTTGGTGCTCTTGGCGAAGCCGTAGCCGAAGAGGGCGTCGCCGACGCACATGGTGGAGGCGTCCTTGAGCGCGGCCTTGCCGGTGTCGTTGACGTTTGCCTCGACCACTGCCCGGAGATCGGGGTCGGCCTGGGCGAATCCGTTGATCGACCAGGCCAGGGCGCCGGCGAGGGCGCTGCCGTCGATGCCCTTCATGGTCGCGGTGAGATCCGCCGGTGGTGCTCCGGCGTAGGTACCCGCGAGGGGGACGTCCGGGGCGTAGCCGGGCTGGAGTTCGGCGGCGGACGCGCTCGCCCCGCCGCCCTGGCTGTAGCCGTAGAGCCCGGTGGGGGAGGAGGCGGTGACCGAGGCTCCGGGCACCGAGCGTGCGGCGCGGGCGGCGTCCAGCAGGGCGTGGCCCTCGTCCAGCCGGTTCACGTAGGTGTGGAGCCGGTCGGTGGCGCCGAGGCCGACGTAGTCGGTGAGGACGACTGCGGCTCCGGTGGCCAGGATCCGATAGATGGCCAGGGCTTCGTAGCCGACGGACACCGTGTCCCCGTTGAGGGTGAGCGGGTGCTCCAGGGCGAACGAGGCGGCGCACTGATCGCCCTGGCCCATGGTGCCGGGCGCCACGGCGACCAGCGGGCGCGGTCCGGACTTCGTCCACTCGGCGGTGGGTTCGATGTACGCGCCGGTCACGGCGACGGGCCGGCCGGCCGAGTCGGTCGACTTGTACATCAGCCGGGTCGCGGTGCCGGGCATGGCGCGTCCGTCGAGGCCGGGGATGCTCAGGCCGAGCGGCATGTCCTCGGTCCGGAGCAGGGTGCCATTGGCCTCGGGCAGTTCGGTCGGCGGGTTGTAGAACTCGGGAATGGTGACTCCGCGGGAGACGACGGAGTGCGTGTCGTCGGCGACAGCGGGCGTGACCGTCAGACCGAGGCAGACTGCGCCTGCGATCGCTCCGGCGAGCGGCGCCGAGGTGGCGACGGCAGTGGAACGGGAACGAGTTCTCTTGCGGCTCACGGTGGACTCTCCTGTCGTTCGTCTCGGGTGGCTGGACGTGGTGACGGCGTTCCGGACGGTGGGTCAGATGACGGTGTCGACGTCCTGTGCGGTGATGCTGTCGAGGGCTCGCTCGGCAACGGCGGCGATGGTCATGGAGGGGTTGCAGGCGCCGGTGGTGCCCGGTATCAGTGCGCCGTCCAGGACGTAGAGGCCCTTCTGGCCCCGTACGCGACCGTCGAGGTCGCACACGGTTCCCATCGGGGCGCCACCCAAGGGGTGCCAGGTGCTGTTGACCAGGGAGTTGGTGTCGATGAGGGCGCCGAGGCCGCGGGACACCTCGGTGATGCGGCGGTGGATCGTGCGGAAGCTGCCGCTGTCGCCGTTGCGGGGCCAGTGCAGGGACACGGAGTCGGTGGCCGAGTCGTAGCGCAGGTGGCCCCGGTCGGGGCTGACCCCGAAGCCGACGAGCATGGTCGTCCTGGTGTCGATGCCCAGCGGTGGCAGGGAAGCCTGGATGATCGTGTTGGCGGTGTGCGGATCGTCCCAGGCCTTGCTGCCGTAGACGACGGGGCCGCCCTGTTCCTTGCCGAAGTCCTCCTGGAGATTGGTCCAGGCGTAGATGCGGTCACCATTGGTGCCCCAGCCCTCGCCGACTCCGTCGGGCAGGTCGGGGATGGTGCCGGTGGCGTCCGCGCGGACGAGCAGTCTGCTGGTGTTGACGCTGCCGGCCGCCATGATCAAGGCCCGGCTGGTGAGGATCTTGTGTTCCAGGACGTTGCCGGAGTCGTCGGTGCGATCGACGGACACCTCCCAGCGGCCGTCGGCGGCCCGTGCCACGGAGGTGACGTTGCGGTGGGTCAGTACGGTGACCTTGCCGGTGGCCTCGGCCTGTTGGAGGTAGGTGACGTCGACGGAGTGTTTTCCGCCGTTGTTCACGCCGAGGGCGCAGTCCCCGTTGGTGTAGGAGGGTTTCATCTCGCCGCGGAGTTCGGCCTGCGCGTAGGACCAGTCGATCGGCATCGGGATCTTCTCGACGGAGAAGCCGGCCCTGCGGGTCCTCGTGGCGAAGGCGCGTGCCGCGTAGTAGGTGGACGCGCCGATCAACCGGTCCGGTGCGGTGGCCACTTGGAGCATGCGGGCGACTCGCGGGTAGTGGATTCGGTCCATGCGCCGGTAGTCGAGTGCTTCGGGCAGCCAGGTGTTGAACACCGCTTCGGAGGGCTGGAGGGTCATGCCCTGGTACACGAGTGAGCCGCCGCCGACGCCGGCCGCACAGACGCTGAGGATGTTCTCGCCGAGCACGGGTTCGAGCAGCCCTGCGTAGGGGGCGAAGTTCAGTGGTGTGCCGAGGAGTTGGGCGAGCGGGCGGGCGGCTTCGGGCAGCGTGCCGTACCAGAGGGCTCGCTTGTCGAGGCCGGACACGCGGGGGAAGGTCTCGGCGTTCGGGCCCGTCGGCCAGCGGCGGCCGCGCTCCAGCACGGTGACCGGTACGCCGGCCTGGGCGAGGCGCAGCGCGGATACACCGCCGCCGAAGCCGGATCCGATGACGACGACCCGGTGTTCTTCCCTGGTCAGGCTGATGCGCGGCGGAGTCGCTGAAGCGGTCGCGGTGGGGAGGGCCGCGCCGGCGGCGAGTCCGGCGGCGCCGCTCAGCACGGCGCGTCGGCTGGGAGTGGGCATGCGTGGCTCCATCGAGTGGGGGAGAACGGGGAGTTCGGGCCGTGTGTACGGGAGGGCAGGTTCTGCCACCGCAGCGCCGCGACCTTCGTGCATGTCCATGCCAAATATGGGTGAGTGCGAGTGGTTACTCGCCGGTCACCTACCGAAGAGTAGGAGCGCGTGTCACTGAGTGACAAGATGTCTGCGCGTGCTATTTCGTTGCCCCGGTGGGAGTGGGGCGCTCGCGTCCTCACGGTGAGGGCGTGAGCACGGCCTCACGTTGAGGGGTGAACGCGGCGCATCCGTGCAGTCCTCCGCCCGGGCTCGCGGACCCAGCTCGGCCCGGGCCCGTCGGGCACCCCCGATATGCTGCGGTGCACCGGATGCAGAGGGTGGTGGGGTGGGGTGCGAGACGCGCCGTCAGAGGTGCAGGGACAAGTGGATCCGACGGGTGACCGGCCGTCCTTCGTCGAGCGCCGGAAGGCGGTTCTCCGCTTCGAGATCGCCCGTGAAGCAGTCCGCTTGTTCTCCGCGCAGGGCGTTGCCGCCACCACCGGTGAGCAGATCGCCCAAGGTGTGGGCGTGTCCGCTCGTACGCTGTGGCGCTACTTTCCCACCAAGGAGAGCTGCGTCCTTCCTCTGTTGGCGGTGGGGCTGGACTTCGTGGTGGACCGGTTGCGCCACTGGCCGCCGGACCAGAGCCTGCTGGACTTCTTCACCGAGACCTGCCGGATCGGTGACCTGCCGCCCGAGACGGGCGTCATACTCGACCTCATCCGCATGACCTCCAAGGACCCGGCGCTGCGGACCGTCTGGCTCCAGGCGCACGACGACGCCCTGCCGGTCCTGGCCCGAGCGCTCGCGCGGCGCTCAGGAAGCGATGCGGAATCCTTGCGCGTCGCTGTGCACGCCGCGACCCTCAACGGCGCGCTGCGCGCGGCGGCGGAGGACTTCGCCCGACGGTACGAGGGCCGGAACGCGGCCTCCGGTGCGGAGATCGGCGCGTGCCTCGACGCGGCGTTGCGTGCGGCGATGGAAGGGCTGCCGTACTGAACGCTGCTTTGGCGACAGCCTGGTGGGCCTGCGGCGGCAGAAGCGGCGGCCGCCCGGCCGACCGGCCGACCGGCGACCTGGACCACCAGGGCCTGCTCGACCTCCTCGACGCACTGCTCGTGACCGGGCACCGTCGCGGCCCGTGACCGGCGCAGCGCGGATCCTTGTACTACGGCATCCGAGTGCACCTCGTTCGAGGCGCGTCACACGCCCCGAGGCGGATTGTCGTACGGTCATGACGATCGATCTTCGTGCATCGCAGCCCATGCCGTCGCATCCCCGCCGCCGGGACAAGAGATGCCTCTTGCCGCCGCCGGCCGAGCGGCTCCGAGTGCGGCGGGCCTGGCAACTCACCGAGGCGCAGGTGGCCCAGGCATTCGGTGTCACCGCGGCGACCGTGCGCTCGTGGGAGACGGGCCGAACCTCACCGGCCGGTGCCCGCCGGGCCGCCTACGCCGCCTTCCTCGCCGGACTGTCCCAGGGGCTCGCATCCGACGTGACCACGGAGCGGGCCGTCCCGCACGCCGATGGCCCCTTCCCGCGCGGATGCCGCACCGCACCAGCCCCCCAACCGCCGTCCGTCGCGGAGCAACTGCCCGCACCCCGGCGCCGTGACCGGGTGCCGGCGGTCGGCCCGAGGCCGATGCCGCACGCGGACGGACCTGTGCTGGGACTGCCTGTCGGTCCACGGCCGGACCCTGTCTCGCCGGCCCGGCTGCGCAGGTTCCGACTGATGGCGGCCGGGGTCGGCGTCTGGATCGCGGTGGGGTACCTGCTGGCGACCGTGCCTGTCGTCCACCTGTGAGTTCTGCGGCTGTGGGACCGGCGGTGGTCCCACAGTCCGGGCTGCGTCTGGCGGGCCGGCGCCGATCCGCCGGCCGGTCGGCCCGGATGAAGCGGTATGCGCGGAGGTGAGAGGATCTGCCGCGTGACAGTGCATACCCATGACGTGGAAAAGGCAGTCGACGTGCTGCGTTCCGGAGGGCTCGTGGCCCTCCCGACCGAGACCGTGTACGGCCTGGGCGCCGATGCCGAGAACCCAGCGGCCGTGGCGCGTATCTTCCAGGTCAAGGGGCGTCCGCCGTCCCACCCGCTGATCGTGCACATCGGTGGCGCCGAGCAGCTGGACCAGTGGGTGGAAGAGGTCTCCCCGACGGCACGACTGCTGGCCGAGCGTTTCTGGCCGGGCCCGCTCACGCTCGTACTGCGCCGTGGCCACCGGGTTCCCCTCGAAGCGACCGGAGGTCTCGACACGGTGGCGGTGCGCGTGCCCGACCACCCTGTCGCCCTCGCCCTGCTGTCCGCGTTCGGCGGCGGTGTCACAGCCCCGTCCGCCAACCGCTTCGGCCAGATCAGCCCCACCGCGGCCGACCACGTCCAGGCGGAACTGGGCGACACCGTCGATTTCGTGCTGGACGGCGGTCCGTGCGCGGTCGGTGTGGAGTCGACGATCGTCGACGTGAGCGGCGGGACGCCGACCATTCTGCGGCCCGGCGGAGTGACCCGCGAGGACCTCGAAGCAGCGCTGGGCCGCTCTCTGGAGGTCCCCGAGACGAGTTCGACCAGGGTGCCGGGCCAGCACCCGTCTCACTACGCGCCGCGCGCCAGGGTGGTCCTGGTCGAGCCGGCCAAGCTCGTCATCGAGGCGGAGACCGCACGGGAGGCGGGACACAAGGTGGGCGTCCTGCTGCCCGCCTCGCTGGCCGGAACACCGGTCGAGGCGCACGCGGTGGTGGCGGTCCCCGATTCGCCGACGGCTTACGCGCGCGCGTTGTTCGGGTTTCTGCGCGACCTGGATCAGGAGAAGTGCGACGTCATCGTCGCGTCCTTGCCGGCCGAGGAAGGGCTCGGTCTCGCGATCGCCAACCGACTGCGCCGCGCCGCCGGGCCGCGCGGTTCCCTGTGACAGCAGGAGAGCCTCCTGCGGCACCGCTCAGCTCCGCGGTGAACTGCGCGCCGGCCAGCAGGGCCACGTTGGACAGCCACAGCCAGATGAGGAAGACCACGACACCCGCCAGGGAGCCGTAGAGCCTGCTGTAGGTGCTGAACACCGAGGTGTAGGCGGCGAATCCGGCGGAAACGCACAGCCACAGAAGGGCGGCGAGGGCGCCTCCCGGGACGCTGTGCGCTCGGACGCGGGCCTGGGGCGGGCCTGTGTGGAAGACGATGACGACAAGAAGTGCGACCGTGCTCACGAGCAGCGGCCAGCGCAGCAGGATCCAGGCCCAGGTCGCCATTGCGTCCAGCCCGAGGTAGTGACCCAGGGCTTCGGACGCCGGACCCGTCAACAGGAGCACCAGGGCACTGATGACGAGCAGGCCGAGCAGCGCGAGGGCCGTGAGCAGAATGCGATGTGCCCGATGCCAGGTCGAGCGTCGGTCCGTGACGCGGTACATGCGGTGGAGCGTGCGGCGGAAGACCGCCAGGTAGCTGGATGCGGACCACAAGGCGCTGACGGCGCCGCCGCACAGCAGGGTCCAGGCGGCCGTGCCGTTGCGCAGGGGCCGGGACAGCAGGTCGTGGAGTTGGCTGCTGGACTGACCAGGGGCGTACGCGGTGACGTGGGCGATGAAGTCCTCGGCCGTGCCCGGGCTGAACAGACTGAACGCCACGGCGATGACGAGCAGGGACGGCAGCACGGACAGGATCGCGTAGTAGGTGAGGGCAGCCGCGCAGTCGGAGAGGTCGTCGCGCCACATCGACAGCGGCGTGCGGCGCAGAGCGGCCCTCCAGCCGGGAACGCGTAGGCCACCACGCAGGGCTGTGTCGACCTGGACGCGGCCGGAACCCGCCGGGGCCCGCTGCGGGTCAGCGGACATGGGGCCGGCGGTGGCGGCGGGCCGTGAAGCGGACCCGCAGTCGAAAGCGGTAAGGAGCCAGTGCTTCCGCGGTATCGGAGGCGATCGTGACGAGCGAGGGAAGTACGGCGGAGGGCGCGGAGTCCGGACGCAGGCGTACGCGAAGCACCGCCTCCAGGCGCCCCGTCCTCGGCCTGCCCCGCAGACGGATCCCGCACTGGGCGACACCGTCGAGATCCATGACGAGACCGGCCAGGGCGTCCTCCATGGCACGGGTGCGCAGAAGACCTTGGGACGGAGGCAGGGGCATGCGCCGCCGCCGTTGGCCACGCAGCTGCAGTGCACCCCAGACGGCGAGCAGGAGCGCGGAGACGACCGCGGTCGCCATGACGGTGGGCGTCCACCATCCCTGGCCGCGCATCGAGGCGAGACGTGCGGAGCTGACGAGAGGGGTGTGGGGGAGAAGGGCGGACCATCCCTCGGGAACGGCGGTCCGCCAGGCCGTCCGCCCCAGGGCGAGCCAGGCCCCCGCCGCCGTGGCCGCCAGGCCGCACAGGCCCAGCGCGACGCGATTCAGGACCGTCCGGCTACTGGGCATCAGGGGCACCGGCCTTCCGTTCCTGGGGTACGCCTGCCGTTCCGGATCCCTGCCTGACGCCGTCGCCGCCCCGGCCCTCGGCGGAGGCCCAGGTGCTGTCGGGGCGGACCCTCACGCGCAGCCTCGGCGGGCGCCGCAGGCCGCAGCTGTCGAGGGCTCGGCGTGCCGCCGCCGCCACGGCACTCCTCCCGGTCTCCCGCTCTCCGAAGGCCAGTTGGGCGCGCACCATCAGACGACGCCGACCTGCCCTGACCGTCGCGGTACTGATTCCCGGGACGTCCTCCACGGCATCACGGACCAGCAGGGCGACCGCCTTGCGGTCCACGGCCGCCCGCACCTGGGCGGTGGAGGTGACCACGGTGAGCAGGCCGCGTCGTCCGGGGCTGACCGCGAGGGCGACCATCAGGATCCCGAGGGCGGCCAGCGTGCCGGCGCCGATGCCGACGACGGTGTCGTCCGGACCGTGCCGCCCCAGCCGGCTGACCACTTCGGTGCGCCAGGAAGCGGCCGACCGGTGCGCCAGGTGCACCAGGACCATGTCGTACGCCAGAGCGCCACAGGCCGTGGCGGCTGCCAGGGCGAGGAGCGCCATCGGCAGTCTGCGCGGGGACCACCAGCGCATCGGTGTCCGCGGACCGGGTTCCCGGGCGGGAACGGCGTCGTCGGCAGCCGCCGGCGTCGTCGTGGTCCGCGAGGTCTGCACGGGGAGGAGTCCGTCGACCTGAACCCGTGTCGGGCCCACGTGAAGTCCCGTCAGTTCGTGCGTGCGACGGGTGACATGGTCCTGAACCCGCTGGACCGTCTGGGGCAGCGGTGCCGGGAAGGGCAGGGCCAGCTTGACCGCGACGTCCGCCCTTCGGCCGCGGACGGTCGCGGAACTCTCCGCGCTTGCGGCGAGGACCGGCTCGGCCTCGCCGGCCGCACGACGGGCGATCTTGCGCACGGCCCTGTCCGAGAGGGTCGTCGTGCCGCGCTCGGCGGCCGCGGTCATCGTCGGCCCCGCTCGAAGCCGTCGCGCAGGTCCTGCACCCGGCCTCCCGAGTCGAGCCAGTGTCCGGCCGCGGAGCCGACCCCGCCGAGGGCGGCCACGAGCAGGAACGCCCCGAAGCCACCGAAGAATCCCGCGAAGGCCAAGGCCATGCCGGCAAGCATTCCGATGAACGCCTTGCTCACTGCCACCCTTACTCATCCCCTCTTGACCAGGGGCACGACCGCCCTGGTCCCTGACTGTCGGCAGACCTGGACGGCCTTCGCCCCTGCGGCCCGTGCGTACGTCCGACCTCTACTCCACGCGGTTCTCCGCGGCCGGTGCGTCGGCGTCGTCCTCGGGCAGGTGGACGTCATTGATCGTGACGTTCACCTCCACCACCTCCAGGCCCGTGATGCGTTCCACGGCGGAAATCACGTTCTCCCGTACGCCGCGGGCCAGGTCCGCGACCGGCACCCCGTACTCGACCACCAGATCGATGTCGATGGCCGTCTGCCGCTCGCCGACCTCGACCTTGACTCCACGGCCGACGTTCGGCCTGCCGCCCGGCACCCGGTCGCGCACGGCGCCGATGGTGCGCGACAGGCCACCGCCCATGTCGTGGACCCCCGGAATCTCCCGGGCGGCGATACCGGCCACCTTCACCACGACGACGTCGGCGATGGAGGTCTTGCCGCGCTCGGAGGCAGGCTGGTCGGCACCCGCCGCGCCGGCGGATACCGCTGTCGTCCGGGCCGGACCGCCGGCCCGTTCGGTCGGGATGCTCGTGGCCGTCGGAACACTCTGTGTCTGCGTACCCATGACGAGTCCTTCTTCCTGGAGTGGTCGGTTGCCCTTATCTCCCTAGACCCGCTCCGGATGCGTCTGTGACGCGTGAGCGTGAAGAATTCTCCGACCGCGTCGGCGCCTCGTTGGAGTGAACGGTCACGCCGTGGCGGCCACGCCCCCGGCCCTGTGCTCCGAAGGGGGCGGGCAGACCTGCCGGGCGCTGATTCCCCCGAAGTGCGTCACAGACATCTGCCTGAGTGTGTCCAACTGTCAGAACGCGACGAGAGGAGCCACCCAGTGGCGGGGGTCCGCAGACACACCGAGCCGCCGGACACCCGGAGCACCGGCGACGAAGGGTTGCTGGCCATCCGGGCCGCGGAGGGCGACGAGGACGCCTTCGCCGTGCTCGTGCAGCGGCACGCACCGTCCTTGATCCGGCTGGCCACCCGCCTGCTGGGCTCGCGAACGGAGGCCGAGGACGCCGTGCAGGACGCGTTCATCAGCGCGTGGCGGCGGCTGCCCGAGTTTCAGGGCACGTCCTCGTTCGGTACCTGGACGTATCGCATCGTCACCAACCGCTGTCTGAACATCCTGCGCGCGCGCAAGCCGGTCGCACCGCTGGAGACGGCGGGGCAGGTACCCGCACCCGAGCACGCGGTCTCACCGGCCCGGATCACCGAGGCCCGGGACGCCGTACGGGAGCTGCGCGAAGCCCTCGATCTGCTGTCGGCCGAACAACGCGCGTGCTGGGTGTTGCGCGAACTGGACGGCAGACCGTACGACTTCATCGCGGACGCGGTCGGAATCAGCCAGGAGGCTGTCCGCGCCCGTGTCTTCCGTGCACGACGATGCCTGACGCAAGCACTGGGGGCCTGGCGATGACCGCTCACACCGACCCGCCCAACACACCCACCGACGCCACCGAGGACGAGCGACTGCCGTGCGGTCGCCTGCTGTCGGAAGTCTGGACCGCGTGGGAGGACCAGGCGGACGACCCGCACCTGCACGAATGCCCGCACTGCGGCGCCGCCGTACACGACCTCGACCAGTTGCAGTCGGCGATGAGCGGCCTGCGCGAGGAGTCCTGGGACGGCGCGGCCCCGGACGCGGCCTCACTGACCCGCCGGGTCATGGATGTCGTCCGGCTGGAACTGCGTCCCGGCCGTCCGCTGCCCCTCGGTGAACCGGATGAGGACCTGTGGGTCATGGAGGCGGTCGCCGCACGGAAACTGCGCGCGGCCGCCGAGACAGTGCCTGGGGTGCGGGCTGGATCCTGCCGCCTTCGGCCCTCGCCTGAGCAGGGCGAAGGCGGGGTCGAGGTCCGCATGGAGATCCATGCGCCGTCCGGCGTCGCCCTGGCCGCCCTCGCCGACGACGTACGCGCGCAGGTCGGCCACGCGGCGGACCGCGACCTGGGCATGCCGGTCGCCTCCGTGGACATCCGTGTCACCGACCTCATCGACAGCTCCGCCGACGGCCAGGAAGGTCGCGACTGATGACCAGGACCTCCACTCCCGCCACCCTCGTCGAGGAGATCGCCCGCGCCGTGACGGACGTGCCGGGGGTGGCCTTCCTCAAGCCGGATCTGGCCGGGCGACTGCGTTCCGCCCTGGCCACGCCGGAGCGGACCAGCCATACGGCGGCTCCGCCCGGGGTGCGACTCGTGCGTCCGCAGCACCCCGACGGAACGTGGCACATCGACATCAAGCTCGTCGCGTACAGCCGGACCCGCGCGGTGGACGTGGCGCGCGCCGCTCGCCGGGCGGTCACGACCTGCGTGGCGTCCGCCGCGTCGGAGAACGCGACGGTCCGTGTCACGGTCACTGTTACGGGAATGATCTGACCGGCCGTGCACACGGCAGTTCAGGCCTGGCAGGTCCGTCCTGCCAGTTCCGGCCTGGCCGGAAGGACTGGCGGTGGCCGTAGCCAGGACCATCACCCGCCCTTGCGCTCCGCCTACGTGAGGCGCGCCCCGTCCCAGCGTGTGGCGTCGCGCTTCGACGCGAGCAATTCCTCGGTGATGGTCGCCAGTTCGCCTGGCCGTTGTGGGCGGTGCTCGCGGAGACGCTCACGGTCGCCTATGGGGCGTGAGCCACGTCCCGTAGGCGTCGGAGCGCGTGCACAGTTCCCTTGCGCTGGACGTATTCGTCCAACCCGCCCACGCGCGGAGTGACGCCGGGCGGATCCGGAGTCGAGGCAATGGCCGCGGCAGGGTGCTGCGGAGAAGGGCAGCGGCAGAAGGATGCCTCAGGGGGCGGAAGGCTCGATCTCCCCCGCGAAGACGATGATCTGGTCGATGAGGCTTCGTCGCAGATGGACGACGTCCGTGCCCGCCAGGCGGGGCCCTCCACCAGGCGTGGTGAAGACCCACTGGTACCGGGCCCATTCGTCAGGCATGTCCACAGCCGAGCAGCGCACCATCGTGCCGGTTCCCGCCGGGTGGCGCCGGATGTCCAGCACGAACCGCTCGACTGCGGCGATTCCCTCGCTGCGACCCAACGGTCCCCAGAAGACCACGTCTGACGTGAGGGCCTGGGAGAGTAGGGAAGTCACGTAGGTGTCGTCCGAGGCGTTGAACGCGGAGATGAACGTGTCGATCGCGGAGCGTGCGGCGTCTTCCTGCATACCCCAGTAATACCAGCCGTTTCGTGTGCGCCGGTCCCACCAGCCGTCTCCCAACATGACTGGAACGCCTATGAGGTTGGGAGAAGGCTGAGACCGCGTTCGAGATCTGACGTGCCTTGTTGCGGGTGTTGTGGAGCCTGTCGGTGTACGGCAGGTGTGCGGCCGGCGGGTCAGTTCGGGATGGCGCCTTCGACGAGGGCGACGGTGGCTCGCGGGTCGTCGGTCTCGACGACGAGGCGGCGGAACGGGGCGCCGTCGGTGAGTTCGACGACGACGGCGTTGGCCGGCTTGCGGACAGCCCAGAAGATCATGTCGCCGTGACGGCGGAATCGTCCCGCTGTGATGACGCCGGGCATGTGGGTGCCACCGACCTTGGCTCCTTTGTGCTCATGCGCGATGCCGGGGTCGTGGGTGGCGCCGCGGACCTGGGTGAGCGGCACTTCCACCCGGCTCTTGAGGGCCCACAGCCGGTCGAGACCGGTCAACTGCACCGTCAGCATGCCCCGTGTGCGATCGACATCAACGTTTGCCATGTCACTCCTCCTGTGAAGTGGTCGGGCGGGCACGCAGGCGCAGGCGGTTACCGAGGACGGTGGCGGCCTCGTGCGGCGGGTCGGCGGCTCGGGCGCTGCGCAGGGCGTCCTCCAGGGCGGTGAACGCCTCTGCCACCAGGTCCGCGACGTCGGGGTCCTTCGGTGCGCGTTCCACTGCGGCAAGGAGAAGGAATCCGGCGGCCGGACCGTTGTCGAACGCGGCGACGGCCGCCGAGCGCGCCTGTTCGGCATCGGGGAGAGAACCGATCGCGGCCGTACTGGGCAGGATCTCGTGGTCCAGGTGGGCGCGGAGTGCCCTCAGGTACAGGCTCCGCTTGGAACCGAAGACGTTGTAGAGGCTGCCTCGGTGCATGCCCGTGGCGACGGTCAGGTCGTCAATGGAGGTTCCCTCGTACCCGCTGGCAGCAAAGAGAGCGGCTGCGGCGCTCACCGCCTGGTCCGTGTCGAATGATCGAGGTCTTCCCATGTCCTGACCGTACATAGTTTAGGAACGAGTAGTCAAGAACGACCGTTCTTAAACTGTGAGTGGTTGCTCATGCGCAACTCGAGTGAACCCTCACCCTTGCCTTGAGGTTCTGAACAGGCCCAGCCGGGCGTCGCCGGCACGAGGAATCGAAGGTCAGCGGCGCCCGTGTCGGATGCTCTTGCCTGCCTGATCCGTGAGGATCGCGCTCGCGATCACCTCGAAGAGGTGATCGGCGCGCGGTGCGAACGAGGGCTGGTCGCCGAGCCATGCGAGGGCTGCGATCAGGGCGAACAGCTCTGTGCCGTCGATATCGGTTCGCGCCGCGCCCTCGGTCTGGGCGCGAGTGAGGAGCCGCGTGCCTGCCGCGCGCATGGTGACGCAGGAGGCGTGGAGTGCGGATTCGGGGTCCTCGATGGCGGCAGCCATCAGCTCGGTGACGCCCCGGTACTCACGTGCGACCGCGACGCATTCGCGCAGCCACGTGACAAGAGCGCCCTCGGGCGAGCTCGCTCCTTCCAGCTCGGTCGCCTGTTCGGCCAGGTCGTCGAAGCTCGAGCGGAGCAAAGCGTCGAGCAGCGCCTCTCGCGTCGGGAAGTGGCGGTACAGCGTGGGGAGGCCGACCTCGGCCCTGCGGGCGATGTCGCGCAGGGATGCGTCGGCGCCCTGCTCTGTGACGGCGACGCGTGCGACGGCGAGTAGGTGGTCGTGATTCTTCCGGGCGTCGGCTCTCATATGCCTTCCTTTGACAAGCGTAGCAGTGCTACGTATATTCGTAGCGCTGCTACGGAAAGCCTATCCCATCAGCGGGAACGAGGAAGAGACGATGTCGGCCAACACGATGAAGGCCATCCGGCTGCATGAGTTCGGTGGTCCTGAGGTGCTGCGGTACGAAGACGTGCCGGTTCCGGAGCTGAAGCCGGGCCACGTGCTTGTCCGGGTTCACGCGGTCGGCCTCAATCCCCCCGACTGGTACCTGCGTGACGGGATGCCCGGCATACCTCCGGAGCTGAGGCCGCCTGTCAGCTTCCCTGTCATTCCGGGGTCGGACGTGTCCGGCGTCGTCGTGGGCGTCGCCGCGGACGTGGACCGCTTCTCCGTCGGCGATGAAGTCTTCGGCATGCTCCGCTTCCCCAGCTTCGACGGCCGCGCATACGCCGAGTACGTGGCCGCGCCCGCCTCCGACCTCGCCCGCAAGCCGGCCGGCGTCGATCACGTGCACGCCGCGGGGGTGGCCATGTCAGGACTCACCGCGTGGCAGCACCTGGTCGAGCTCGGGCACGACCACCCGAACCCGCTTCAAGAGGCGCAGCACCGCCCGGTGCCGCTCGACGCGGGGATGACGGTGCTGGTGAACGGCGCCGCCGGCGGCGTGGGGCACCTGGGGCTGCAGATCGCCAAGTGGAAGGGCGCACGTGTCATCGCGGTCGCCTCGGGCGCGCACGAGCAGTTCCTGCGCGACCTCGGCGCGGACGAGTTCGTCGACTACACCAGGACTCGTCCCGAGGAAGCCGTTCGTGACGTCGACCTGGTCTTCGACACCGTCGGCGGCCCCGGCAGCAGCCGCTTCCTGCGCACGCTCAAGCGCGGTGGCGCGTTGTGCTACGTGTTCGTCGCCGCCTACGACTCCGCGGAGGTCGCGCGGCTGGGTGTCACGACCTCGGGCACTCAGGTGCGGTCGAACGGCCCTCAGCTCGAAGAGTTCGGAGACCTGCTCGGCAAGGGTGTGCTCCGGGTCGCCATCGACAGCACGTTCCCGCTCGCGGACGCCCGAAAGGCACACGAACGCGCTGCTCGCGGACACATCGAAGGCAAGATCGTCCTCACGGCGGTGTGAAGGCGAGCCGTTCGACGAGCCGTTCGCAGACTGCGCGACGAGAACGAATCGCTCACGCCGACAGGAGGACTTCCGATGACAACACTCAAGGACGCCATCGACGACCTGTTCAACAACCGGCGACTGGCGGCGGACGAGGCGGTCGACCGGCACTTCGCTCCTGCCTTCCGGCAGCGCGTGAACGGAACGTGGGACGACCGCTCGGGGTTCCTCGCGCGCGTCGTCCAGCTCCGGGAATCCGTCGAGCACGTCACGGTCACCGTTCTGGACGAGCTCACCGACGGCAACAGCTACGCGGAGCGGCACATCGTCGAGCTGGTTCAACGTGACGGGGAACGGGCCGGTCAAGAGGTGTACGTGTTCGCGGAGCGAGACCCCGACGGCCGCTTCGTCCGGATCGAGGAGACCGCTCTGGCCCTCGACAGCGGTCGGCCCGGGGTCGGCCAAGGCCCCGCTCACGCCCAGTAGGGGTGTTCATCAGCCCACACCGGCAGGTACGCAGGCCCTGCACACCTGGTGTCACCTCACACCAGACGCTACCCACTGCACACATGTCCCATCGACCATGGAGCCCTCCATGCCCACAGCTCTCATAACCGGCGGCACGAGCGGCATCGGCAAAGCCGCAAGGTGAAGTACTGGCCCTTGAGGGCGGCGAGGGTTCGTGACCAGCGAGGAGGTGGCCGAGCCAGTTGCCTTCCTCGCATCGGACGCCGCGGGCTACGTCACCGGCCAGGAGGTCGCGGTCGCCGGCGGGCTCGGACTCAGTCTCGGTATCTGAACGTGCTGGCGCGCAGCGGCGTGGCCGCCATGCCGACCTTCCGGCATGGCGGCCACGCCGGGGGGTGGAACAGGTTCAGCCGGTGAGTACTCGGTGGGTCAGCGCGCGGACCGATTCCGAGATCTCCGGAGTCAGGAACTTCACCAGGTCCTGGGACGGCGCTGCGTCGGGGCCGAGGACCACACCGGTGGTGTCGTCGAAGGCCGGATCGGTCGCCGCGGTGACGATCGAGCCGGCGACATCGGCGGGGGACCTCATGCCGTCCCGGATCTGGTCCCAGAATCCGCGGATGGCGGGCGGGAGGATCTCTGGGGTCATCTCCGCGCTGTTCGGCGTCTTCACCGCCCCTGGGCCGACGGGGTCCACGGCGAACACGGACACTCCACTGGAGCTCAACTCCTCGGCCAGGTCCAGAGTGTGGGCGAGGTGTGCGAGTTTGGCCCGGCCAGTCACCGCCATGCCGTAGTAGCCGCCGCCGGTCTGCTCGACGTCCTCATAGGTCGGAAGCCCGTCGATCACCGCCGCCGTGATCGACGAGGAAGTGACGTTGACGATCCGGCTCGGCGCACCCGCTCGCAGGGCGTCGAGCAGAGCCGTGGTCAGGACGAGGGGAGACAGGTGGTTGAGCGCGAAGCCGGCCTCGATCCCGTCGACGGTCTCCCGGCGCGTCGACCACATACCGCCCACATTGTTGACCAACAGGTGTAACGGGCCTTCATCCGCGAGCCGCGCACCCACCGACCGGACCTCGTCCAGCGACGAGAGGTCGGCCTGGATGAAGCGAGCGGCACCCCCGATCCTGACCACCGCATCCTGCCCACGCCCGGGGTCCCGGCCGATGACGGTGACCTCGAACCCCTGTCCCTGTAGCTGCACGGCCACATGAAGCCCGATTCCCCCGGTCCCACCCGTGACGACTGCCTTGCGTGCCATTCCCGTTCCCCATTCCTTCATGGACTCATAAACGGAGCTCTCCACGGCCGGGATGCCGGCCGTACCCGCGGACCGTGGAGATCTTCTAAGCGGCCGGCTGCAGAAGGGAGTTGGCCCGCCCTGCCTCCCCAGCCGCCCTAATCGCGACGTCGGGACAGTGCCTGTTCGTCAGGTGTCTCTCGGCGCGGGTCGTCCACCGGTCCGTCCACCGGTCCGTCGTGTGCTGTGCCGGCGGAATCGGGGTGTGAGAGTGCGGCGAGCAGCTGCAGCTTCTCGTCGCTGTCGCTGTCCTTGTCGGGGTAGTAGACGACGAGGATGACATCGTCGAGGGCGAGCTTGTCGCGGTGGAGGCGGAGTTCACCGACGACAGGGTGATGGATCGTCGTCGTGCCGCCATCGAGACTTCGGACGTCGTGGCGGGCCCACAGAGTACGGAACCGCTGACTGGACAGCGCGAGTTCGCCGACCAGCTCGACGAACCGGGGGTTCTGCGTGTCGTCTCCGATGGTGGTGCGCAGGGCGGCGACGAACTCTGCGGTGGCTTTCGTCCAGTCCTGGTGGAAGGACCGTTCCTCGGGATCGAGGAGGAGGGACCGGAGCCGGTTCTGGCCAGGTCGCAGGCGGGGGGAGAGGGCGACGGCCATGGGGTTGGAGGCCAGGACGTCGAACGCGCGCCCTTCGACGAACGCGGGGATCTGGAGGTGGGCGAGCAACTCGTGCACCCGTGCCGGTACGTGTTCGGGGCGCTTGCGGCGCGGCGTCCTGGGGCGTGCCGCCGCGAGGCCGAGGAGATACGTCTGTTCGACGTCGTCGAGGTGCAGGACGCGCGCGAGTGATTCGAGGACCTGTGGTGAGGGGTTCTTGTCGCGGCCCCGTTCCAGGCGCAGGTAGTAGTCGGGACTGATCCCGGCGAGCAGTGCGACTTCCTCGCGGCGCAGGCCGGGGACGCGCCGGTTGCCGCCGGGCGGGAGCCCTGCCTGGGCCGGGGAGACCAGCTCGCGTCGGGCGCGAAGATAGCTGCCGAGCCGGTTACCGGATTCCTCATCCTTCATACCGACACCGTAAGGCGGTAAGCGTGTCTCAGAGGGGGCCCTGTCAGGACCAGGGAAGACGAGGGACCTGCCGCATCCGGGCGGATGCCGTCAAGACTGCGACAGCACTGTTTCCACAGAGACAGCGAGCACCACTGTCTGCGCCGCGGGCCTCAGCGCCGTCGGCGCCCTGGACTGAACTGAAGGGAAAGATCTCGTGGATCTCTCCGACCGCACCGTCTTCATTGCCGGCGGGACCTCCGGTATCGGGCGAGAACTGGCCCGGCGGTTCGCTGCGGCAGGCAGCACCGTGGCCGTTGGCGGCCGCAGCCCGGAAGCACTTGCGGAGCTCGCCGAGGAGGGCTTCGGCACGATCAGCGTCGACGTCACCAGCGGTGCCTCCGTCGCAGCTGCCCGTGACGCCGTGCTCGCCCGATACCCCGAGCTCGACACCGTGGTGACGATGTCAGGCGTCATGCTCCTGGAGGACCTGCGCGACCCTGCGCACTTCGACGATGCGGCAACGACGATCGGCACCAACCTGCTCGGCACCATCCGGGTCATCGACGCCTTCACCCCGCACCTGATCCGGCAGGGTGCCGGCACGTTCATCACCGTCACCTCCGGTATCGCTTTCCTGCCGTTCCCGCCCATGCCCAGCTATGCCGCTTCGAAGGCCGCGGTGCACGCCTACTCCGAGGCGCTGCGCGCGCAGCTCGACGGCACGGGTGTCGACGTTGTCGAACTCGTTCCCCCTGCCGTGGCCACGGCAGGACAGGACAAGGTGAACCCGCACGCGCTGCCGCTCGACGACTTCGTCACCGAGATCATGGACCTGCTCTCGCAGAACCCCACCCCTCACGAAATCCTCGTGAAGCAGGTCCTCGTGCACCGTTGGGCTGAGCGTGACGGCACCTACGACGACCTCGTCGCCCAGCGCTCCCAGGCCCTGACGATGCTCCCGAGCCGTCAAGCCTGACGGGCTTCCGCCCGATTGGCGGCCCCATGGCACAGGCGGTGCTCTGGTCGTGGGCGATCCGGTTCTGGCCCGCAATCACGTGGCGGACCGGATGCCCATCTCCAGGAGCTTCGTTCTGCTAGTGGCCGATCTTGTCCAACTCGGCGAGGTCGTCTTCGGAGAGGGAGAGCCCCGCCCCGGCGATGTTCTCGCGCAGGTGTGCCACCGACGAGGTGCCGGGGATGAGCAGGATGTTCGGGGATCGCCGCAGCAGCCAGGCCAGGGCGACCGACATCGGCGTGGCATCAAGCCGGTCGGCCACGGCGGAAAGCGCCGTGGACTGCAGCGGGGAGAAGCCGCCGAGCGGGAAGAAGGGCACGTAGGCGATGCCCTGATCGGCGAGATCGTCGATCAGCTCGTCGTCCTGGCGGTGGGCGAGGTTGTACATGTTCTGCACGCACACGATCGGCGCGATCGCTTGAGCCTCGGCAACCTGCTCCACCGTCGCGTTGCTTACTCCGAGGTGCCGGATCAAGCCCTGCCGCTGGAGTTCGACGAGGGTCTCGAAGGGCTCGGCGAGCGAGCCGGGCCGGGGACCCTGCGCGTCACCGAGCCGGAGACTGACCACGTCGAGCGCATCGAGGCCGAGATCCTCGAGGTTCTCGTGGACGGCGCGGCGCAGCTCGTCGGGCTCCCGGGCCGGAGGCCAGCCGCCCTGCTGATCGCGGACCGCGCCGACCTTGGTCACGATGTGCAGCGATGCGGAATAGGGGTGCAGCGCTTCACGGATCAGCCGGTTGGTGACGCGTGGTCCGTAGGCGCCCGCGGTGTCGATGTGGGTGATCCCGTGGGCGGCGGCTTCGCGCAGGACGGCGAGAGCGCCGTCGCGGTCTGCAGGCGGTCCCATGACGCCGGGGCCTGCGAGCTGCATGGCGCCGTAGCCGAAGCGGGTGACGGTCAGGTCGCCCAGGGGCCATGTGCCGCCGGCCGGTGATGCGGAGGGTGTGCTCGTGGTTTCGCTCATGTCGTCGATGCTCGCTCGCGGACACGTGCTTCTTCCAATACCGATACGGCGCCCTGTCATACCTGGTGGGTATCACCGGGCTACCTTGTGGTCATGGACACCTTGGAGACCCGCGAGCTGAGGTACTTCATGGCCGTCGCGGAGGAACTGCACTTCGGTCGTGCCGCCGAGCGCCTCGGCATGGCCCAGCCACCGCTGTCCCGGGCGATTCAGCAGCTGGAGAGACGGCTCGGCGTCTCCCTGTTGGAACGCAACCGCCGCGGCGTCTCTCTGACCGACGCCGGGGAGGTGCTGTTGCACGAGGGCCGCGCGGCCCTCGACGCGACCACCGCTGCCGCTCGCCGCACCCAGCGCGCCGGTGGCGCCCAGATGTCGGGCGGCCCCCGAAAGCGTCTGGTACTGGCGGTGAAGGCCGGCGCGTCTCACGAACTCCTGCACAAGCTCCTCGATGCCTACGCGGCCGAGCCCGACGCCGTTGACATCGAGGTGCTGCCGAGCGGCACGTGTGATCAAGAAGGGATGCTGCGCGATGGCCGTGCTGACGTGGCGCTCATGCACGCGCCGTTCAACTCCCTCGCCGGCTTCGACAGCGAGGAACTGATGACGGAGGGGCAGATCGCTGTCCTGCCGGCCGGGCATCGCCTCGCTGCGCAGCGGGCTTTGTCCCTGACCGACATCAGCGACATCCCCGATCTTCCGCTCGCCCGCTGGTCCCGCCGGGGCACGTACCCTCCCGGCCCGGGCCCCGAGATCCACGACCAGACGCAGTTGGCCCAGCTGATCGCCCTCGGACGCACCGTGGCCGTCTTCCCGGACTCGGCCCGCGCCTGGCTGTGGGCCGAGCACACCGCCGTCCCCCTGACCGACGCACCCCCCGTCGTCACCCACATCGCCTGGCCCGCGCACAGCCGCTCCCTCGCTCTCGCCGGACTGATCCGCACGGCAACACGGCTATGACCTGCCGCCACCTTTCATCCCGGCGCGCTTGACCACCGTCCCCACCGGCGCCACCAGGTGACGCCGCTGTCTGCGGCTGACCGCATGAACGCTGTCGGACCCCAACTCGTCCTGGATAGCGGGATACTGGGTCTGTCTGACGATTAAGAGGCTTGAGAGGCTGGGGGAGCGGATCAGTGGAATTCAGGCGGAGGGCAAGTCGTCCGGGTCCGGTCGGGAAACGGGGTGCGCGACACGCTGTTGTTGTGGGTGGGAGCCTTGCGGGGCTGCTCGCCGCGTACGTCCTGGCCGAGCATGCCGACCGGGTGACGGTCGTCGAGCGGGACCGGTTCCAGGACGGTGCGGGACATCGGTCAGGCGTGCCGCAGGCCCGGCATCCACATGTCCTGCTGGAGGGCGGGCAGTTGGCGCTGGAGTCGCTGCTGCCGGGCTTCCTGGCGGAGCTGCGGGCGGCGCGGGCGCCGCGCGTGGGCATGCCCTCGGACATGGTGCAGTGGCAGGACGGGCGTTGGTTCCGACGGCTGCCGACGATGTCGCACATCTTTACCGGTTCCCGCGCGCAGTTGGAGGAGCTGGTGCGGCGGCGCGTCCTCGCCCATCCGGTGATCGACGTGGTGGAGGGCACCGACGTCGTCGGGTTCCTCGGTGACGCCTCGCGCTTACGGGGCGTGCTGCTGCGGGACCGCTCCGGCGCCTCTCGCGGCAAGGAACGGGCCCTTGAGGCGGACCTGGTCGTGGATGCGTCCGGCAGGGGCACGAAGGCCCGCCAGTGGCTGGAGGCGATCGGGGCCGAAGCCGCGCACGAGGAGACCATCGACACGGGGCTCGCGTACTCCTCCCGTGTCTACCGCGGCAAGGGTGGTGTCCTCGATGGTGACACCCGGGGTTACTACGTCTATCCCAGCCCTGCTCAGACCCACGCAGGTGGTGCGCTGCCGTTGGAGGACGGCACCCATCTGGTCATCGTCTCGGGCCTGCGCGACGACGAACCGCCGACGGACGACGAGCAGTTCGTGGCGTACGTCAAGAAGAGGCTGCCGCATCCGCTGTTGCATCGGTGGATGGACGAGGCTGAACCCGTTTCGTCGGCGTTCGGCTATCGGCGGACGGCGAACATTCGCCGCCGTTACGACCTGCCCGGCCGCCGACCGGCTGGATTCCTCGCCACCGGCGACGCCCTGTGCACGTTCAACCCGGTCTACGGGCAAGGGATGGCCGTCGCCGCGATGAGTGCGGTCGCCCTGCGCGACGCCCTGGCCGATCCACGGCGGACTCCCACCACGCGGCGCGTGCAGGAAGCGCTTCTCGAAGCCTCCCAGCAGGCATGGGACATCTCCGCCGGGGCGGACCGCTTCATGCCGGGAGCGGTGGGTACGGCCGCGGCCGCCGGGCCGGCGGACCGCGCCGCCAACTGGTACCTGCAGCGCGTCATGGAGCGCTACCTCGCCGATCCTCTGGTGGGATCCGCCTTCCGCGCCGTGCTGGACCTCTGCGCGCCCGTCACCAGCCTGTTCGCGCCATCTGTAGTCCGGGCCGTGCTCTTCGGGCCTCTCACGCCGACGCCCACCGAACCGCCGACGACACCGGAGGAACCCGCAGTCTGAGCCGGGCGATCCCCGAGCCGACGCCCGAAGCGGGTGGCCGCGCCGCGACCTTCACCATGCTCCAGTGTTGAACTCGCGCTGTTCGGCGCAGGGTTGGTCGGCTTGGATGCTGTCGCTGATCCGCTCGACGAGGTCGAGGGCGTGGGCCAGGGCGCGGCGGTCGTCCTCGTCCAGCGTCTTCTCCATCGCGTCGGCGAGTACACCGACTCGCTGACGACGGTCCGTGTCGAGGGCCTTCTTTCCTGCCTTCGTCAGGGTGAGAACCTTCCGGCGGGCGTCGCCCGGGTCCGGCCGTGCGGCCAGGAAGCCTGCCTCGGTCAGTTCCCTGACGGTCGTGGCGGTCGTCTGGTGACGTACTCCGCGGGCCGCCGCCAGGTCGGCCGTGGTCATCGGCCCCCGTGTGTCGAGGAGGCCGAGCACCGCAGCTGGGACGGACGCGAGCCGGTCGACGGTACGGGTGCTGCGGACCAGGGTGCCGACAACTTGCCGGAGTTGGGCGGCCAATTGGTGGGGGAGGGGGGCTGGTGGCTTTGAGGGCGCATCCTTCACGCCTGCCAGCTTAGCAAGGTCGTACAGGGAGCACTGTATTACAGGGTTCCCTGTAGTGCAGGGTGCACTGTATATATTGTGCAGTGAACCCTGCATATCAAGGGCCTGCACATCAGAGGCCGAGCCGCTGGGGCCCGTGCAGCCACCCACCGATGGGAGTACGACAGTGCAGCTGATCAAGCACGCCCACGCATGTGTGTCGTTGGTCAAGGACGGTGGACGGATCGCCATCGACCCCGGGACGTTCACCCCCGACGCGAAAGAGGTGGTGGCGGCCGCTGACGCCGTGCTGATCACGCACGACCACTTCGACCACTTCGACGAAGAGCTGATCGCCCGGGCCCTGGACGCCCGCCCCGGCCTGCAGGTCTATGGGCCGGCCTCAGTGGTGGAACGGTGGGCGGCCCGGCGCCGCCAGGTCACCGCGGTCACGGCGAGCGACTGCTTCGAAGTCGCTGGTTTCGACATAATGGTCTCCGGCGAACTGCATGCCCCGATCCACCGTGACATCCCTCGCGTCGCCAACGTCGGCTATCTCGTCGACGCCCGCCTCTACCACCCCGGCGACGCATACGACGTACCCCCCGCACCTGTCGACACGCTGCTGCTGCCCACCAGCGGACCATGGACCCAACTCGGCCAAGCGGCCGACTACGTTCGCGAGGTCGCGCCCAGCCGACTCGTCCAGATCCACGAGATCATGCTCAGCCGCACCGGACAGGAGTCCATGGCTCGGTTCCTGAGCCCCGCGGCGCTGACCGACGTGCCCCTGACCATCCTCCCGGAGGGCGACACCATCACTGTATGAGCCGTGCGGAGCGGACCAGCCGCGCCCCCGCTGTGTCCCCAGATGCGCGGCCGAACGCTGCCGATCCTGATCTTGCACGCGTTCGGCCGCCGACAGTTGCGTGCGGTCAGACGGCCGGGTTCAGCAAGCGACCGGTGGGGGGTGGGGGGCCGAGCATGTCTATTCCTGGATCTGCTTCGGATCGATCGGAATCTCGCGTGCCGTGTTCTCCGCGCGCTCCTCGGAGGTCAACTGCCGTGCCACCGTCCCGCAGCAGCGGTCGTACTGGTTCTGCCAGTCCGTCATGAACGCGTCGTAGCTGGACTGGCCGGTCAGCTTCAGGTCCGACTCGTCGTTGTGCCAGATTCCGTTGCTCGTCCAGTTCGAGGAGCCGACGAACACGATTCTGGAGTCGGTCGCACCCGCGTAACCGCCGCTGACCATCATGTACTTGTTGTGCGTGTAGTGCAGAGCATTGCCGTTCGCGTCGGTGCCGCGGGTGGTGTCGTGCACGTCGATGTTCGGCCGGTCCTTGAGGTAGTTCTGCACGCTGGCATCAACCTGGCCGGCGGTGAAGAGTATGTGTATCTTGACGCCGGTTTGTGCCAGGCTCACCAGCTTCTTCGGCAGTTCCAGGTAGTTCCGGTCGCCCGGCTCCCCGTGAGAGGTCCACTGGAACATGGCGATGTTGACCGTGGCCGGCGCCTTGATGTTGTTCAGGAAGTCGACCCAGGTGTCGCTTCTGCTCCGCGCCTTGGGCCACTGGTAGGAAGGCGGGGACAGCGTCGTCCTGGCGTCCGTGCCGCTGGTGGTGTTGTAGTAGTCCGGCACCAGCGGGCCCGGGCCGTTGAGTGCTCCCTTGGACATGGCTGTGAAGTAGCGGAGATAGGAGTTGTACAGGTCGACGTTGCCCTTGACGGTGAAGCCACTGTTCCACGCGGTCCTGGCCTGGGCGGAGGTGGGGTTGGCGCTGCTGACGGTCACCGTCCTGTTCGCGTCGCTCCCGCCGCTGAGCATGTAGTACTTCGCGTGCAGGGCAGAGCCGGAGTAGTGGGTCAGGCAGCCGCCCGGACACATCGCGGCGAAGCTGGAGGCCTGCGGGTCGTTGCCCAACTCGGTGACCATCGACTGCCAGATCGCATTGTCGCTGTGAGAGTCCATCAGCGCCTTGACGATGACGCCGCGCTGGTGCGCGGCTATCAGGGCATTGGCGAAATCCGGGCCCGGCTGCGTGTTGCCTATCGAGTACATGGCGACGCGTATGGTCTGCCCGCAGCCGGCGCTGTTGATCGATTCGATGATCGGACCCATGACGTTCATCTGGGCGTCGGGGTCCTCCGGGTCGTTGAAGGTCGGGCCCGGTCTCGAGGTGAACGTCCGAGACTCACAACTGAGCGGATTCTTGGCCTTCTTGACCGCCGCGTGCGCCGTTGTCGGCGACAGCGCGGTGACGGCCAGCGCGGTGATCAACGTGAGCGTTCGCTTCATGGACGGGCCTTTCGCTGGGCTGGTGACGATGACGAGTCGGGGTGGTGCTGTGCTGGTCGACCAATGACTGATCGCCGAGAAGGGTCTGGCAGCCTGCGTCGCGGCACAGGTCTGTCCGGCAGTTCGGTGTGACGGACTCGCACGTCACCCGGCCTGGTGAACTGCTCATGGATTGCGATCAGTTGCTTGCGCTCGCCGCGAACATCGGGCAACCGCCGCTGTTGATGTCGCTCGCGGTGAGGGCGGCACCCCAGCGGTCGTACGAGGAGGCCGCGGGGTCGGCGATGGCGGTGCCACCGGGCAGGTCGCACGTGTCCTTCTGCCCGGACGCAGTGGCGTTGCCGACGGCGGACGTGACGTGTCCGCAGCCCTCCCCGTGGAAATCCGCCTTGTGGTGCGTGACGGAGGCGGCCGCGCCGACCGTGCGCGCCGACGCGGCGAGGAAGCCGCGGGCCAGGGGCGCCGCCGCGGCGCTCGCTGTGGCGGCGCGGCGGCGTATCGGAGGCGGGGCGGGAAGACGTCCGTGCTTGGCCATGCGTTGAGCTCCTGCTGGGGACAGGGACATCCGGCGGACATCCCGCGTCAATGCGGTGCCGTTCCGTAGGCGTTTGCCTGAATTCATTCCAGGCGTGACCCACCGTTCGGCAAACAGGAGACTCGCAAAGGCGCCCAAGGGTTGCACGAGAAAGCAGGGAAGCAGGGAAGCGGGCGAGGGAAGTCGTAAGCGGGGACAGGCCACTGGAACGGTGCCCTGAAGGGATCGCCGTCGGCGCCAGCCGCGCCAACTACTCGGCCTGCTCGGCCACGCACTGCCGCCACGGCGTGAACATCCGAGTCGTCCTCCTGCTGCACACATCTTGGTCATTGCCTGGTCCATCACTGTTCATGACGGAACGCGCAACTCCACCCATGGACTCCAGGTCTAACGCCGTGACCACACAAGAACCACCAAAACCAGGCATACCAAAGGACTCTTCACGCATGCGTGTCTACAGCACTCTCGCCGCCACTGCCGTCCTCGCCCTCGGCGCCGTGGGTTTAGCGGCACCGGCCGTCCAAGCGGCCGCCGCGGTTCCCGCCACCGTCGTCCACGACGGCGGCGAGCTCTGGTACAAGGCCGCACCCGGCCAGCTGAACAGTCTGACCGTCGACGAAGAGATCGAGGAGCGTGGTGAGTTCGAGGCGTACTACGTCCTCACCTTCCACGACCGCTACGACATCGATGTCGACGCGAGCGCGGCGGACACGGACGAGTGCACGTACCCCGTGCAGAGCGACCGCACCGTCGTGCGTTGCGCCGTCCTGATCCCGCAGAACTCGGATGATTCCGACAGCTATGACATCGACCTCGGTGACCAGGACGACACGGCTGCGCTTGAGCCGGACAGTCGTGCGTGGGCCGGGGTACATGGCGGCGAGGGCGATGACGTGATCACGGCGTCCGCATCGGCAATGCTGTACGGCGATGGCGGAGACGACGAACTGGACGGCGGGGGCGGCCCGTTCGGCTTCGGCTCCTACGGCGGTCCGGGCGACGACACGCTCACTCACTGTGGCCAGGACTGCTTCGGTGAGGACGGGAACGATTCCTTGACCGGCACCGCCGAAGGAAACAACCTGCATGGTGACGGCGGCGACGACATCTTGCACGGCCGGGGCGGCGCCGACACCCTCTACGGCGGTGCGGGCAGGGACAAACTCTATGGCGAAGCCGGCGACGACGTCCTGTGGGGCGGCGCGGGCGCAGACCTTCTCTCGGGCGGTGCCGGCAAGAACGAGCTGCACCAGGACTGACGGGGAGCCCCGCGGTTGACGGTTCGCCAAGCGCGGGGACGCGTCGAAGGCCGAGCGAGCCGTTCGGATGTGAGGATCCGTCAGGCGCGAGCGGCCATGTCGCACCGTGTTCTGAGGTATCCCTGCGGATCCGATGGTGCCGGGACAAAAGCTGTCGGGGGCGCCGCCCCGCCTGATCGAGCGGTGTCTCGGCGTCTCGGCGCCTTCGGCGGCGCGGCTCAATGGTGCGATCTGTATTCCGTCGCGGACAACTCCTCCGGCGTCGTGCTGCCAGGGATCCATCCGACGCACCGTGACGTCGTGGGTGTCCCAGAGAGCCGAGAACTCCTCGCTACGGCGGAGCAGTACCGCGACCATCTTCGTGACCTCCACGTCCCGGCCGCGCCCGGCGGCCGGGGCCTGGAGGTCGGCCACGAACACCCGGGAGTGGTGCGGGTGGTCCTCGGGAGGGCAGATCTCGCGCGCCCGCGGATCGGTGAACCAGCGGTATACGAAGCTCGCCGTCGGGCCGCGGTGTGTCGGGGACTTGCCGAGCAGGGTGAGAGCCAGGGAGTTCTCCACCAGGGTTTCGTGCAGGTCGGTGGTGACGCCCACTCATGGGTCCTTCCCGGTGACCCTGGTTCCTCGCTGCTCGCTGTCAGGCTCGGCGGGCGTAGGACGTGAGGCGATCGGCGAGCGCGATGACGAGGTCGCGGAGTTCATCGGGGCGCTCGATGACGAACGGGCGGTCGAGCGAGGCGAGTACCCGCGGCAACCAGTCGAGCTGCTGCGCCCGTAGCTCGACGCGCAGCCAGTGCTCGGCTGCCGGGTCCCGGCCGTCTGAGGGCTCGTGCTCCTCCAGGCGCGCGACACTGGCGGGAAGGTGGGCGCGGATCTGCTCCACTGTCCCGTGGATCCGCAAGGTCACCTCATGCTGGTACTCGGCCGTGGCGAACCCTGACAACACGCGCTGTGCCGGCGCGGGATCCACGGGCGCCTCGAACGAGCCGGGCAGCGTCCGCGCGTCTGCGATGCGATCGAGCCGGAAGGTCCGGTCCTCGCCGATCCGGGCGTCCTTCCCCGTGACGTACCACCGGCCCCCATGGGCGACGATCCCGTACGCGTGCAGCGTGCGTTCGCTGCACCGTCCGTCACGGTCGGTGTAGCGGATCGAGACCGGTCGGCGGTGGCGCACCGCATCGGCGAGGGTGAGCAGGAGCCCGGAGTCCGCGTGGTCCAACTCGCCGGGCTGATCTGTGAAGGCGAGAGTCTCCAGAAGCGAGTCGAGCCGGCGGGCGATGTGCTGGGGCAGCACCCGCCGGATCTTCGCCGACGCCGTCTCGTTCGCCGTGAGCTCCGCCGCCGTCAGCCCTGCCCGGCGACCGGCGACCAGGCCGAGCAGCACGGCCAGCGCCTCGTCGTCGCTCAGCATGAGCGGAGGCAAGCGGTACCCGGGGGCGAGCCGGTACCCGCCGTAACGGCCGCGCACCGATTCCACGGGCACGTCCAGGTCGATCAGCTGGCCCACGTACCGCCGCACGGTGCGCCCTTCGACGCCGAGCCGGTCGGCGAGTTCGGCCACCGTGCGGGTGCCGCCCGACTGAAGCAGTTCCAGGAGTGTCAGCACGCGGCCAGTGGGTCGGGACATGTGGACAAACCTAACGCGGATACAGGACCGATTCTGTCCTCTATTTCTCCTAGCCTGCGACGTGCACGCCTTCAGCACGACCAAGGAGATTCCCATGGACTTCGTCTCGATCCGCATCATCACCAGCGACGTAGCGCGCCTTGTCGACTTCTACGAGCGAGCCACTGGAGCGCGGGCGACGTGGGCCACCGAGGACTTCGCCGAGCTCAAGACCGCGGGGGCCACCCTCGCGATCGCCGGCACCCGTACGGTCCCGCTGTTCGCTCCGGGCTCTGCCCGCGCGGCGGACAACCACAGCGTGATCACCGAGTTCCTCGTCGACGACGTGGACCGCGTGCACCAGAACCTGACGGGCTTCGTCACGGACTTCGTCAACGAGCCCACCACGATGCCCTGGGGCAACCGGTCTCTGCTGTTCCGTGACCCCGACGGCAATCTCGTCAACTTCTTCACCCCCGTCACCCCGGCGGCCATCGAAAAGTTCGCACGCTGATGCCACGCAGAGCCGCATGGTCTGCGACCGCATGGTCGCGGAGCCCGTGCCTTCTGGCCGAGGCAGCCGTGTGATGCCCTGGCGTCGACCCGGCCGGCACGCAACCACAGTCCCGGCTCCCGTGCTCCGTCGCCACGTGCACGGCGTTTCCCGCGACGGTTTCCAGCGGATCGGTTCCGGCGTCCTCCTGGTCCGCGTAGCCGCCGATCTGCAGATGCCCGCTTCTGTCCGCGACACCGCTCCGGAGAGCGCCCAGGTCGCCGTCGTGCGGGACCCCGGGAAGTGCGTGGTAGGGCAGGTCAGGTTCGGTTCTGACTCTCAACTCTCCCTGCGGGAAGCATTCGACGTACCACCGGTGTGCCGGCCGGGACGTGGACGGCCTGGCCGCGGTTCTCGCAGTCGTACGTCTCCCAAGGCGAGGCGAAGAGCAGCAAGAGTCCTTCGGGCGGCAGGGGGAGGTCCGTCGAGCCCTTCGGCAACGCGGCGAGGTCGACGGATCCGACGTAAGGGTGCTCGGGGTCCGGGACCTCGGCGGGCAGCAGCGGGAGCCGGCAGCTGTCCGAGCCGTGCCGTCCCTCGCGTTTGTGTCGGGGTGATCCAGGGCTGAACTGACGCGTCAGGCCCCGAAGTTGAGGATGTTTCCAGCCATCTGGAGAGGGGTTGAGCTCTCGGCCGGAATCTTGCATTCCAATGGGATTGAGGCAGAGGACCTGGGAAAACGTCATCGCCCCATGTGATCGGTGCTCGTGAACGAGCCCGTTTTACCTGCCCGAAACCTTTCCGTCGGGGGTGGATTCCAGACAACATCATTTCGGACTCCTGACATGTACGCGCCCGTGGTGTCACCCTCTCTCCACCGCAGCTGCGGTCACCGCTTTGATCCCCCCAAGGCCGGGCGGGCCGATCGTCTGCCCTGTCTGGATTCCCCACACCGAGGAGTTCGAGTGAGCCACATCTACGCGCGTCGCCACGGCAGAGTTCTGGCGATCGCCACCGCCGTCGCCGCCACAGGAGCCCTGCTCGCCACAGGAGCAACCACCAGCGCCACAGCCGCGAGCAGGGCTTCGCAGGCCGCCCCGACCGTGCTGTCCGCCGCGGCCCGCGCGTCCTTGGTCCACGAGGCGCAGGCGGACGCCGCGCAGACCGCCCGGGAGATAGGCCTCGGCGCCAAGGAGGAGCTGGTCGTCAAGGACGTCGTCAAGGACGTCGACGGCACCGTCCACACGCGCTACGAGCGCACCTATGCGGGCCTTCCCGTGCTGGGCGGCGACCTTGTCGTCCACACCGCCAAGTCGGGTGAGGCGCAGGGGGTCACCAAGGCGAACAAGGCCACGATCAAGGTGGCGTCCCTCACGCCGGAGGTCGCCGGCGGGCAGGCCGAGAAGCAGGCCGTCTCCGCCGCCAAGGCGCTCGGTTCGGACAAGTCCGAGGCGGACGGCGCACGCAAGGTGATCTGGGCCGGCTCGGGCACGCCCGTCCTCGCCTACGAGACGGTCGTCGGTGGCTTCCAGGACGACGGCACCCCGAACCAGCTGCACGTCATCACCGACGCGACGACGGGCGAGAAGCTCTTCGAGTACCAGGGCATCGAGAACGCCACGGGCACCGGCAAGACCCTCTACTCCGGCAGCGTCAGCCTCGGTGTCACCCTGTCCGGCTCGACGTACCAGCTCTACGACACCACGCGCGGCGGCCACAAGACGTACAACCTGGCCCGCAAGACCTCCGGCACCGGCACCCTGGTCACCAACTCGACCAGCACCTTCGGAACCGGCACCGCGTCCAGCTCCTCGTCCGACCAGACCGCGGCCGCCGATGCCGCCTACGGCGCCCAGGAGACCTGGGACTTCTACAAGAGCACCTTCGCTCGCAACGGCATCAAGAACAACGGGACGGCGGCCTACTCCCGCGTCCACTACGGCAACGCGTACGTGAACGCGTTCTGGGACGACAGCTGCTTCTGCATGACCTACGGCGACGGCAGCGGCAACACCGACCCGCTGACCTCCCTCGACGTGGCGGGCCACGAGATGAGCCACGGCGTCACCTCCAACACCGCCGGCCTGAACTACTCGGGTGAGTCGGGCGGCCTGAACGAGGCCACCTCCGACATCTTCGGCACGGGAGTCGAGTTCTACGCGAACAACGCCTCCGACGCCGGTGACTACCTCATCGGCGAGAAGATCGACATCAACGGCGACGGCACGCCGCTGCGCTACATGGACAAGCCCAGCAAGGACGGCGCCTCCGCCGACTCCTGGTCCTCCACCGTCGGCAACAAGGACGTGCACTACTCGTCCGGTGTCGCGAACCACTTCTTCTACCTGCTCTCCGAGGGCAGCGGCTCGAAGACGATCAACGGCGTGACCTACAACTCGCCGACGTCCAACGGCTCCACGGTCACCGGCATCGGCCGCGCCAAGGCGCTGCAGATCTGGTACAAGGCGCTGACGACGTACTTCACGTCCACCACGAACTACAAGTCGGCCCGCACCGGCACCCTGAGCGCGGCATCCGCCCTCTACGGATCCGGAAGCACCGAGTACGCCGCGGTCGCGGCGGCCTGGGCCGCGGTCAACGTCAGCTGAACCCATGAGAGTTGACTAGACGGCGGTGTCCGGCGCGACGGCGCCGGGCACCGCTGCCGTGCCGGCGCCCGCCGAACGGACCTGCTCCGGACCGGCAGGCGTTGGGCGGCGCCCTGTTTGTGCTGCGCACGTCGTCACGGGCTCCGGGGCTTCCTGCAGCCCCGTCGCTTCGCCGCCGAGTACCGCCGCGTGTACGGCCGTCCCCCGCGACGGGCCGTCCACCAGAAGCCTTGACTCTTGGTCTCGGGGCTCACGGCGCTGATCGTGCACGGTGAGGGCTAAGGCCACGGTGCTTGTCAGGCCGGAGGCGGGGGAGCGGTGAGGCAGTAGGCGACCACCTCGTCGCGCGGTGTGGTGAGGCCTGCGGCGAACTCCTTCTCTTACGCGGGGTCGCCGATCGCCGCCCGGATCGTACGCTCCAACGCGGCGCGTGCCGCCACCAGTTGGGGTTCACCCGCTTGTGGGCGCCGCGAACCGTGCGCCGTCCGCGAGTGACGCCCCGGCCGGCGCCGCGGCCCGCAGCGCGAGCCGGGACTTGCCGACGCCCCCACCCCAGTGAGCGTCACCAGCCGCTCTCCGGCCAACAGCGCCGCCAGAGCGGCGAGTTCACGAGTGCGGCCCACGAAGCTCGTGGTCTCGACCGGAAGTTCTGTCTCGCGAGCCATGGCACCCCCTCCTTGCTCGCCAGCAGTCTTGTCTCCGCCGAGGCCCGCAGGGACCGGATAACGGCAGGTTGACGCCGTTCGGTCACGCACGGGCATCAGGCGGCGCGCATCGGACAACACCTGCGGCGGCGAGCATTCCGACCGTGTGCGCGGTCACCAGCAGCCCTGCAGAGCATTTCGCCGTACCGGTCAGAGTGAATGCGAACGCATCGTGGGCCGCAAGCGGCACAGGCCTAGTGGGTTTCGATCTCGCCACTGCGCGTCGGCACGGCGTCGAGCGCGGCGAGGGTGGCGGGGTCGAAGCGGACGGCGCCCGCGGCCACGTTGGCAGCCAGGTGCCCGGCGTCGGCGGTGCCGGGGATCAGGAGGACGTTGGGCGCGTGGTGGAGGAGCCAGGCCAGGCCGGCCTGGGCGGGGGTGACGCCCGCGGAGGTGGCGGCGGCGATCACGGCGGGCTCGTCGGTCACCTTCGGCATGCCGGGGAAGGCGCTGCCGAGGGGGAAGTACGGTACCCAGGCGATGTCCTCGGCGACACAGATGTCCAGCATCTTCTCGTCGTCGCGGGCGACGAGGCTGTACGCGTTCTGGACACAGGCCAGTCCGGCCGGGACGGCCCGGCGCAGGTCGTCGGCGTCGACATGGCTGATGCCGATCGCTGCGATCTTGCCCTCGTCGCGCAGGGCGGTCATGACGGCGAGCTGGTCGTCGAGGTCCACGACCTGGTCGCCCTCGGCGATGAGGCCGGGTGCGCGGGCGGCGCGGCGCAGGTTGACCAGGGGGAGCTGTTCGAGGCCGAGGCTCGCCAGGTTGTCGTCGACGGCGGTGCGCAGCTCTTCGGGGCGCTGGGCGAGGCGCAGCGGGTGTGGGCCGCCCGAGTTGTCGGGGGTGGCGCCGACCTTGGTGACGACGAGGACGTCGTCCTCGGGCCGGATCGCCTCGCGGATCAGGGTGTTGGAGTAGCCGTCGCCGTAGAAGTAGGCGGTGTCGATGTGGTCGATGCCTAGTTCGACGGCGCGGCGCAGGATGCCGGCGGCGGCGGCGCGGTCCTCACCGAGGCGCGGCAGCTGCATGGCGCCGAAGCCGATGCGGGAGACGGCGCGGCCGCCGAGGCGGCCCGCTCCACCTGCGCGCAGGGCGCCGGTGGCGGTCCGGTCGGCGGAGCCGGTGGAAGCGGCGGGGGTGGAAGAGGTCATGGCGATCCCGTCTCATGCGAGAATGGGGCGAAACGGAGGAGCCTCCGTGTTGTGACCCGACCGTAGCACAAACGGAGGTGCCTCCGCTTTGCCCCCGCCCGAACGGCAGCCCGCCGACTCCACCCGCCCCGACCGGCCCATGCGCGCCGACGTGCGCCGCAATCGCGAGAAGCTGCTGGCCGCGGCCCTGGCGGCGTTCACCTCCGCCGACACCTCGGTGCCGCTGGAGACCGTCGCCCGCCAGGCAGGTGTCGGCATCGGCACCCTGTACCGGCACTTCCCGACCCGCGAGGCCCTCGTCGAGGCCGTCTACGCGGCAGAGCTCGACGCCGTCACCGACAGCGCCGAGACCTTGCTGCGGGATCTGCCCCCGGAGCGGGCCCTGCGCGCCTGGATGGACCGCTACGCGGAACTCGTCTCGGCCAAGCGCGGCATGATCGGCGGCTCCACGACGGGCTGGGCGCCCGGCCGGGGCGCGACCGTGTCGACGCGGGACCGCCTCACCGCGGCGATCGCGACCCTCCTGGACGCGGGCGCCCGGGCCGGCACCCTGCGGGCGGACGTCGACCCCGACGACGTCATCACCCTGCTCCTCGGCGTGTTCCTGTCCACCACGTCCGGCGACCGGGCCGGCCGCACCCGGCACCTGCTCGACCTCGTCGCCGACGGTCTGCGCCCGCATCCGGACAACGGTTCCTGACCGGGCGCCTCCGTCCGACCGTCCGCCTCAGTGCGTGCAAGGACCAGTAGGCCCGGGGTGAGTGCAGTCAGCGGAGGCTGATGCCGGACCGGCGGCGGTGTTCGAGCTAGGGGTGGCGACGAGCGCACTTGAGGCACCCATCTCGCGCAGTGCCGCCGCGGCAGCGAGGCAGATCGCCGTCCCGTGGCCATGACCACGACGGTCGGCGTGGACACCCATCGGCTCCAGCAGGCCGGACTTGCCGGGCCCGGCCGACCAGACCGTCACCGCGGCCACCGCGTTGTCCTGGTCGTCGTAGCCGATCAGACAGCGAGCGTCGGGGCGAGCAGCACGTCGTACGCCTCGAACGCGGCGCCCACCTCGGTCCCCTTCGGGTGCAGCGACGAGGGTCTGCCGCTGGGTGTGCAGTTCGCCGCCGAGCTCGGTGGAGAGGGCCTTCTGCTCGCTCTGGCCGGCCAGTTGGAGCAGGCCGCGCCCTGGCCGCGCACGGCTCCGGAACCGGTCTGAGAACGGGGAGGGCCGCCGGTCCACCGGCGGCCCTCCCCGTCGTCGCGGCCTCAGGCCTTCGGCGTGCGCACCGTCGGCCAGTCGAGCCCGCGCAGCGAGGCGTCGAGGCCGCCGTCGCAGTACATCAACGTGCCCACGCAGTAGGCCGACGCACCGGACAGCAGGAAGAGCACCAGGTCCGCCACCTCCTCGGGGCGGCCCGCTCGCCCTGCGGGGATCGACGCGAGGAATGCCTCGATGCCGGCGGCGATCTTCGGGTCCTCGCGGCCCGACCGGGTCATCGGAGTGTCGATGAAACCGGGCGCGATGGCATTGAGCCGGATGCCGTCGGCGATGTAGTCGGCGGCCCTGGTGCGCGTGTAGTGGGCGATGGCGGCCTTCGTCGCCGGGTAGGTGAGCACGCCGCCTTCGTCGCCCAGCGAATCGGCGAGTTCCCGTGCCGCGTCCTCGTCACCGTCGAGGATGGCCGTGGCCAGCTTGGGACTCCAGCCCGGCTGTGTGGTCGTGGAGTTGGACGAGGCGAGCACGACGGAGGCGTTGCCCGCCGCGGCCAGCAGTGGGCGCAGGCCTTCCAGCAGCCGTACGGCGCCGTAGTAGTTGACGGAGACCAGCAGGCTGGGCCGGCGCCCCGCACCGCCGGACAGTCCGGCGAAGGGAACGAAGCCGTCGAGCCGCCCTTCGGACAGTCGCTGGATCTCCTGCACGGCTGTGTCCCGGCCTTCGGCGCTGCCCAGGTCCGCATCGATGTCGGCGCCGCGCAGGTCGACGCCGATGACCCGGTGTCCCTGCTCTCGGAGGCGGGCCGAGATCGTGGCGCCCATGCCGGAGGCTGCGCCGGTGACTGCGAAGGTTCCCATGTCGTTCTCTCTCCTTGGAATATGAGGCGCCGCGCGGAGGCCGGCTGCCTGTGTGCTGGCGGGTGCGTGCCGAACGGGCGGACGCCGTCCTCAGCGGAGCTTGATCGCACCGCCGTCGGCCATGAGGGTCTGGCCGGTCATGTACTGGGCGTCGTCACTGGCGAGGAAGGCGACGACGGGTGCCACGTCGCGACCGGGATCACCGAAGCGGCCCAGGGGAACCTTGGCCGCGGACTGTGCGTACTGCTCGGGCCGTGCCTCCGCCCAGGCCGAGACCCCGGCCGTCAGGGCCATGGGGCAGACCACGTTCACGCGTATGTCGTGCGGCGCCCACTCGTTGGCGGTGACGCGGCTCAGCCCGCGGATCGCTTCTTTCGCCGCTGCGTAGGAGGCCTGGTTGGGCTGCCCGTCGAGACCGGCGCCGGAACCGAAGTTGATGACGGAGCCGCCGCCCGCCCGCTTCAGCTCCGGGAGGGCGGCGAGCATGAAGTTGCGGGTCGCGTACAGGCCGGTGTCCATGGCCAGGTTCCAGTCGTCGTCGGTCTGCTCCTCGAAGGGCTTCTGACGGGAGACGCTGGCGTTGTTGACCAGCACGTCGAGCTTTCCGAAACGCTCGACCGCGGCGGCGACCGCGGCGTCGGCTATCCGCCGGTCGGAGACGTCGCCGTGCAGAAAGAGCACGGCCTCGCCGAGCTCGTCCGCGAGGAGGTTCCCGGCCTCCTGCTGGAGGTCGACGACGACGACCCGTGCGCCCCGCTCGACGAACAGCCTGGTGACGGCGCCGCCGATGCCGCAGGCCCTCCGGTGACGATGGCCGACTTGCCTTCAAGGCCGGGATTTCCCATGACGTACTTCCCTGTGCGTTCGCCCGCCGGGACAGGCACCGGAACCTAACTAGAATGAATTCTAGCTCCATGGGCAGGGCGATACCAGGGACGAAGGTCCTGGTGAGGGGAGCCGGGTCAGGGACGCCCGGTCTGTCGCACGTTCGAACGGGTGCCGAGAAGCACCTGGCAGGCCAGCCGGATCTCCGCCTCCGCGTCCGCCTGTGTCGTATGCCCGTTCAGTGCCGAGACGATGACCCCGTGCCAGCACTTCATGAGGAGGCGGACGAGCTGCTCGTCGCGCTTGACGGGGTGCTCCAGGCCGATCAGATCCATGATGGTGGCCCGCACCTTCGCGTCGATGCGGGCGGTCTCGCCGATCGTGGCCGCGTGGGCCGCGTAGTTGCTCTGCATGATGGCGCTGGCCAGCAGAGGGGTGCGGAGCAGGTGCCGGGTCGAGCGCAGAAGTGTTTCGGCAACCGCCTCGGTGGGGTCGGCGGCCGCCTCGATCTGCGGGAACGGCTCATCCATCCGGTCGACCTGCGCGCCCATGACCGCGGTGAAGAGGTGGGTCTTCGACGGGAAGTAGCGGTACAGCGTGGCCAGCGCGACCCCGGCCTCCTTCGCCACGTCCTGCATCTGTACGCCGTCCAGGCCGTGCTGGGCCCCCAGGTCGGCGGCGGCCCGCAGAATGCGGTCCCAGCGGGCCCGCTGCCCCGGTGACTGGGGTTGCGCGGCGGCTCGGGGTTCGGCGGCTCGGGGCACGGGTCCTCATAGCATCGGAGTGCAGGAGCCCTCCATGCTATGAGGTGGCCGGGGGAGAGTGCGCCCGCCGGGCGCGCGGCGTCCGGAGCCGGGCGGAACGGGGTGGACCGCCCTCAGCCGGCCGTGCCCGACAGGAGGTCCCTGACGTTCCCCGACAGCACGGGCGGGTGATTGCCGTGATGGCCGAGCAGGTGGATGGGGACGGAGCCGGAACAGCTCACTGTCAGGTCCGACAGGGCGCACCCGGACAGAAGCCAGCTGCTGCCCTGGAGGGCGGCTGCGGTCACGTCCGTGTACCACAAGGTGTTGCCGCTGAATGTGGGCGGCAGAAGTCCGGACACGACGATGCCGGCGCCCGGATCAACCGCCGAACCCCCCAGCGGGAAGGCCGTGTTGGCTGCCCACCGGACCTGCGTGCCACCGTTCGCATGGTTGAAGGTGTTGCCGGTGACGGCGCCGTGGTTCCAATTGTCGCTGGTCTGGCTGCCGTAAGGGCTCGTGGCGGCGAGGGAGTAGTAGGCGCCGTAGCAGCCGACCACCGTGTTGCCGTGGACGTTCCAGTTGCCGGAGGAGTTCCACACGGCAAGTCGGCAGTAGGTGAAGACGTTGTTCGCGAGCAGCGAGTACTCGCTGCGGTCCGCGGCGGAGACACCGAAGTAGCACCGGTCGAAGGTGTTACCGCGGAGCTGGGTGCGGGCGGCGAAGTAGTCGTCGGAGGCAGATCCGGACACCACGACCCCGGCGCCGCGCCAGTGGGTGAAGTCGCAGTTCGTGATGCGCACATCGCTGCTGCGCGTCAGTGTCACTGCCACGTGACCGGCGGCCATGGTCGTTCCCACGGGATCTGCCTGCTGGCCACGGAAGTGCACCCCGGTGACCGTGACACGCCGTTTCCGGCTGACCCGGAAGGCGGAGACCGAGGCTCCGCTGACGGTCACCGTGGCGCCGTTGCCCACGATCAGACAGTCGTCCGGAAGATCCACCGGAGCCGAGAGCGTGTACGTGGCGCCCGGGACCAGTTGGATGCGGCTGGTGCTGGACAGCACCTGCTGCCAGTCGGCGTCCACGGCCAGCACGGGCAGCCCTGACGCGCTCTCCGCGGCGGGCGAGGCGTGGGAAGTCCCGGACGGTCCGAGCAGGGTCCCGCCGGCGGCACCCATCGCCCCGGCGATCAGCCTTCGCCTGGGCTGCGAAGCGTCTGTGTTGCTGTCCGAGCGGTCGTGCATGTCAGCCCCGTTTCACTAGGTGAGGGTCGGGTGGCGCTGTACCCGTGCGTCCCGACCCATCGGGACGCCACAGAGGCGCGACCGGTCAGGCGGCCAAGGGCTCGACGGCCTGCTGCGGATGTACACAGTGCCAGCGGTGCCCGTCCGACCCGCCGCTCGCCGTGGGGAATTCGGTCGAGCAGGCATCGTCGGCCTTCCAGCAACGGGTGCGGAAGGGGCAACCCGAGGGCGGGTTGGTGGCCGAGGGGACCGGGCCGTTGAGGACGATGCGCTGGGATCGCTCTGTCAGGCTCGGCGTCGCGGACAGCAGCGCCTGGGTGTAGGGGTGGCGGGATGCACCGGCGATCTGAGCGGCCTCGCCTTCTTCGATCACACGGCCCAGATACAGGACTGCGATCCGGTCGGCGAGATAGCGCACGGTCTGCACGTCGTGCGAGATGAACACCATGCCCAGACCCAGGCGCGAGCGCAGGTCCACCAGCAGGTTGAGGATCTGGGCGCGCACGGACACGTCCAGGGCGCTGGTCGGTTCGTCGGCCACGATCAGTTCAGGCTCCAGGGCGAGAGCACGTGCGATGGCCACACGCTGGCGCTGCCCGCCCGAGAGCTGGCCGGGCAGGGAGTTGATGGTGTGGCCGGGCAGGCCGACCAGGTCGAGTAGTTCCTCGACGCGCTGCTCCCGTGTGACACGGGTGCCGCGGCCGTGGACGTCCAGCGGGTCGCGCAGAATGCGGCGGACGGGCAGCCGCGGGTTGAGCGCCGTGGACGGATCCTGAAAGATCACCCCGACACTGGCCCCGAAGTCGCTGCGCCGTTCGGCGGCGGACATCGCCCACAGATCCTGTCCCTTGAAGTAGGCCGTCCCCTCGGTCGGACGTTGGAGCCCGGTGACCACTCTGGCCAGGGTGGACTTCCCGCAGCCCGACTCGCCGACCAGGCCGAGGACTTCACCGCTGCGCACTTCGAGGGAGGCTCCGGTCAGAGCGTGTACGGCGTCACGGTGGAAGACTCCGCCACTGCGGGCCCTGTGGCGCACGTGAACGCTGTCGAGACGGACGAGAGGATCCATGGACGTGTCCTTCGGAGCGGTCATCGGGCGGTCTCCAGCGGTTGGGTCGACCGGTCGGCCGGGGCCGGGTGATGGCAGGCGTACAGGTGGTGCGCCGAGGTGACGCGATCCGTCGGCGGCGGCGCGGTGGTGGCGCACAGCTGTGTGGCGGCGTGACACCGCGACGCGAAGCGGCAGCCGGAGCCGAAGGCCGTGGGTGCGGGCACGACTCCGCGGATCTGGTGCAGGTGCTCGGCGCCGGCCTCCAGAGAGACGACGGAGCCGAGCAGCCCGCGGCTGTAGTGGTGTGCTGGGTCGGTCAGCAGCGAGCGGGTGGTACCGATCTCGGCAACCTGACCTGCGTACATCACCGCGACGCGGTGCGCCAGGTCGCCGACCAGGGCCAGATCGTGCGACACCAGGACCATCGCGAAGCCGAGTTCGTCGCGCAGGCTGATCAGCAACTCGACGACCTGGGCCTGCACGGTGACGTCCAGCGCGGTCGTCGGTTCGTCGGCGATGAGCAGGCGGGGGCTGCGGGAGAGGGCCATGGCGATCAGGACGCGCTGGCGCTGGCCCCCGGAGAGTTCGTGCGGGTAGCTGCGCAGGGTGCGTTCGGGGGAGAGGCCGACCAGGTCGAGGAGTTCGGCGGGGGTTCGCGTGCCGCCGCGTGCCGTGAGTCGCTTGAGCTGGGTGCCGATGAGTACGGACGGGTTCAGCGACGACATGGCGTCCTGGTAGACCATGGCGATCTCCGGGCCCATGAGTGCGCGCTTCTCCTTGGGAGACATCTTCAGCAGGTCGCGTCCGCGGTAGAGGATCTCGCCGTCGGCCTGCGCGTTGCGGGCGAGCAGACCCATGATCGCGAGGCTGGTGATGGACTTGCCGCAGCCGGACTCGCCGACGAGTCCCAGGGTTTCGCCCTCGCGGACGGTGAAGGAGATGCCGTCGACGACGCGGGTGTCGCCGTACCGGTCGGGGAACCGGATGGCGAGGTCGCGTACGACGAGCAGTTCCGGCGCATCGTCGGGCAGCGGCGGAACGGCGGGCTCGATGTGGGAGAGGCGTTCGGCGAGTTGGGCGAGAGCGGCGTCCACGCCGCTGCTCGGCGGGGCCGTGTGGCCGGCCTGTTCGGGTTCGTCGCCGCCGGTGCGGGACTTGTCGGGAGCGGCCGCTGCGTCCGTCAGGCCTTCGGAGAGGATGTTGAGGGCGAGCACGGTGAGCAGCAGACACAGGCCGGGGAAGAAGGTGGCCCACCAGCCGCCTGACAGCAGGATCTGCCGGCCGTAGGCCAGCACGCTGCCCCAGCTCGGGTCGGGGTCCTGCACACCGGCGCCGATGAACGACAGGCTCGCCTCGAAGATGATGGAGTCGGCGACCATGACGGTGGCGAACACCAGGACCGGGGCGGCGCAGTTGACGGCCACGTGGCGGGCGACGATGTAGCGCCGACGTGCGCCGATGACCTGCTCGGCGGCCACATAGTCCTCGCCGTACTGCTCGAGGACGTTGGCCCGTACGACGCGGGCGAGCGAGGGGGCGTACACGAAGGCGATGGTGAAGATGATCACCGGGACGCTCGGTCCGAACACGGCGACGAGGACGGCCGCGAGGGCGATCGGCGGGAAGGACATGACGACGTCGAGCGTGCGCATCACCGATTCGTCGGCGAGTCTGCGCGACGTCGCGGCGAGCGCGCCGAGCGCGGAGCCGATGACCAGGGCGAGCAGTGTGGCGCCGAAGCCGATCACGAGGGAGTAGCGGGCGCCGTGCACCACGCGGGCGAAGACGTCGCGGCCGGCCCGGTCGGTGCCGAACCAGTGGTCGCCGCCGGGCGCCTGAGCCGGAATGCCGGTGGCCAGCGGGTCCTGGGTGAGCAGCGGGGCGAACAGCGCGCCGAGGAACACGACGAGGAGGACGCCGAAGGCGATCCGGGAGGCGAGCGGCAGACGGCGCAGACGGGCGCCGGGCCGGGCGAGGCGCTCGGCGAGGGAGCGAGGGGCGAGCATCACACCGTCCTGATACGCGGGTTGACGAGCAGGTAGAGCAGGTCGACGACGACGTTGACCACGAGGAACGCGATGGCGATGGTGAGCACGGTGCCCTGCACGAGTGCGACGTCGCCACCGGTGACGCCTTCGAGGATCAGCTTGCCCATGCCGGGCAGGTCGAAGATGGCCTCGATGACGACGGCGCCGCTGAGCAGGTAGCCGACCTTGACGCCGAGCACGGTCAGTGGTGTGACCAGGGCGTTGCGCAGCACCGATCGGATGATGAGGAACGGCGGCAGGCCGCTGCCGCGGGCGGTGCGGACGTAGTCGCGGTCGAGTTCGGCCACCATCGAGGTGCGGATGAGGCGGGCGAGCGAGGCCGCGACGGGCAGCGCGAGCGAGATCGCGGGCAGGGCCAGGGAGCGCAGCCAGCCGGTGAACGAGTCCGCCGGGTTCACGTATCCGCCGGTCGGGAAGAGGGGTGTGTTCAGCGCGAACTGCTGGATGAGCAGCACGCCGAGCCAGAACGAGGGCAGTGCGATGCCGGCCATCGACAGCACACGGAAGACCTGGTCGGGCCAGCGGTCGCGGTACAGGGCACTGGTGACCCCGAGGACGAGTGCCAGCACGATGGCCAGGGCCAGTCCGAGCAGGGTGAGTTGGAGCGTGAGCGGGAACGCGGTGGCGATGCGGTCGGTGACCGGCTGGCTGGGCGGGACGGTGACGCCGAGGTCACCCTGGACGAGCTGGCCAAGGAACGTGAAGTACCGCACCGGCAGGGGGTCGTCGAGGCCGTGCGCCTCGGCGAACGCGGCTCGGGCGGCCGGGCTCGCGCTGTCACCGAGCGCGTTGTACGCGGGGTCGGCGGGTGAGAACTGCAGCACCACGAAGACCAGCAACGCGATGCCGAGGATCATCACCGGCATCATCGCGACGCGGCGCAGCGCGAGCCGGAGGAATGCAACCATCGTGAGGTTCCTAGAGTTTGGGGGCCGGGGCCCGCCCCGCGCAGCGGATGCGGGGCGAGGTCCGGCGGCCTTGCGGTGCGACGCTCAGGCGCGGCCGACGTCCACGAACGACAGGCCGGTCGTGGGCAGTGGCTCGAAACCGGTGAGTGTGTCGGTGGTCCAGGCGGTCGGCAGCTTGCGGTGCAGGACCGGATAGAGTGCGGCCTCCTCGGCGACCAGGTCGGTGACCTGACTCCACAGTTCCTTGCGCTTGTTCTCGTCGGCCGCGCTCGCTGCCCGGTCGAGGAGCGACCGGGTCTTCTTGTACGCGGACGAGCCCGTCCATCCGTAGCGCTTCTCGGGCCAGAAGCCGTAGTAGAACCAGCGCAGCAGCAGATCGGCGTCGTTGCCGAAGACCGAGGGGTCACCGGGCGCGGCGAGCACGTCGAAGGTGCCCTTGTCGACCTTCGCGTACTGGGCGGGAGACTGCGCGATGTCGAGCTTGGCGTCGATGCCGGCCGCCGCCCAGCTCTCCTTGATCAGCGGGGCGATGTCCTTGACCCAGCCGGTGTCGGTGAGCATCAGCGTGAAGGAGAGGTCCTTCACGCCGGCGTCGGCCAGCAGCTTCTTCGCCTTGGCCACGTCGTGCGTGTAGACGGTGGCGGCCTTGCTGTAGTCCGGGTGGGTCGCCGGCACGTAGCCGGTGGCCGGCTCGGCGTTGCCGAGGAGCGCCGTCTTGATGAGCTTCTCGGTGTCCAGGGCGTAGTGCAGCGCCTGGCGGACCCGCTTGTCCGCGAACCGCTTGTCCTTGCAGTTGAACATGAGGAAGAGCAGCCCGAAGGACTGGACGGACTCGACCTTGTTCTTGCCGGTGAAGCCCTTCATGTCGATGTACGGCACGTCCTCGATGGCCTGGACGCGCCCCGACTGCAGGGCGCTCACGCGGGCCGACGGGTCGGACATCAGGTGCCAGACCATCTTCTGCGCCTTGGCCGGGTGCGGGCCGTTGTACTTCTCGTACTTCTCCATCACGATCTTGTCCTCGCGGACCGCCGAGACGAAGCGGTAGGGGCCCGAGCCGACCGGCTTGGCGTCGAATGCCTTGGCGTCGGCGCCCACGATCTTCTTCGGCACGATCCGCACGACGGATATCCGGGAGGGGAACAGCGCGAAGGCGTACTTGAGTCTGAACTCGACCGTGCTCGTGTCGACGGCTTTCACGGTGTCGAGGAAGGGCACGAACTGCGCCATCAGGGAGGCGTTCTTCGCGTCGAGGACGCGCTCGAAACTGAAGACGACGTCGTCGGCGGTGACGGCCGAGCCGTCGTGGAAGGTGGCGCCCTCGCGCAGCGTCGCGCGGTACGTCGTCGCGTTGATCTTCTTGGGCATCCCGGTGGCCAGTGCGGGCCGGGCGACGAGGGTGGCCGGGTCGAGGTCGACCAGGCCTTCGAAGATGTGCATGTTCGCGGCGTACGGTGTCGCGCCGGAAGTGATCATCGGGTCGAAGCCCGTGGACAGCGGATAGGACAGGCCCGCCTCGATGGTGCCGGAGGCGCCGCCTCCGGACTCTTGCGCGCCGTCGCCGTTGGAGGCGGGGCCGCCGCAGGCCGTCAGCCCGGCGGTGATCGCGGTCGTCACACCGATGGCGCTCGTGTATCTCATGAAGGTGCGGCGATCGACGCCGACTGCGCTGCGCGAGGGCAAGGAGTCCTCCAGGCGGAAGAGAAGGTGACTCAGAATGGCCGGAGACGCGGCCGTTCTGGCAGTGAGTGTGGTCAAAGCCTCACAGACTGCGCATCAGACGTATGATGTCTGACGCCCTGATAGTGTGGGAAGGTAGTCGGGCCAAGGAGAGGGGTCAAGAGGTGGCGGTGGAACAGGGTGCCGTGAGGCCGGTCATGCCGGAGCCCAAGTCGGCGCGTCAGCCGCTCAGGCAGGAGGTCGTCGACGGCATCAAGACGTACATCCTGCACAACAAGCTCCGCCCCGGTGATCCGCTGCCGGCCGAGCCGGCCCTGTGTGAGGCTCTCGGTGCGAGCCGCTCCAGCGTGCGTGAGGCGATTCGGATCCTCAGCGCGCTGGACATCGTCGAGGTGCGGCACGGACACGGCACCTACGTCGGCCGGCTGAGCCTTTCGGCGCTGGTGGAGAGCCTCACCTTCCGCGGGCTGCTCAGTCCCGACGACGACTTCCAGGTGATGTCGGACCTCATCGACGTGCGCGAGCTGTTCGAGCGCGGCATGGCCGACCGCCTCGTCGAGGCCCTCGACGAGGGGCAGATCGACCGTCTTCAGGGCTTCGTCGACATGATGCGGACGTCGAGCACGGAGGAGGGGCATGGCTTCATCGACGCCGACCGCTCCTTCCACACCCTGCTCGTCGCCCCGCTCGGCAACAACCTCATCGGGCAGCTGTCCGCGGCGTTCTGGGACGTCTACGTCATCGTCGCCCCGCACCTCGACGTGTTCACGCACGAGCACGGGGCGGCCACCATCGCCAACCATCAGCGCATCGTGGACGCCGTACGGGCCGGTGACGCCGCCGAGTTCGCCGCGGCGCTGACCGACCACTACGAGCCGGTGCGCCGCCGCATCGCGGAGGCGCGCGCCCGGCGTTGATCCGGGCGTCAGTCAAGGGTGCGCCACTCCTGGGGGAGTGGCGCACCCTTGACGTGTGCTGCCGTGCCCGCCTCCGGTGTGCGCCAACTGCCGCCTGCTGACCATGCCTTGACGGCTGCCATGCAGACTCTTAAAGTCCCCTGACAGAAGACGTCTGACGTCTGGTGTCCAGGGGAGACTGTCCCCGCATTTCCTTTCGCCGTGCCGCCCACGCGCACGCCACACCCATCGGGGCCCCTTCACATGCCGCTGACGGATCTGACCCTCGCCGAGTGCCTCGCGCTCCAGCCCGACCTCGACGAACCCGCCGACCTCGACCGGTTCTGGACCCGGACCCTCGACCAGGCGCGCGCCACAGACGCCCGCGCACAGGTCGAACCGGTCGACACCGGCCTGACCCAGGTGGTGACCTACGACGCGACCGTGCCGGGCTTCGACGGCAGGCCCGTGCGCGGCTGGCTGCACCTGCCCGCGGGAGCGCGTGAACCGCTCGGCTGCGTCGTCGAGTTCCTCGGATACGGGCGAGGGCGGGGGCTTCCGCACGAGCAACTCCTGTGGGCCGCCGCAGGATACGCACACTTCGTCATGGACACCCGCGGTCAGGGCTGGTCCACGGCGGGCGGCGACACCCCCGACACGGTCACGTTCGGCGGCTCGGTACCCGGCTTCCTGACCCGGGGCGTCGAGAGCCCCGAAGACCACTACTACCGCCGGGTGTTCACGGACGCGGTGCGCTGCGTCGACGCCGTGCGCACTCACCCGGCCGTGGACCCGGACCGGATCGTGGTGACCGGCGTCAGCCAGGGCGGCGGCATCGCCCTGGCGGTCGCCGCGCTCCTGCCGGGCCTCGCGGGCGTCATGCCCGACGTTCCGTTCCTGTGCGACATCCGCCGTGCCGCCCGCCTGTGCGCCACGGGCCCGTACACCGAGATCGCCGAGTACCTGAGGCTGCACCGGGACCGCACGGAGAGCGTGTTCCGCACCCTGTCCTACGTCGACGCCGCGCTGCTGGCCTCCCGGGCCACGGCCCCCGCCCTGTTCTCCATCGCGATGATGGACGACGTCTGCCCTCCCTCCACCTGCTTCGCCGCCTACCACCGCTACGCGGGGCCCAAGGACGTCCGCGTCTACGAGTTCAACGGCCACGAAGGCGGCGGCGGACACCACCGGCGCGAGCAACTCACCTGGGTACGCGAGCTGTTCGCCGCAGGGCCCCGCGCCACCGCTCCACCTCTGCACGACCCCCAACTCGTCTGACCCCCACCCGAGAAGAGGTCCGTCCATGCAGCGAAGAGTCACCCTGGCCACCCTCGCCGCGGCGCTCGCCGTCGTCGCGGCCACCACGACCAGTGCCCACGGAGCCACCGCGGGCACGCTCACCTCGCAGGACCTGGCGACCGCGGGCACCGGCTCCCCCTACTACCGGATCCCCGCCCTCACCAAGACCCGGCAGGGCACCCTGATCGCCGCCTACGACGCCCGGCCCACCCTCGCCGACCTGCCCAGCAACATAGGCGTGGTCGTGCGCCGCAGCACGGACGGCGGCAGCACCTGGCAGGCCCAGCAGGTGGTCCGCAAGGATCCCGCCCCCAACGGCTACGGAGACCCCAGCCTCCTCGTCGACCACGACACCGGCCGCATCTTCCTCTTCTACGCGGCCGGAGTGAACCAGGGCTTCTTCGGCTCGGCCACCGGCAACGACGAGTCCGACCCGGACGTCCTGCAGGCCGATTACAGCTACTCCGACGACGACGGCCTGACCTGGAAGCACGAACGCATCACCGCCGACATCAAGAACCCCGCCTGGGGCGGCATGTTCGCTGCCTCCGGCGAAGGCATCCAACTGCGCCACGGCACCTACAAGGGCCGCCTGATCCAGCAGTACGCGATCCGGAACAACGGCGCCAACTACGCGGTCAGTGCCTACAGCGACGACCACGGCGCCACCTGGAAGATGGGCACCCCCGTAGGACCGGGCGGCGACGAGAACAAGACCGTCGAACTCTCCGACGGCCGCGTCATGCTCAACAACCGCTCCGCTCCCTACCGGACCGTGGCGTACTCCAGCGACGGCGGTGTCACCTACACCCCCTTCCAGCAGGACACCGAACTGCCCGATCCCGCCAACAACGGCTCGATCGCCCGGTTCGCCCCCGGCGTCGACGCCTCTCATCCGCGCGCCTCCTGGCTGATGTTCAGCAACACGGCCACCAGCAGCGGCCGCAGCAACCTCACCGTCCGCCTGTCCTGCGACAACGGCCAGGACTGGCCGGTCCGCAAGACCGTCGAGGCCGGCTCGGCCGCCTACTCCACGCTCACCCCGCTCAGTGACGGGACCGGAGCCAATCCGCGCATCGGGTTGCTCTGGGAACGCGACAACTACCAGCACATCACCTACTCGTCCTTCGACCTGCAGTGGCTCGGCGGGGTCTGCGCACCCGTGACCGTCACCCCGCCCGCGAGCCTGAAGGCCGGCGCCACCTCCGAGGTCGCCGTCCGCGTGGTCAGCCAGAACGACGTGAAACTGCCCGCAGGTTCGGTCTCCCTGCAACTGCCGGCGGGGTACAGCGCACCGGCCGTCGCCGTCCCGGCGCTCGACCCGGGGCAGGGCGCCACGGTGAAGGTGCCCGTCACCGTGCCCGCGACCGCCACCGCCGGCAGCGTGAAGGCCACCGCCGACTACCAGGTCCGCGGCCGACAACACGCCTACGGCGACACCACGTTGACCCTCACCACCCCATAGCAGTACGGGGCCGCCCGACATCGGGCGGCCCCGGCCCTTCTGTTCCACCCACGTACAACCTGGAGTTCCCATGTCATGGTCCCAGCCCCTCCGCGGCGTCGTCCCGCCCGTCTGCACCCCGCTCGACTCCACGGGTGACGTCGACACCACCTCCCTCGCCCGGCTCGTCGACCACCTCGTGGGCGGAGGGGTGCACGGCCTGTTCGCGCTGGGCTCCAGCAGCGAGGTCGCCTTCCTCACCGACCGGCAGCGGGCCGTCGCCCTGGAGACCGTCGTCGAGGCCGCCGACGGGCGTGTCCCGGTCCTCGCCGGGGTCATCGACATGACCACCCCCCGCGTCGAGGAACACGCCCGCGCCGCCCGGGCCGCCGGAGCGGACGCGCTGGTCGCCACCGCCCCGTTCTACACCCGCACCCACCCCGTCGAGATCGCCCGCCACTTCCGTACCGTGCGCGAGCGCGTGGATCTGCCGCTGTTCGCCTACGACCTGCCGGTCTCCGTGCACAGCAAGCTGTCCGCCGCACTGGTGCGGGAACTCGCCGAGGACGGCACCCTCACCGGACTCAAGGACAGCAGCGGCGACGAGGGCTCGCTGCGCCGGCTTCTCGTCGAACTCGGCGGCCGCCACGGCCGCACCGACGGCCCGGCCCCCGCCTTCAGCATCCTCACCGGATCCGAACTGACCGTGGACTGCGCGCTGCTGGCCGGTGCCGACGGTGTCGTTCCGGGGCTCGGCAACGTCGACCCGGCCGGCTACGTCCGTCTCTACGATGCCGTGCAGGGCGGCGATCTCGACACCGCGGTCAAGGAACAGGAGCGTCTGGTCGAACTGTTCGGCCTGGTCGACGCGGGACCGGAGAGCGAGATGGGCCGCAACTCCTCGGCGCTGGGGGCCTTCAAGCACGCTCTGCGTCTGCTCGGCGTGTTCACGCACGGCACCACCGCCGCGCCGCAGGTCCCCCTGAACACGGATGCCGTGCGCCTCGTCGAGCGGCGCCTGCGCGCCGCGGGCCTGCTCACCGTCCGATGACCGGCTTCCAGCCGGTGATCGGCCTTGATCTGGGCGGCACGAAGATCGACGCCGCCCTGGTCGCGGCCGACGGGACGATCCTCGCCCGGCACCGCGTGCCGACACCGGCCGGTGAAGGATCCGCAGCCGTACTCGACGCCATGGCCTCGACCGTCAGCGCTGTACTCGGCCAGGGCGGCACCGCCACCGCCATCGGTGTTGCCGCGGCCGGCGTCATCGACCCGGTGACAGGCATGGTCACCAGCGCCACGGACACCATCCGCGGCTGGGCCGGCACGGCCCTCGCCGCGGGGCTCGCCGCCCGCACCGGTCTCCCGGTGGCCTGCGACAACGACGTGCGTGCCGCCGCGGCCACGGAGCTGACGCGGGCGGAAGGACCGGATGCCTCGCTGCTCTACCTGGCTGTCGGCACCGGCGTCGGCGGCGCCGTCGCCGTGGCGGGCCGCGTGCTGACCGGCGCGGCGGGCATCGCCGGTCACCTCGGCCATCTGCCCAGTCCTGAAGCCGCCGGCCTGCCCTGTACCTGCGGCGCCACCGGCCATCTGGAAGGCATCGCGGCCGGGCCCGGCATCGCGGCCCAGTACGCCCGCGTCACGGGCACCGTGCCCGGACCCCTCCAACGGGTCGCTGCCCGCGCCGAGCTCGGCGACGCGCACGCCATCGCCGCCATCACCCTCGGCGCACGGGCCGCGGGCCGCGTCCTCGGCGGCCTCGCGAACGCCTTCGGCCCCCACCGCGTGGTCGTCGCGGGAGGCGTGCCCCGCATCGGCGCGCTGTACCGGAACGCGCTGCGCGACGCCTTCGCCACCGAACTCATGTCCCCGCTAAGGGAGTTGAGGTTGACGCCGACCGCGCCCCGAGTCGGTCACGACGCAGCCGTTCTCGGCGCCGCCACCCTCACCCGCACCGTGCCCCTGCACACCCCGAGCACCACCGGAGTCAGCCGATGACCACCTCTCTCGCCGACGTCCTCGCCGGCCGCCTCATCGTCTCCTGTCAGGCACCTCCCGGCGACGCGATGCGCCACACCGACACCCTCGTCCGGATGACCCGCGCCGCCCGGGACGGCGGCGCGGCCGCTGTCCGCGTCAACGAGCCGGAGGTCGTCGCCGCCACCGTGGCCGCCGTCGACCTCCCGGTCATCGGCCTGTGGAAGGACGGCGACAGCGGCGTGTACATCACGCCGTCCGTCCGCCACGCCCTGGCCCTGGTGGACGCGGGTGCGGCCGTCGTCGCCGCCGACGCCACGGCCCGCCCACGCCCGGACGGCAGCACCTTCGCCGACCTCGTCGCCGCCGTCCACCGGGCCGGAGCACTGGTCATGGCCGACGTCTCGAAGCTCTCCGAAGGCGTGGCGGCCGCACAGCAGGGCGCCGACCTGGTCTCGACGACGCTCTCCGGCTACGTACCCGGCTCGCCGCGGCAGACCGCGCCGGATCTGCGGCTGGTCGCAGAACTCGCCGCTGCCATCAGCGTTCCCGTCGTCGCGGAGGGACGGATCGCCACCCCGGCGCAGGCCGCCGAGGCGCTGGCCGCCGGCGCCACCAGCGTGGTCGTCGGCACCGCCATCACCGCACCGACCGCGCTGACGCGGCTGTTCGTGGGGGAACTCGGAGAGTGACCCGCCGGGGGTCGCGTCGGCTGAGGGGGTGGGCGCCCCTGCGTTTCCGGTCAACCGCAGGGCTGAACTGCACGATCTCGACACCCTCGGGACATGCTGCTCCACGGGCGAAGGCACTGCGTGTCCGACCGGGGAGTGGGTAAGTACCGGACGCGCATGACTAGGGAGCGGACGTACGAAGGGGGGCGGAAGGATGGAGATGGAGCGGACCGCCGCCGCCGACGCTGCGGTGCAAGCGGTCGTCGTGTACGACGGTCAGTTTCTGCTGGTGGCGCTACGGGACGGCTGGGGTCTCCCGTCGGGCAGGCCGGAGCACGGCGAGTCGACTACGGTCACTGCGGAGCGCGTGGTGTACGAGCTGAGCGGTTATCTCGTCGACGGCACCCGGACGCTTCGTCCGGCTGCCGATGGAACATCGGCGGTGGTGTGCCAACTGTTGAGCGAGACCCCGTCAGGTAGCGGAAGCCTCGCACGAGAGCAACTGCGCTGGGCGTCGCCCTCGGAGGGTGTCGACGCCGAACTGTCTTCGCCGGTACGGGACTACCTCCACGGGTTCATGCCCTCGTGACCGCAGCGCCGTCCCGCCCTGCACGGTGGCGATGGACGGCGCTGCTTTGACGTCGGCCCCGATCACGGGTCCGGAGACTGTTTCCAGCAGCGCCTGACCAGAACAAGGCACCCCCCGTCCGGCATATGTCGGTGACCGACGTATGCTGTCCTCATGACTGACCGTGCAATGCAGGAACCGACCCTGCTTCTCCTCACCGCGCTCGCAGACGAGCCACGTCACGGCTACGCGATCGCGCGTGAGGTGGAGGCGATCTCCACTGGCCGGGTGAAGATGCGGACCGGCACGCTGTACGGGGCGCTGGAACGCCTCTTGCAGCAGGGGTTGATCGAAGTGCACAAGGAAGAGGTCGTGGACAGCCGTCTGCGGCGCACCTACACCTTGACCTCTCCCGGCCGTGCGGCCCTCGCCGCCGAAGCCGAGCGGATCGCCGCCACGGCACGCGAGGCCACCCGGCGCCTGAAGGTCTCCGGCAAGGCGGCCACCGCATGAACCCGGTCCTGCTGCACCTGTATCCCGCGAACTACCGGCGAGCCTTCGGCGACGAGATCGCCCAGTCCTACGGCGAAGCGACCGAAGGAGCGGGACGGCGCGCCCGCTTCCACGAAGCCACCGACATCGTCACGCACGCTCTCCGGCTCCGCCTGGGCGTCAGCTCCGCCCGGCGGGGCGGACAGTTCTGCGCCGCCATCGCTCCCTTCGCCCTGGCGGCCACGGCCGCATACGCCGCGTTCAATCTCATCGGCACCGCCGCCGACTGGTATGTCATGGACACCGGGAGCGTCGGTCCGCTCCTGACCCTGATGAACGTCTGCTACCTGCTGACACTGATCAGCGCGGTGACAGCTCTGGCCGGCCGCTACCTCCTCGGAGTGCTGGGCTCGCTCGCCGGCACTGTGGGCAGCTCGCTCGCTTTCCTCTTCCCGGTCTGGCCCATGCCGTCCGAACTGCCCTGGCACCTCGCGGGATTCCTGGCCACACCAGTCCTGATCGGAGCACTCCCTCTGCTCTGCCCACCCGATCTGCGCCCCGCTCCCCGGGTGCGTACCACGGCAGGCACAGTCTCCCTGGCGGTCTGGGCCGTCTTTCTGGTGGCCGCTGTCACCGTGATCGACCCGCTCGGGATCGGCCTGCTCCTGCCCTGGAGGCTGGGCATCCCAACAGCCGCGGCCCTGCTCCTGGTCGGCCGTCGGTCCTTCGCCCGGATCCGCACCACAGGCCGACTGGCCGGCGCAGCCGCACCGTTCATCGCATCTCTGTACTTCTCCGGCTTCGCGCAGAACGACGACGTTCTCTCGGCCCTCGGAGCCCTCGCGGTCACGGCCGTGGTTCTGCGGCTGCACCGCCGCACCCGCTCCAACTCGGTGAACCCGGCCTGACCACAGGGGAGTTCACCGACCGCGAGTCATGTGTATCGGGGGACGACGGACCGGCAACAACGAGTGCCGTCCCCTGAGCCTGTCTGCCTGCACGCACGTGGCCGAGCACTGACACCACGGCACCGGCCATTCTGCTCATGCCGTGCTCATGCTTTTCCCAGCCCCGCAGCCATGGGCCGGCTTCGGCATGCCTTCCTCATCTCCTTTCCCTCCCGGCGACGTTCGTCGATCGGCTCTCTTGCCACAGGAGTTCCCATGTCCGTGCCCCTGCCCGAAACCGGCGGCAGCCCGCTCACGCCGGGCCAGGAGGACGGGCAGCCACGGTCCCGCGACTCCGCCAAACGCGGGCGCCTGGCCGCGGTCGACGGCCTCCGGCTCCTTGCGGCAGGAGCCGTAGCCGCATATCACTACCTCGGCACCCCGACTCCCCGGTTCTGGGGCAGCGACCACGACCTGGCCCAGGCCGCCCCGTTCCTCCACGCCGTCAGCGGCTACGGCTGGCTGGGCGTCGAGGCGTTCTTCCTGGTCAGCGGATTCGTCATCTGCATGAGCTGCTGGGACCGAACCCCGGCGCAGTTCGCTGTCTCCCGCATCGCGCGGCTCTTCCCTCTGTACTGGGCCGTGGTGCTGATCATTGTCGCCGCGGGATCCGTCACCGTGCTCCTCGGACAGCGATCAGGAGCACCCACAGACCTGCGCACCACTCTCGGCAACCTCACCATGATTCCCAGCCCGCTCGGTCTGGACTTCACCGACGGGGTCGCATGGACGCTCTGGGTGGAAGCCCGCTTCTACCTCCTCATGGGCGCGCTGCTTCTGATCGGCCTGACCTACCGGCGCGTCATAGCCTTCTCATTCCTGTGGCTGCTACTGGCGTCGATCGGCCGAGAGCTCCACTCGGCCGCCCTCAACGAAATCCTCCTCAGCCAGTACGCCGGGCTCTTCGCCACCGGGATAGCGCTCTACCTGATGCACCGCTTCGGACCCAACTTGCTCCTGTGGCTCCTGGCCGGCTTCGCCTGGTGCTACACCCTGACCGTCCTGGACGACCGCATAGCCGGCCACGCCGGCTCCAACTGGGCGATCGGCGCCGCCGCCCTCACCGGCTTCCTCGCCCTGCTGACCCTGGCCGGACCAGGACCGCTGCGCCACATCCAATGGCGCCTCCTCGTCTACGCAGGAGCCCTGACCTATCCCTTCTACTTGGTCCACCAGAGCTTGGGCATCCCCGTCGCCCGCGGCATCCTCAAGGCCGCCCCCGGACTCGGCCTTCTTCCTGCCGTCGCTCTAGGGCTTCTCGCCTCCATCCTCATGGCTGCCGCATTGAACGGGTTGATCGACCAAAAACTGGCCACCCCCTTCCGCCGCCGTCTCACCGCCGCCCTCGATCCCACACGCACCGAGCCGCACCCCGCACACCCGATGCCCGCCGACACCCCCACCGACGAGCACCCGATGGCAATCCCCAGTCCAACGCGCTAACTGCCTGTTCGCTATTCGCCGCTGTGGTCGGGACTGTCCAATAGCCGACGGCCGTGAAGGAACCCGTTCGTCGTAGTGCGGCCCTGTTCCCGGGACCGTGGCGCGGTCGTCGTCCCCGGGCACTGTCCAGGTCCGAGCGGGAGAATCCGCAGGTGTGACGGAAGTTGGCGGCGCGACGGAACGGTTCTGGGATGACTCAAACCGTACGTACCGACAAGGCATCTGGCGCGTCTGCGCGTTGACCGCGTCGCTCTGTGACGTTTGCATGTCCGTGGTTCTCCGTATGGGGTACCGAGGCAGAAGGTGTCTGGGGGGAAACATGCAGAGACGTATGAAGCGGGTTGCAGCCAGACGGGGGCAGGTCGCCCTGAGCACGGCGGCCGTGGTCTGCGTGATCACGGCGACGGTCCTGCCCCGAGCGGCCTGGGCCGGGCCCGCCGACGGCACGGACAGGGCCGGCGCCGACGCGACCCGTGTCGAGAGGGTCAGCGTCGCGGCCGACGGCACCCAGGCCAACGACGATTCCGCGCAGGTGTCGATCACACCCGCCGGCGACCGCATCACCTTCTCCTCGTACGCGAACAACCTCACCCCCGGCAATACGGGCCGCAACGACCGGGTGTTCGTCCGCGATCTGGCGACGGGGCAGAACCAGCAGTTCGGCGGGCCCGCGACGGCACCGCCCATGCTCAGCAGCGACGGGCAGGTTCTCGCCTATCTGGCACCCAGGTTCGACCACATGGCCCTCTATCAAAACCACCTGAGCCTGGGATGGTCGTCCTCCTACACCTGCTCGCTCAACAGCTGCGAGGCGTCCATGGGCGCGAGCGAACGCCAGCAGGCGTTCAGCGTCAGCTTCAGGTACCCGGAGCAGAATCAGCGCGTCGAGGTCCGCCGACCGGACACCGGCGAGCTGCAGACCGTCGACATCATCCACAACACCGCATCGATCCGGCCGTCCCTCAGCGGCGACGGAACCCGCCTCGCCTACCAGGACGGTGGCGAGCAGGACATCCTGCTGTGGGACTGGGCCGACAACAACGTGACCTACCCGGTCGAGGGCCCGGACAGGGCGGCCGAGCTCGTCCAGCTCAGTGACGACGGCAACAAGATCGTCTACCTCTCGGGCGCAGACACCTACGTCCACGACATCGCCTCCGGCACCGCCTTGCAGGTACCCGGCGTGAGGGGCGTCGCCATCGACCCCACCGGCCGTTACCTCCTGCACACCCCGTCCGGCACGACCGGGCCGGCACCGCTGACGCTGCGCGACCTGCAGACGGGCACCGACGAGACCGTCACCGACCGCCCGGCCACGGCCGAGATCGACTCGGTCAGCGCCGGCGGGCGCCAAGTCGTCTTCCGGTCCACAGCCGAGGACCTCGTCCCCGACGACACCAACGGCAAAGCAGACATCTTCCTGCGCACCCTGCGCTGACCACATCGGCCGCCGCGGGCACCGACGTGTCGGGGCCACCGCCTGTCAGGCGTACGCAGGGTCGCCCGCGGCCCGGTCCACTCACTCGGCGCTCAGCCCCGCTCGCTCGTACCGTCCGCCGGCCACGTGCGAGCACGAGCTGCCGCCTTCTGGCTCCTGCGTTGCCATGCCTGGAGTAACGATGGGTCGTACCGGGCCGTCTCGGGGCAGCCGGAATCGATGAGTAGGTGGGCAGGAGGGTGAATACGACGAAGCAGGCAGCGTGCCGCACCTTGCGCGCACCCAAGGCAATAGATCATCGGCCGCTATGTGTGAACATCACATCAACCGAAGGGCGGGCGTCGGCTCGCACGGCATCCGCACCGCGCTCCTGGGGATCATGTCGACCGTGGCCATCGGCTGCGCGACGGCTCCTGTGGCGGCGGCGACGGCACCCGCGCCGATGAGCGCCTCCCCGCAAGAAGTGGTGCAACCCCGTGTGCACGCGACGACACCCGGCTCGCCGGTGAGCTACGGCGCCCCAGACGGGCAGCGGCCGGCCGAGCAGCCGTCCGGCTACGGTGATACCGGGTCCGGCCACGACGTCGGGGAATACGGCGAATCCGGGACCGCCGACATCGGAGACAACGGGTACGGGGACACTGGAGGCGAGGACACCGGGTACGGCATGGAGGAGAGCCCCTCCACGTCGCCCTCACCGTCGACGACCTCCTCGGTGGCCCCGCCGGTCTCCCAGTCGCAGTCCGCCACCCCGTCGGCCCCCTCGTCGACGACGTCACCGTCCGCGTCACCGAGCGTATCCGCGCCGACGGCGTCCCCGACCTCGCCGCAGCCTGGAGCATCCCAGTCCGGCCCGCCCCGGGCCGAGTCTTCGCCTCCGGCGCAGCTGGCGAAGACCGGTGGGAAAATCGGCAGTTATATGCTCGCCGCGAGCGCGGCCGCGCTGATCGCCGTCGGCTGTCTGTGCCGAGCCGTTGTGCACCGGCGCCGCTCCTGACACCGAAGAAACGGGCCCGGGCCTATCCATCCACCTGGCGGTGAGTCACCCTACAACTGGCCCGCTCATCCCGGTCAACAACGTAGGCCGCCCCCGGGATCCGTGCCGATGGCCCCCGTTCGGGGTCATCCTGCATCAAGCCACCTCCTGCTGAGCGGAGGTGGCTGTGGACTGCGGTCCTCGGCCCGCCGCGCCAACCCCCATGGTGCGGCGGCCGCCCCATGCCGAGATGGATGGGACCACGACGGACCCCCGTATGAACCTCGCTGACCGGGTGCGGCTCTGGCTGCGCAGGGCGGCGAGGGGGTCCCGCTCGACCGGCTCGCCGCCTACTACTGAGCAGCGTTGTTGCTGTTGGGAGGATTGAATACGCAGAATTCGTTGCCTTCCGGGTCGGCAACGACGATCCAGTGAAAGCCGTGTTCGCTGAGTTCTTCGGAGAGTCTCGTAGCGCCCAGCTGTTCGAGGCGGTTGACCTCGGACAGCAGGTCTGTGGTGCCGAAGTCGAGATCAAGGTGCATGCGGTTCTTGCCCTGCTTTGGTTCTGGGACTTGGTGCAGGAGAAGAGTCGGTGCAGGAGTAGGCCCGACCAGGCTCAGGTAGGGAGGTCCGTGGAAGCCGCGCTGGTAGTGCAGCGGTGCGAGCGCGCCAAGCCAGAAGTCGGCTTGCGCTTCGGTGTCGGCACAGTCCAGCGTCACAACGATCTGCATGGCGGGACGGTAGAAGGCTGGGCCCGCCCTGGCGAGCTATTTTTCGGTAGCCCCGAGGCAATGCTGTCGCCACTCCCACACTCATTGCGAAACGACTCCCCAACACCCGTCCATAGCCATGCCGTCCCCAGCCTTCGCCGGACGCGATCACGAACCTGTCCTCGTGCGCCTCACGCGCTGTCGATGGGCTCCTGAGTGGCGTGGGCGGTTGCGGGGTCGCGTTCCAGGAAGAAGTAGTAGAAGGGGCCGTTCAGCGGTACCTCCTTACCGTTCATGATTCCCATCAGGGTGGTGTCGTCGACCCGCTTGAAGTGGTCGAGCACCGGCCTGCCGTCGTAGACCATCGTTGCGGTCGACTCGCCGCGGAACTCGACGGTCCACAGGCTGGCTTCGCCCATGCCGAGTTCGAGGTTGGAGTACAACCGGCCTTCCGCGTCGCGACAGATCAAGGGCTTGGCGTCCTGCGGCGTGTGGAACGTCTTCCCGTACCAGCCGGCCTTCGCGAGCATGCCGTTGAGCGGGTGGCCGGTGTCGAACTCGCCGCCCTTCCACTCGCCGAGGATCTCCTCGGGCCGCACGGTGGCCAAGGCGGCCCAGACGTCGTCGAGTTCGGCGGCCTCGACCGGACCTTCGGTCTCGCGCAGTGAGCGGAACCGGGTGCGCGCTTCGAGTTGGTTCACGTGGTGTGTCCTTTTCTGGGTGTCGAGCCGCGTGGGCGGTTCGGGGGTGGTTGGGACAGCCGTTCTCTGTGGTCGCGCGCGCGGAGGCGCGGTTGCGGCAATGGGGTCCGGGTCAGGGGGCAGGCGTCCTGGCTGCGTCGAGGGGCTGTTCCTCCCTGGAACGGTCGGCGGCGACGGGGCGGCGGGCTCGCCGGATCGCCGTCGCCGCAAGCAGGAGGGCGAGGATGAGGAGGCCCAGTGGGCCGGCGTCCCTCAGGAGCCACAGCAGTCGCCCTGTGTCGGTTGCGGTGTCGGCCTGGTCCTGAACCGTGGAGTTCGTCGCCCGCACGTTCACGTCGGTCACGGGAAAGAGCGTGAGCGGGCCGTCCGGTCCCGCGGTCCGGGCGGTCACGGTCCGGTGGAGTGTGCCGTCCAGGGTCAGTCCGGTGGCGGTGTCGATCCAGGCGCGTTGTGCGGTGGTCGAGCCGTAGGTGAGGGGGACGGTCTCGGGCAGCGCGGCCAGCGCGGATGTGGAGGGCCGCTGGTCTGCGGGCAGCGCCCCGGCCACCTTGACGACGACGGCTCGCGGCAGGGATGGGGGGAGGCTCTTCGCGACGGTGGGATCGGCGAGTGGCCCGGTTGCCGACACGTCGTACACGTAGGTGTCTCTGCCCTCCCTGGTCTTGTCTCCTGTGTACTTGGCGGTCACCGTCTTGCGGGTACCGGTGTCCCAGAACGGGTAGTCGCGCCGGTGCGGTTCCAGCGGCCAGCCGACGGCCAGGCCCGTGTGGTCCTGGGCTCCGGAGCCCTCGGGGGCGGGGCGTTCGGTGAGGTCGCGCCGGTCCAGTGCCCAGACGTTGGCGGAGGCCGCGAGTTGCTTGCCGTCCGGGCCGCGCAGTGACGCGTCGTCGTGCACGACCGCGGTCGGGCCGCTTGTGTCGCGCACCTCGACGTGCCGGGTCATCTTCACCGGCACGTCCTGGAGGAACAGGTCACCGCTCCCGCCGCTCAACGCCTGGGAGTTGAGCAGGGTGGCCGTGCCCTGGAGCCGGAACGTGGTCTCACTGCCTGCCGGTACCTGATGCAGGGCGGGATAGACCGTGAACCGTGTCACGGCCGATGCGGCCACCAGGACCACTGCTGTACCGCCGAGGATCAAACCTCGTTTACGCATTGCCGTTCCTCCCGGCTGGGGCTTGTGTGGATCAGACCGTGCACGGTGCTCATGCGGGTACGGGGTGGTGCCGGGGGCAGTTGGGGCCGGCTGCCCCCGGCACTCCTGTCACCCCGGGGGCGCCGCAGTGCGACGTCCGCGGGGGAGTCGCGCTCAGGACGGACGGTTCGTGTCCGGGATGCTGATGGCGATCGGCTTGGCCTCGCCGAGGAAGAGCAGGACGAACTGACGGATCGCCTCTTCCAGCGTCCAGGCGATGGACGGGATGACGGGAAAGGAGATCAGCCCTTCGCGGAACGCGACCAGCAGGGGCCAGGCGGCTGCGATCAGTGGCTCCAGGACGGGCTCCTTGGACAGCCCGATCATGTCCCCGACCCGGTCGCCGAGCGTGTACCTGGCGAATGCGCTGATCAGGGGACGGGTGAGGCCGAGGTCCAGTTCGGCCACGATGTCGAGGAGGACCTCGGTCAGTGCCACCCCCTCGTCACTCGCGGCCAGGATCGGGTCCAGGACCTGCGCGGACTGGGCGTTGGCCGCGTCCCACGTGGCGGGGATGTACTCCTGCCGCACGCCGAGCATGGCGGCGCTGACCTGCCACACATGCAGGTAAGCGTCCGAGTCGGCCGTGCTGATCCGCACGCGCCAGTCCCGCAGCCGCTTCATGACGAATGTGGCCAGGCTGTGCCAGGTGACGAGGATGTCCGCCTGGCTGATCGGTATGGTCTGGCCGCCGCTGGTCTGCGTCCACCCCGGAGACTGCGGCAGCAGATGCCGGACGGCGGCGTGCACCATCCGGGTCTTCACGCACGTCACGATCATCGAGCCCGTCGGCCGGTAGGCGTCCAGGTCCCCGATGTCGTAGCCAAGTCGCGCGGTCTTGGCGATGCGGTCCTTCATGTCCGCGCCGCCCTTGGAGTAGTACACCGCTCGCGCCTCGCGGGGTATGGCGGTGCTCATCATGCCGCTGCCGAGACCGTACAGCGCCCCGACGTAGATCCCCTTGGTCTTGCTGAACTGGGAGCCGCGGTCGAGCTTCGTGCGGTCCGCCCAGGTCGGAAGCGTTCGGGCCTGCTCCATGAAATCCCGTACGTCCGAGGGGAGTTCGGCGGGCAGGGGCTGGTCGTTGCGGGTCCACTTCGCCAGGGCGGTATTGACCTTGGCCACGTCGCCGCGGTCGATGACGGCCGCCAGTACCGGGTCGGCCTCGTCGTCCCACACCCACTCGGGGTCCAGACCGGCGCCCGCACCCGCCACGGAACTGGTCGCCGGCCAGGTCCACAGGGGCCGGGCGCCGGCCGGTGAGGCCATGCTCAGCGCTCCTACGGCACCCAGGGCTCCGCCCGTCAATAACATCTTCCGTCTGCTCAACCCGTCCATGGCTCGAACTCCTTCTCGGGTGCTGGTCGTTGGAAGCGAGGAGTGGATCGCGCGGGCCTGCCAACGGGCGCCCCCGCGCGCCCGTGGACCCTGAACGAGTCACTCCACGCCGGGCTGTGCGTGACCGCAGCTTGTGGAGTCTTTGAGACTCTGAATTGACTTACTGCCGTCCCGGATGAAGCCAGCCAGGAGAAACTGCACACCTGACCTGAGAAGATGCGCATTCTGATCACTGTCGAGCTCGTCGAGCGATGTGATTTTTCATTAACATAGCGAGCTCGGTCGCTGTCGGCAATGGTGACGACGAGGCTCCGCACCTGTTCTCGTGGGGCCGCGCGGGACCCGTTCGCCATGTCCGGCAGACAGCCGCCGCCGTCCGTCCCTCGACGAAAGGCGCGCGGCCTCCGACGAACGGGACCGCCCCAGGCCTGATCGACGACATTCCGACGGTCCATGCGGTGGTGCAGCGGATCGAGTCCAGCTCTCTGACGGTCGATGGCCGGCCGCTGACCGAGCGCCCGAAGGCCGCGCCCTGGAAGGAGACCGTGACCGAACGACAGCTGGGCACTCGCGCGGCGACCATGCCCGTCCTGCACCCCACAGTCGTCTCGACGACGTGAGTCCTTACACGCTGAGCGCGACTACGAGGCTCGGTCAGTGCCGTCGAGAGGGGCCTGCCCACCGAATTGTCCGCGGGGTAGGCCGCCCGCGAGAGGCATCGCCCTATTGCTGCCCCTCACGGCAGCAGT
>NZ_JAMOLN010000170.1 GCF_024448165.1 Streptomyces longispororuber
CGACTCCGTCGTGGAGTTGACGTCACTCCGTGACGTCATGTCAGCAATGCTCCGCATTGCTGACGGCTCGGATCGCTCCGCGATCCGGCCTGTGGGTCCACGCTCCGCGCGGACCCACTGAAGACGCAGCTGCTCAGTCGGAAGGGTGGCTTGCAGGGTTTGCGTTGAACAGAGTCCTCACGACTGTCACATCTGGCCGCAGTGAAGACACTTGCCGGCTTCTTATGTGTGTCATTTTTTTGAGGCCAGATGAATTATGGTCTGGAGATGCGTCTGTGGCTACGCCTAGCACTCCACACGATCGGCTGGACCACCCCGCCCACCGATCCGGCGGAGCTCCTCCAGCGGGTACGGAACTGCTCGGCTCGTCTGCTGGAATCGGCGAGAGAAGTCGCCCATCACCTCAGCGATCGGCGCGTGACGGGCCATGACTTCCGCGACCGCCGCGGGCATGTCGGTGGTGGGCTTCTCCTTGGCGCAGGTGCGTACAAAGGCTCTGCGTTCGTCGGGTTCGTAGCCGTACAGGGTGACGGCCAGCCAGTTCACCAGGTGCGTGACGGCGTAGTACCGGTCGTAGGTGTGGTGGTGGGCGAAGAAGTCGGTCTCGTCCTGGGCGAGTTGGAAGTGGGAGGAGATCGCGAGGCCGTAGTCGGCGAAGAAGAGTTGTTGGCCGTCGGTCAGGATGTTCTCGAAGTGGGCGTCGAAGTGCAGCAGATCATGCGCGTTCATGAACGTGATGCCGGCTTGAAGTTCCTTCTCCACCATGGCGCAGGCCTGCTCGGCCGCCTCATCACCGGCCCCCATCTGGGCGCCCAGCCAGTCGTGCAGGTTCTGCGGGATGTACTCGAGGAACAGCGTGATGCTCGCCGTCGACTGTCGCAGGGCCTTGAGCCGGTCGCGGATTTCTGCCCCGCCTCCCCAGTAGGCGGCGGACCGTTCCACATCGGCCAGTTCCTCGGGAAGCGGTCGGCCATGGTCTGGCAGTACCCGCCAGTGGTACATCAGGGGGAAACCTTCGTAGTCGCCCGCGAGCACCCAGTTCGTCGTCATCTCGTGCACGGCCAGCTCGCGCCAGGCCCCGAACCCCGGGCTGCCGATCCGGCCGATGCCGTAGTGACAGAAGACGGGTAGTGCGAACACGTTCGCCGTGGAGTGGACGTTCTCCGGGCGTCGCTCCAGGTCGGTCAGCCTGATCTGCTTGACGAAGACGGGGGTTCCGCCGACCTCCAGCAGGACTGTCTTTCCGCCGATTCCGGAACCGATCGCTGGAGCTGCGTCCACGGCATCGCGCAGTTCCTGATCGCTGCACCGTGTCAGCATCGTGGACACGGCATCGTGAGCGGCCAGGCGATCACCGTAGGACAGGGCAGGGCTCTCCACGTACGCCTCCAGCGAGGCGCCCGCCTCGCGGGTAGCCACCTCGACCTCAGCGACCACACGGACGTGGCCTGCGAGCCACCCTCTCACGCCGTGCTGAGCACCGCGCCGCCATGGCAGGTACCCCAATCGATCTCCGTACGAAGCGCCCCAGACACAAGTGTGGCGGCGTACACCGACTTTGGGTCGGTGTACGCCGCCGTGGAAGACGCAGGGGAGGGGGGTGCCTGCGTCGTTTTGGCTACTTGGGGTCGCTGTTGAACTGGGCCTTGGACCAGCGGTAGCCGAGTGCGGTGAGGGCGATGCACCAGGCGAGGGCGATCCACCAGTTGTTGCCGATCTCGGTGCCGAGGAGCAGGCCGCGCAGGGTCTCGATGGCGGGGGTGAAGGGCTGGTACTCGGCGATCGGCTGGAACCAGCCGGGCATCGAGTCGAGCGGGACGAAGGCGCTGGAGATGAGGGGGAGCAGGATCAGCGGCATGGCGTTGTTGCTGGCTGCTTCGGCGGTGGGGCTGCCCAGGCCCATGCCGACGGCGATCCAGGTGAAGGCGAGGGCGACCAGGGCGAGGAGGCCGAAGGCGGCGAGCCATTCAAGGACGGTGGCGTCGGTGGAGCGGAAGCCCATGGCCACGCCGACGGCGCCGACGAGGATGACGCTGATGAGGGTCTGCAGGACGCTGCCGACGACGTGTCCGAACAGGATGGAGCTGCGGTGGATGGCCATGGTGCGGAAGCGGGCGATGATGCCTTCGCTCATGTCCGTGGAGACGGAGACCGCGGTGCCGATGGTGGTGGAGCCGATGGTCATCAGGAGGATGCCGGGGACGATGTAGGCGATGTAGGCGTCGCGGCCTGCTCCGCCGCTCATGGCGTCTCCGAAGATGTACACGAAGAGCAGGAGCAGCATGACCGGGGTGAGCAGCAGGTTCAGGGTGAGTGAGGGGTAGCGCCGGGCGTGCAGGAGGTTGCGGCGCAGCATCGTGGACGAGTCACGGACGGCGAGGGACAGGGAGCTCATCGCACGGCCTCCTTCTGCTGGGTCTGCTGGATCGGCTGGTCGGGAACAGTGGTGGTGCTGGTGAGGGCGAAGAAGACGTCGTCGAGGTCGGGGGTGTGGACGGTGAGTTCGTCGGCCTCGATGCCGGCGGCGTCCAGCTGGTCGAGGATCCGGCGGAGTTCGCGCTGGCTGCCGTCGCTGGGGACCTGGAGGGTGAGGGCTTCGTCGTCGCGGGTGGCTTCGTGGAGGGTGCCGGTGGCCGCGGACTGGTAGGCCTGTGGGTCGGTGAAGCGGAGTCGGACGTGGCCGCCGGGGATGAGGCGCTTGAGTTCGTCGGCGGTGCCTTCGGCGGCGATCTTGCCGTTGTTCAGCACGGCGATGCGGTCGGCGAGTTCATCGGCCTCTTCGAGGTACTGGGTGGTGAGGAAGACGGTGACTCCGCCGGTGACGAGCTCGCGGATGATGCCCCACATGTTGTGCCGGGAGCGGGGGTCCAGGCCGGTGGTCGGCTCGTCGAGGAAGATGATCCGGGGGCTGCCGACCAGCGTCATGGCGATGTCGAGGCGGCGCTTCATACCGCCGGAGTAGGTGGAGGCGGGCTTCTTGGCGGCCTCGGTGAGGTCGAAGCGGGCCAGGAGTTCCGCGGTGATGCGGCGGCCTTCCTCCTTGGGGAGGTGGTGGAGGTCGGCCATGAGGAGCATGTTCTCCTCGCCGGTGATCAGGCCGTCGACGGCGGAGAACTGGCCGGTGACGCCGATCGCGGCGCGGGCCGACTGTGCCTGGGTGGCGAGGTCGTGGCCGCCGACCTGGATGGGGCCTGTTGCCGGGTCCGGGGAGACGAGGGTGGAGAGGATCTTGACGGCGGTGGTCTTGCCGGCGCCGTTGGGGCCGAGCAGGGCGAAGACGGTGCCTTCCTCGACGGTGAGGTCGATGCCGTCGAGGACGGTCTTGTCCCCGTAGGACTTGCGCAGCCCGTGCGCCGCGATGGCCAGGTTGGTCATGGGGATGCTCCTTCGAGGGCGGTGCGGGTCAGAGGCTGCGGGCGGCGATGTCGCCCTGGGAGGTGGTGGCGTGGATCGTCAGTCCGGGGGTGTCGTCGGAGTTCTTCAGCGAGTTGTGGATGCGGCCGTGTGAGGTGCCGGCGTCGAGGGTGGCGGAGATGCCGTGGGCCGCTCCGACGGTGATGTTGCCCATCTGGGTGGTGAGCTTGAGGGTGCCGCGGGTGGCCTCGGTGATGTTCAGGTTGCCGCGCTGGGTGGTGATCTCGCCGGGGCCGTTGAGGCGGCCGATGGTGATGTCGGCGTCGTGGCCGGTGAGGTGGGCGCTGTCGGTCTCGTCGAGCTTGACGAGGCCGTGGCCGCCGTCGACGGCGACGTCGCCGAGGCGTCCCACGCCGCGGAATTCGGCGGCGGCGGCCTTCGCCTCGACGCGGGAGCCGGTGGGCAGTTGGACGGTGACCTCGACGGAGCCGGTGCTGCCGAGGAGCTGGTTCTTGGGCTGGGGGGCCCGGACGTGCAGGACTCCGTCGGCGTAGGCGACCTCGACCTGCTCGGCGGCCTTGACGTCGCGGCCCTTGGCGGGGTTGGCGGGCAGGATCTCGACGGTGGTGTCGGTGCGGTCGGCGGCGATGAGCTGGATGCGGCCGGCGGGGATGTCGAGGACGGCCGAGACGGGGGCGGGAGTGTCGAACTTCTGCATCGTGCTCTCCTTCTCCGGTGGTGCGTGCCCCTTCCGGCCCGCTCTTTCCGATGAGAGAAACACTACGTTGCATTCACTGATCCAGCAACAGCCTCGTTGCGTCAAATCGCCATAACCGCAGGCGAATAGAGGAAAGTCGTTGCAACGGCTTCACGGCTAACGCAACGATTGCGTTGACCAGTCGTTGCAATGATATGGAGGTGAACGCTATAGCAGGGCGGCGACCGCCAGACCGACCACGGCCAGGCCGAGCACCATCGCGGCGAACGTCAGCCGCGTGCTGCCGGTCAGCACGGACCAGCGGCGGACCGGGTCCTCGACGAAGCGCTTGGAGAGGTACGCGAGGACCAGTGCGGTCACCAGGACTCCCAGCCGCACCGGCGTGTCCAGCACTCCCCCGGACACCGCGAGCGGCATCAGGATGAGCAGCGGCCAGTGCCAGAGGTAGAGCGAGTAGCTGATGTCGCCGAGGAGCTGGACCGGCTTCGACGAGGTCACCGCGGTGTGCCACCGGCGGCCGGGCGCGGTGCCCGCGACGATGATCAGGCCCGCGCCCAGGGTCGGGAGGAGCGCCGCGGCTCCGGGGTAGGGCGTAAGTCCTGTGTAGTGCACGGCCGAGCCCACGAGCAGCGCGAGGCCGGCGAGGAGAGCCGCGGTGGACAGGGCCTTGGGCAGGGCGAGCCGGGTGCCGGCCAGAGCGATGACGGCGCCGATCGCGAACTCCCACACCCGGACCTGGGTGACGAAGTACGCCGCGGCGGGGTCGGACTCGGTGAGGCGGACGCACCAGAGCAGCGAGACGAGCCCCAGGCCCGTCGTGGCGGCGATGCGGGCCCACGGGGCGCGCAGCTTGAACAGGAACAGCAGGAGCAGCGGCCACACGAGGTAGAACTGCTCCTCGACCGACAGCGACCAGAAGTGCGCCACGGCGGTGACCTTGTACGGGTCGACGGGTTCGGCGCCGAGCAGCCAGTTCTGTCCGTACAGGGCGCTGGCCAGCACCTGGCGGGCGTGGTCGCCCCAGCGGTCCTGCGAGGCGAGGGCGTGCACCGCGACGACGACGCTGGTCAGGACGAGAAGGGCGGCGGGCAGCAGGCGGCGTACGCGCCGTGCGTAGAAGTCCGCGATCCGGATGCGGCCGGTGCCGTTGAGCTCGTGGATCAGCTGGGCACTGATGATGTAGCCGGAGAGGACGAAGAAGGCGTCGACTCCGACGAAGCCGCCGGTGAGTACGGTCGGCCACAGGTGGTGGAAGACGACGAGTCCCACGGCCAGGGCGCGCAGTGCCTGGATGTCCGGGCGGAAGCGGATCTTCTCGGCCTGGACGGCGCTCGGTCTTTCGCGGATGAGCTCTTGGACGGACATGGCACTCCTGGGCGCTGGTCGGGTGAGGTCGTGCGGGAGCGGACCAGTGGCCTTGAGCCCTGGTCTCGCGCCGGTGCAAGGGCGCTCGTGGGGGGAGCTTGCGTGGGTGGTGGCCCTCGGGTGGACGGTCTCAGGGGCGGCTGGAGCGCCACATGGGGTGTGGTCGATTACGGCTGGTGCGGCGCGCCGCGCTCCCCGGCGGCGAGGGGCGGTGCCGGAGCCTGTCCTGACGGCAGGTCAAGTGCCGCCGGGTGTCGGTCGCTTCTGGAGGTCCGCTTGAGGGGTGGTTCCAACTCCCCGGAGGATTCGGCCCTTTGACCGCGCCTTGGGCCACCGTGTGTACCTGGCCGAGCCGTCCGCCGGACCTTCGCGCCCGGGCGGTCGGCCGCACGTGTGTCCCGCTCACCCCCCACTCGATGGAAGCGCGGTTTCCTGTGGCTACCTTCCTGTACAAACTCGGCCGCTTCGCCTTCCGGCGGCGCGGCCTCGTCACCCTGCTGTGGGTCCTGATCGTCTGTGGCGTCGGTGCCGCGGCCTCGGCGGCGCCCGCCCCGCCGACCGAGCAGTTCTCGATGCCGGGCACCGAGTCGCAGAAGGCGTTCGACCTGCTCGAGAAGAAGTTCCCCGCCGCCTCCGCCGACGGTGCCACCGCCCGTATGGTGATCCGCGCGCCGGAGGGCAAGAAGATCGCCGACGAGAAGGCGGCGATCGGCGAGCTCGTCGGCGAGCTGGGGCGGGCGCCCCAGGTGGCGGGCGTCGCCGATCCGTTCGCGGCCCGCTCGATCAGTGCGGACGGCCGGACGGCCTATGCCGTGGTGACGTACAAGGTCACCGCGCCCGACCTCACCGACAAGGCGCACGACGCGCTCACCGCGGCGGCCGACCGGGCCCGTGACGGCGGGCTGACCGTGGAGGCGGGCGGTGACGCGGTCGCGGTCGACGCGGCCATGTCCGGCACCGGCGAGCAGATCGGTGTGCTGCTGTCGGCCCTCGTCCTGTTCCTCACTTTCGGTTCGCTGATCGCCGCCGGGATGCCGTTGCTGACCGCCCTGATCGGGGTGGGTGTCGGTACGTCCGCGATCGCCGCGCTCGGCTCCACGCTCGGGCTGTCCGCGACGACGTCGACGCTGGCGATGATGATCGGCCTCGCGGTCGGCATCGACTACGCCCTGTTCGTGGTGTCCCGCTACCGTGCCGAGATCGCCGAGGGCCACGAGCCGGCGGAGGCCGCGGGCCGCGCGACGGGCACGGCCGGTTCGGCCGTCGTCTTCGCCGGACTCACGGTCATCATCGCGCTGGCCGGTCTCGCGGTCGTCGACATCCCGGTCCTCACCAAGATGGGTCTCGCCGCGGCGGGTACGGTCGCCGTCGCCGTGCTGATCGCGGTCACCTTCGTGCCGGCCCTGCTCGGCTTCGCGCCGCGCCGCGTGCTGCGGGTCGCGGACCGCCACCTCGTCAAGGTCAAGAAGCCGCTGTCGGCGCGCAAGCAGGCCAGGTCCGAGGCGAAGGCCGCGAAGCTGGCGGCGCGCACCAGGCCGAATCTGGCCACCCGCTGGGCCGCGTTCGTGGTCCGTCGCCCACTGGGCGTGCTCCTGCTCGCCGTGGTCGGTCTCGGCGCGCTCGCGCTGCCCGCCACCAAACTGGAGCTGGGGCTGCCCGGCGAGGGCACGATGGCGACCGACACCACCCAGCGCAAGGCGTACGACCTGCTGTCCGACTCCTTCGGGCCCGGCTTCAACGGCCCGCTGACCGTGACGGTCGAGGGCCGTGACGCGGCCGCCGCCGGCGACGAGGTCGGCGCGGCGCTCAAGAACACCGCGGGCGTCGACTCGGTGTCCGCGGCCACGCCGAACAAGGCGGGCGACACCGCGATCCTCTCCGTCGTCCCGAAGACCGGCCCGACCGACGCCACCACCGAGCAGCTGGTCAAGGACATCCGCGCGAAGGCCACGTCGCTCAAGGCGTCCGCGGGCGCCACCGAGATCCTGGTGACCGGCCAGACCGCGCTGTTCATCGACTTCTCGGAAACCCTGTCCGACGCGCTGCTGCCCTACCTGGGCCTGGTGGTCGGTCTGGCCTTCCTGCTGCTGATCCTGGTGTTCCGCTCGGTCCTGGTGCCGCTCAAGGCGGCCCTCGGCTTCCTGCTCTCGGTGAGCGCGGCGCTCGGCGCGGTGGTCGCGGTGTTCCAGTGGGGCTGGGCGAAGGACGTCTTCGGGATCGAGCAGCCGGGGCCGATCATGACGACGATGCCGATCTTCATGATCGGTGTGGTCTTCGGTCTGGCCATGGACTACGAGGTCTTCCTGGTCACGCGGATGCGTGAGGCGTACGTCCACGGCGCCTCGGCGAAGGACGCCGTAGTCACCGGTTTCCGGCACAGCGGACGGGTGGTCGCGGCCGCCGCCCTCATCATGATCAGCGTCTTCTCGGGCTTCGTCGTCGAGGTCAACGACCTGGTGAAGATGATGGGCTTCGGTCTCGCCTCAGCCGTCCTGTTCGACGCCTTCGTGGTCCGCATGGTGATCGTGCCCGCCGTGCACTCGCTGCTCGGTGACGCGGCCTGGTGGCTGCCGAAGTGGCTCGACCGGCTGCTGCCGAACGTCGACGTCGAGGGCGAGAAGCTGCAGCGGCGGCTGCGGCCCGCAACCGCACAGGTGCCGGGGAGCCGGTCGGAGCACGAGCAGGACCTCGTGCACTGAGGGCGCCCCCGCGCCCCATGGCGTCGCGGGCGCTCGTAGCGGTCAAAGCAGCGGATAACTGAACAGATCCCACCCTGCCTCTGGGGCACGACTCGGCCGAATGTCCTGGGTTGACCTTGACCCAAGGGCAGGGTGGACGCTGCTCGTATGACCAGTTCAGCTCTCTCGCCCCGGACCGGCATGGTCCCCGTCGACGACACGGCCCTGGCCGTCACCGACACCCGCGGCCCCGGCCGGGCCGTCGTCTATCTGAACGGCTCCTACGCCGATCAACGGCCCTGGCGGCCGGTGATCGGCGAACTCGGCCCCGGCTGGCGGCACATCACCTTCGACGAGCGGGCCCGCGGCCGCTCCAGGCGGTCGGCGGACTACTCCTTCGAGGCGTGCCTCCGGGACATCGACGCCGTCGTGGCGGCGACCGGTGCGGAACGGCCGCTGCTCGTCGGCTGGTCCTACGGCGCGGCGCTCGCGGTGCACTGGGCCGGCCGGAATCCGGACCGGGTCCTCGGGGTGGTGTGCGTGGACGGCGCCGTACCGTACGGGCTGACCGGCGAGGACGGCAGGGTCCGGATCCGGCGGCTGTTCCGGCGGATGCGGTTGCTGCTGCCGCTGCTGCGCCCGTTCGGCCTGGCCGCGCGGATGAGTGCCGACCAGCACGCCGAGATCAACATCGAGGCGAACGAGCTCAACGCCTCCATCGGACCGGTCCTGGACCGGGTGCCCTGCCCGGTGCGGTACGTCCTCGCCACGGGGGCCAGTCTCGGCGGGGGCGAGGAGGAGATGGAACGGATGCGGGCCTCGCTCGATCCCGTGCTCGCCCGGAACCCGAACATCGAGGTGAGCGCGAAGGTGGCGAGCAACCACTCGAAGATCCTGCGCAAGGACTTCCGCGCGGTCGCGGACGCGGTCCGCGAGATCGCGGCCGCCCACGACCAGGGGACCGGCTGAGCGCATGGTGTACGGACTCACGATCGGTCAGGTCGCCGCGTTCGCCGGCGTCACGGTGAAGACCGTGCGCCACTACCACCGCCTCGGCCTGGTCGACGAACCGGAACGGGACCGGTCCGGCTACCGGCGGTACGGATCGCCCGACATGGTGCGCCTTGTGCAGGTCCGCACGCTCGCGGGCGCGGGCGTGCCGCTGGCGGAGATCGGAGGGCTGCTCGACGCCGGTCCCGAGCGGTTCGCCGCCGCCCTGGACGACGTGGAGCGTCGGCTCACCGACCGGATCGCGGAGCTGACCGCGCGCCGCACGGTGCTGCGCCGGCTCGCCGCGGGTGACCGCCTGCTGCTGCCCGAGCGGGCCTGTGCGGCCCTTGACCTGATGGCCGAGCTCGGTTTCGGCGCCGATTACGTGGCCCTTCAGGAGGAGGCCCTGATACTGGCCCGTGCACTGGTGCCGGAGGTCTTCGACAGTTTCCTGGCCCAGTTGGAGCGCGGGCTCGGCGATCCGCAGTACGTGGCGTTGATGAAGCGCTGCCGGGACGCCGAGTCGTGGGATCCGGACGACCCGCGGCTCGACGAGCTCGCCGCCGCCCTGGCGGCGAAGCTGCTGGCCGACCGCGAGCTGCTGGCGATGCCCGCCGAGTTCGAGGCGCGGCCGGACGCCGCCACCCGCTACGGCCTGATCAACCATCACCGGGAGGACCAGGCGCCGGCCGCCGCCCGCCTGAACGAGCTGCTGGAGGCGCATCTGCGGGCGGTCGGCGTCGACATCCCGCACCAGTGACCGGGGCGGGTGGAGGGTTCTGCCGGGTCAGAGGACGGCGCCCTCCTTCGTCCTGCGGCGCAGCGTGGGCCGGCTGGAGCGGGCGAGGTCCTGCCACATATCGGAGAGGGCGATGACGGTGCGGGCGGCGAACAACCGCCGGATCGACACCTCTTGGTTGAGTTCCGTGCGGATCAGGCCGACGAGCCTGATGGCGCGCAGCGAGTTGCCGCCGAGGTCGAAGAAGTCCTCGTCGATGCCGACCCGGTCGAGTTCGAGGACGTCGGCGAAGGCCGCGGCCAGGGCCCGCTCGGTGTCGTTGCGCGGGGCCCGGTACGTGCCGTCGTCGAAGGCGGGCTGCGGCAGCGCCGCCCGGTCCACTCGTCCGTCCGACGTCATCGGCAGGCGGTCGAGGACGGTGATCACCGTGGGCACCATGGGCTCCGGGAGCCGGGCCGCGGCGAACCGGCGCATTTCTTCTGCCAGTCGGGCCGGTTCGGCCGGTGCTCCTGAAAGGGCCGGGACGACGTAGGCCACCAGTCGGTGCTGTCCGGAGGCGTCGTCCCTGGCGACGACCACCGACTGGGCGAGGCCGGTGTGTTCGGCCAGTGCCTCCTCGACCTCGGCCGGTTCGACGCGGACGCCCCGGACGTCGATGTGGGCGTCGGTGCGGCCCACGTGGGTGAGCCGGCCGTCGGCGTCCCTGCGCACCCGGTCGCCGGTCCGCCGCATGAGGGCGCCGGCCGGTCCGAACGGGCAGGGCACGAAGCGTTCCGCGGTCCGTGCGGGGCTCCCGGGGCAGCCGCGGGGTACGGCGGGCCCGGCCACGTACAGCTCTCCGGTGACACCGACGGGGACGGGCGCGAGGCCCGGGCCCAGGACGTAGAGGGCGGTTTCGGCGGTCGGGGCGTTCGTGTCGACGGTCGTCAGGCCGGGGCAGGCTTCCTGTACGCGGCGCAGTGCGGCGGCGGGGACGCGGTCGCCGCCGGTCCAGACGGTGTGCAGTCCTGCGAGGTGGTCGGGGCGCTGTGCCGCGATGGTCGTGAACAGGCCGGCGGGCAGCCATACCGCGGTGATGTCGTGGGCCGCGCGGGCCCGGGTCAGCGCGTCCACGTCGAGGTCGCCGGGCGGGGCGACCACCACGCGGCCACCGTTCAGGAGGGGTGCCCACAGGTCGAGGGCGAGGGTGTCGGAGGTGTGGGGTGCGTGCCACAGGACGGTGCCCCGGGCCGCGTCCTGCCAGTGCCGGTCCGTGACGTGGTGCGTCAGGTTGCCGTGGGTGACGGCAACTCCCGTAGCGCCACCGGGTGTTGTGGGGTCGTCGGGCAGCACGGCCAGGAGGTGGTCCGGCCGCGGCGGGACGGGGGGCCGCGGTGCGTCGTCGTGGTCCGGCGGGAGGGCGTCGAGGAGCAGGACCGGCACCGGGAGGCCGTCGGGGAGCGTTCCGGCGGTCGTGGTGTCGGTGAGCAGGGCGCGCGCCGGGGTGTCGCCATCGCCGATTCGCGCCGCGATCAGCGGTGCGGGGAGCGCCGGGTCGATCGGCAGGTGGGCTCCGCCCGTCTTCACCACGCCCAGCAGGGCGACGGCCAGGTCCACCGACCGGGGCAGCGCCACGGCGACGACGGTCTCGGGTCCGACGTGCTGCCGGCGCAGCGCGTCGGCGACGCGGTCCGAGCGCTCGTCCAGTTCGCGGTACGAGACGGTGGAGTCGCCGGACACGAGGGCGACGGCGTCCGGGGCGCGCCGCACCTGGTGGGCGAAGAGTTCGCCGGGCGTCGGTGTCGCCGTGGTGTCCGTGGTGGGTGGCATGGTCAGCACGCGGTCGCGCTCGGCGCCGCTCAGCACGTCCAGCGCGCCGACCGGCCGGTCGTCGGCGGCCACCAGGGCGCGGACGTGGTCGATCAACTCGGCGCCGATGAAGTGGAGTTCGGCCCGGGAGTACAGGCGGGTGGGGGCGTCGAGCCGGAGGTACAGGTCGCTGTCGGCGGTGCCGTCGTTGTAGACGGCGATGGACAGTTCGTCGAAGGCGCCGGTCGTTCCGCCGAGGTAGCGCGCCGGGCTGTCGGCGAAGTGGAGCTGCTCGACGAAGTCGACGACGTTCATGACGGCGCCGAAGCTGCCGCGGTCGCCGGGGGCGGTGTCGCTCGCGCGCTGGATGTCCGAGTAGTGGCAGGCGGTGTGGCCGAAGAGCTCGTACGTCTCGTCGACCATGGCGTCGGCGATCTCGGTGAAGGTCGCGCCGAGCGGGACCCGTACGCGTACGGGCACGACGTTCACGGCCAGTCCTGGGGTCCGGCTGGCGACCCCGACCCGGTTGCCCACGGCGAGGGAGAGCAGGAAGTCGGGGCGGTCGCAGCGGTGCCGGAAGTAGACGGCGGCGGCCGAGGTCAGCATCGTGGACATCCAGACACCCAGGGTCTGTGCGGCGTCGGTCCAGGTGTCCGCCTCGGCGCGCGGCACGGTCAGGGTGCGGCTGACCATGCCGATGGGTTCGGTCAGTTCGCCCCAGCGGTCGGCGTCGCACGTCGGTGCGGCGAGCGCGGTCCGGGTCGCTTCGGGCAGGGCGATGCGCGGGACCTGGGCGGGCGGGGGCGCGTCGGCCAGGTAGTCGCGCCAGAACGCGGTGTCCTCGGTGAACGTCGGGGAGTCGGTGTACTGCTCGGTCTCGGCGGCGAACGACTCGACGTCCCAGGGGTGGGGCAGTTCCGGTACCTGCTGTCCGCGGGCGAGTGCCGTGTACACCTCGGCGAGGCGCTTCGACAGCAGGCCGCCGGTGCCGAAGCCGTCCGAGACGAGGTGGTGGTAGGCGATCACCACGAGGGAGCGGGACGCCGCGAGTTTCACCACGCCGAGCCGGAAGAGCAGGTCGCGTTCCAGGTCGAACGGTGTGCGCAGCAGGTCGGCCAGGGCGGTGCGCGCGGCCTGTTCGGGGTCGGTGTCGGCGCTGACGTCCAGGTGGAAGGGCCGCCAGTCCCCCAGTTCGCGCGGGGTGAGCCGCAGTCCACTGCCGTCGTCGGTGAAGGTGACGCGGAGTACTTCCGCTTCGTCGAGCACGTGCAGGAACGCGGATTCCATGACGGCCGCGTCGAGTTCACCGGCCACGTCCCACATGGTCAGCGCATGGTTCAGCGTGTCGGGAGACACCTTCTCCGCCAGCCACAGTCCTTTATGCGCAGACGACGCACTGAACGAACGCACACGGATCAACCCCTCAGAGAACAGGTCCGGGAACCGCGGGAATCGCGGGAATTCGCAGATCACCTCCACTTTCTGGGAAGTGAATCAGCCGTTCAAGACAGCTGGGTGGCCGGCGGGACGGGCCGCTGTGGTGCTTGCGGTGTCCCGCCGGCGGGACGGGTCTACGGGGCGGTGCGGGGTGCGCCGGGCCGTGCCATGGCGGACACGAGGTGTCCGGCGATGCGGCGCGGGGACGGGTGGCGCAGCACCAGGTTCGCCCGCAGCCTGAGTCCGGTCGACGCGCTGAGGCGTTTGCTGAGTTCGACGGAGAGCAGGGAGTCGAAGCCGATCTCCTTGAACTCCTGGTCGGGGTCGAGGGACTGGGTGGAGGAGTGGCCGAGGACGACGGCGACCTTCTCCAGGACGTGGTCGAGGACGAGTTGCTCCGCCTGGTCGTCGGGGAGGGCGGAGATCCGCTCCGGCAGGGGTTCGGCCCGGTCGTCGTCCGCGGGCGGTTCCGTGGCCGGGGTGATCTCGGCGGCCGCGGTGGGCGAGGAGTTCAGCCAGAACCGCTGCCGCTGGAACGCGTACGTCGGCAGATCCGCCTTGGGGCGGGGGCCGAACAGGGCGTCCCAGTCCACGGTCCCGCCCCGCACGTACAGCTGGGACAGGGAGCCGACGAGGGACTCCACCTCGTCGCGGTCGCGGCGGGCCGACGACAGGACCAGCGCGTCGTCCAGGTCCTCGACGGTCTCCTGCACGGGGACGGTGAGGACGGGGTGCGGGCTCATCTCGATGAACGTCCGGTGTCCGTCGTCGGCCAGCTGCCGGACGGACGAGGCGAAGAGGACCTGTTCGCGCAGGTTGTCGTACCAGTACTCGCCGGTCAGTGCCGCGGTGTCGATGACCTTGCCGTAGAGAGTGGAGCAGAAGGGCAGCGTCGACGTCCGGGGGCTGATGTCGGACAGGGCGTCGATCACCTGGTCGCGGACGCGGGTCACGTGGGGCGAGTGGGAGGCGTAGTCGACGGAGATCCTGCGCGCCTGGACGCCTTCGGCCTTCATCTTCTCCACGAACTCGTCGAGCGCGTCCGGTTCTCCGGACACCACCACGGAGCGAGGGCCGTTGACCACGGCGACGCTCACCGTGTCGCTCCACGGGGCGAGCGCCCGGGCCACCACGTCCGCGGATTCGGCGACCGACGCCATGCCGCCGTGGCCGATCAGGTCCACCAAGGCCTTGCTGCGCAGCGCCACGACCTTGGTGGCGTCGCGCAGGGACAGGGCGCCACAGACGTGGGCGGCGGCTATCTCGCCCTGGCTGTGGCCGACGACCGCGGCGGGTTCCACGCCCCAGGAGCGCCACAGCGCGGCCAGGGACACCATCACGGAGAACAGCGCGGGCTGCACGACGTCCACCCGGTCGAGGGTCGGTGCCCCCTCGGTGCCGCGCAGCACGTCGAGGAGGGACCAGTCGACCCACTCGGCGAGGGCGTCCGCGCACGCGTCGAGGGACTGCGCGAACACCGGGAAGGCGTCATACAGTTGCCGGCCCATGCCGGCCCACTGCGAGCCCTGGCCGGGGAACATGAAGGCGACCCGGCCGGGGTTCCCCGCGACACCCCGGATCACGGCGGTGGACTCGGTGCCGCCGGCGAGCGCCGCCAGGCCGTTCGTCAGTGCGTCGCGGTCGGGGCCCAGGACGACGGCGCGGTGCTCGAAGCGCGTCCGGTCCGACACGAGGGTCGCGCCGATGGCGGCGATACCGGCGATGTCGCCCGCATCGGTGCCGGGGCGGGCGGTGGCGAAGTCGCGGAGCTTGGCGGCCTGGCGCTCCAGGGCCGCCGCGTTCTTGCCCGACAGCACCCAGGGGACGAGGCCGCCCGTCACGGCCTCGGCCACCCGCTCCGCCGGTTCCTGCGGCGGTGCCTCTTCCAGGATCACGTGCGCGTTGGTGCCGCTGACGCCGAACGACGACACGGCGGCCCGTCGCGGCCCGTCGGCCCTGGTCCATTCCCGTCCCTCGACGAGGAGTTCGACGTCGCCCGACGACCAGTCGACGTGCCGTGAGGGAGTGTCCACGTGGAGGGTCTTGGGCAGGTGCCCGTGGCGCAGGGCCAGGACGGACTTGATGACGCCGCCGACGCCGGCGGCGGCCATGGAGTGGCCGATGTTCGACTTCAGGGATCCCAGCCAGAGCGGCCGGTCCGGCGCCCGGTCCTGTCCGTACGTCGCGAGCAGGGCGCCCGCCTCGATGGGGTCGCCCAGCGTGGTGCCGGTGCCGTGCGCCTCGACCAGGTCCACGTCGGCGGCGGCGACGCCCGCGTTCGCCAGGGCCTTGCGGATCACGTTCTCCTGGGCGCGGCCGTTGGGCGCGGTCAGTCCGTTGCTGGCCCCGTCCTGGTTGACGGCGGAGCCGCGCAGGACGGCGAGCACCGGGTGGCCGGCCCGCCGGGCGTCGGACAGCCGCTCCAGGAGGAGCACGCCGACGCCTTCGGCCCAGCCGGTCCCGTCGGCTCCGTCGGCGAAGGCCTTGCACCGGCCGTCGGCGGACAGGGCGCCCTGCCGGGAGAACTCCACGAAGAACGAGGGCGTCGCCATCACCGACGCGCCGCCCGCGAGGGCGAGCGAGCACTCGCCCGCCCGCAGCGACTGCGCCGCCATGTGGAGGGTCACCAGCGACGACGAGCAGGCGGTGTCCACCGACACGGCGGGCCCGGTCAGGCCCAGTTCGTAGGCGACGCGGCCGGACGCGACGCTCAGGGCGCTGCCGTACAGCAGGTGGCCCTCCAGTTCCCGCTGTCCCGCCTCCAGGAACCGCCATCCGTACTCGGACGAGCTGACGCCGGAGAAGACGCCGACGTCGGTGCCCCGTACGTCGGCGGGGACGATGCCCGCCCGTTCGAAGGCCTCCCACGACGTCTCCAGGAGGAGGCGGTGGTGCGGGTCGATGGCGAGGGCCTCGCGCGGGCTGATGCCGAAGAAGCCCGCGTCGAAGGCGGCCGCGTCGGTCAGGAAGCCGCCGTGCCGGGTGTACGAGTGGCCGACGGTGTCGGGGTCCGGGTCGTAGACGTCGCGCCAGCCGCGGTCCGTGGGGAAGGTGTCCACGGCGTCGCGGCCCTCGCGGAGCATGTCCCACAGGTCCTCGGGGGTGGCCACGCCGCCGGGGTAGCGGCAGGCCATGGCGATCACGGCGATCGGCTCGCCGCGGCCGGCCTTCAGGGCGTCGTTCTCCTGGCGGAGGCGGTCGCGCTCCTCGATGAGTGTGCGCAGCGCCCGCTGGACCCGGTCCGCGCCGTCCGCCGTGCGATCCGCGGAGTTGGTCATGGTCACTACCTCTTCTCGTCCAGGGCCAGGTCGACCAGTGCGTCCAGGTCGAGGTCCGACAGTTCGTCCGCGGTCACGTCCAGGTCGGCGCCGGTGTCAGGGGTCCGTCCGCTGTCGTCCGTCGGGGGCGTGTCGGCGCAGGCCAGGACCAGGTCCAGGAGGCCCGCGCGCCGCAGGCCCTCGATCGATACGTGGCGCAGGGCCTCGCGGATCGCTGAATCCTCGGCGGTCTCGGCGGTTCCGGCGGTGCAGGCCGGGTCCGGGTCGGGTGCGGGGCGCAGCAGGCCGTGCAGGTGCTCGCCCATCTCGTGGGGGGTCGGGTGGTTGAAGACGAGGGTGGACGGCAGCCGCAGTCCGGTCGCGGCGGCCAGGCGGTTGCAGAGTTCGACCGAGGTCAGCGAGTCGAAGCCGAGCTGGGTGAAGGTCTGGCCGGCGTCGACGGCCGCGCCGGAGGGGTGGCCGAGCACGACGGCTACCTGGTCGCGGACCCAGTCGAGGACGGCTGCCGCCGCTTCGTCGGCGGGCAGGGCGGCGAGCCGGGCGGTCAGGCCGGGGCCTTCGTCCCGGGGCGTGGCCGGCTCGGTGCGGCGGGTCCTGCCGGTGGTGGCGAGGTCGCGCAGGAGGAGCGGTACGTCGTCCACGGCCTTGTTCCGCAGGGCGGTGACGTCCACGCGGGCGGGGACGAGGACCGGTGCGTCGGCGGCGCACGCCGCGTCGAACAGGGCGAGGGCCTCGGGTGTCGGCATCGCGGCGATGCCCATGCGGCGCAGCCGGGACAGGTCGGTGTCGTCCAGGGTCCCGGTCATGCCGCTGCTCTGTTCCCACCAGCCCCAGGCCAGCGAGGTGCCGGGCAGCCCGGACGCCCTGCGGTGGGCGGCCAGTCCGTCCAGGAAGGCGTTGGCCGCCGCGTAGTTCGCCTGGCCGCCGTTGCCGAGCGTGCCCGCGAGGGCGGAGAACGCGACGAACGCCGACAGGGGCCGGTCCCTGGTCAGTTCGTGCAGGTTGACGGCGCCGCCCGCCTTGGCGTGCAGGACGTGGTCGAGGCTCTCGGGGGTCAGGGACTCGACGGTGCCGTCGGCCAGGACGCCGGCCGCGTGCACGACGGCGGTGAGCGGGTACCGCGCGGGCAGGTCCGCGAGGAGCGCGGCCAGGGCGGTCCGGTCCGCGACGTCGCAGGCCACGACCTTCACCTCCGCGCCCGCGCCGGTCAGTTCGGCGACCAGTTCGGGCGCCCCGTCGGCCGCCGCTCCCCGGCGGCCGGCCAGGACCAGGCTGCGTACGCCGTGCTCGGTGACGAGGTGGCGGGCCACGAGGGAGCCCACGCCGCCGGTGCCGCCGGTGACGAGGACGGTGCCGCCGCCGAAGCCGCCGCCCACGTCGAGCACGAGCTTGCCGGTGTGGCGGCCCTGGCTCATCTCGCGGAACGTGGCGCGCGCGTCGCGGACGTCGCGGACGGCGACCGGGTTCAGCCGCACCTGTCCTTCGTCGAACAGCTCCATCACGGTCCGGAACATGGCGTGGATCGCCTCGGGTCCCGCCTCGTAGAGGTCGAAGGCCTCGTAGGCGACGCCGGGGTGGTCGGCCGCCACGCGCCGCGGCTCGCGGATGTCGGTCTTGCCCATCTCGACGAAGGCGCCGCCCCGGGGCAGCAGCGTCAGTGAGGCGTCGACGAAGGTGTGGGCGAGGGAGTTCAGGACGACGTCCATGCCGTGGCCGTCCGATGTGGCGAGGAACTTCCGGGCGAACTCCAGGTCGCGGGAGGAGGCGAGGTGGTCGTCGTCGATCCCGAGGGCGCGCAGGGCGGGCCACTTGGCCGGGCTCGCGGTCGCGTAGATCTCGGCGCCGGCGTGCCGGGCCAGTTGTACGGCGGCCATGCCGACGCCGCCCGCCGCGGCGTGGATGAGGACCCGCTGCCCCTTCTCGAGCTTCGCGACGTGGAAGAGCCCGTGGTACGCGGTGAGGAAGGTGGTCGGCACGGACGCCGCCTCGGCGTGGCTCCACCCGTCGGGGATCGGCATGAGCATGCGGTGGTCCGCGACGGCGACGCGGCCGAAGGCGCCGGTGAAGATGCCGGTGACGCGGTCGCCCGGGGCCAGCCGGGTCACGTCGTCCGCGACGTCGAGGACGACTCCGGCGCCCTCGCTGCCGAGTCCGGCGTCGATGGCGGTGCGGTCGACGAGGCCCAGCGCGATGGTGACGTCACGGAAGTTGAGCCCGGCGGCCTGTACGGCGATGCGGACCTGTCCGCTGGTCAGGGGCTCGGTGACCTCGGGGCAGGGCACCCAGGTCAGGTTCTCCAGGGTTCCCTTGTTCGGGATGCCGAGCCGGTGCGGGCCGTCCGTGGGCGGTTCGATCCGCTGGTCGGCGGGCGGGGCGGGGGCGAGGCGGGGGACGAGGAACGTGCCGCCGCGCAGCGCCAGTTGGTCCTCGGCGAGGGCGAGCGCGTCCGGGATCCGTGCCCAGGACGTCTCGTCGTCGTCGATGTCCAGGAGCCGGAACCTGCCGGGGTGCTCGGTCTGCGCGGACCGGACCAGGCCCCACACGGAGGCTCCGGGGAGGCTGTCCACGCCCTCGCCCGCACGGGTGGAGAGGGCGCGGCGGGTCAGCACGGACAGCGTTGTTCCGGCGAGCGTCTCGTCGGCGAGGAACCGCTGGATCCGGTCCAGTACGTACTTGTCGGTGTCGCCCACTTCGGCCAGCAGGTCGCGGTCGGTGTCGGAAGCCGGCGCGGTGGGGTCGGCGGGGGCGGTGTCGTCCACGCACAGGACGAGATGCCGGGGGGCCTGCTCCCCAGAGGCCTCGTCGAGGGAGGCGGCGCGCGTGACGTTCTCGCCGCCGGTCTCGGCGAGCCGGGCGGCCAGACCCCTGTCCGCTCCCACAACTTCCCACGAGACAGCGGGAGTTGACTGACCGCCTGGTGGGGCCGGGCGCCATTCCACCGCGTAGAGCGGCTGTGCCGGGCGCACCTGGTCGGGCCTCGCGGGCCGGAACGTCAGGGTCTCGACGTGCGCGGTGCCGCGGCCCTCCTCGTCGGCGATCGTCAGCGACACGGCGCCCTCGCCGACCGGGGAGAGCCTGACCCGTACGGTCGGGCCGCACACGCCGGTCAGGGCGGCCCCGGACCAGGCGAAGGGCATCCAGCCCTGCTCGCCCGTCACCTCGATGACGCCGCCGGCCACCGCCGCGTGCAGGACGGTGTCGAGCAGTGCCGGATGCAGGGCGAATCCGCTGCCCGTCGTGCCCTGGACGTCCTCCGGCAGGGTGGCGAGGGCGTAGAGGTCGTCGCCGTGCCGCCGGACCTCGCGCAGTCCGCGGAACGCGGGGCCGTAGTCGAAGCCCGCGTCGGCGAAGGAGTCGTAGAGGCCGTCGATGGCGAGCGGGGTCGCGCCGGCCGGTGGGCGGGCGCCGCGCGCGTGCGGGTCGCCGGTCCGCGGGGCGTCCGGTGCCAGGGTGCCCTGTGCGTGCCGGGTCCAGCCGTCCGCTGTGGGGCTGTCGCCGGCGGGGCGGGCGTGCACCTCCAGGGCGCGGCGGCCGGTCTCGTCGGGTGCGCCGACGACGACCCGGACCTGGACCTCGCCCGTGTCGGGCAGGATCAGGGGCACTTCCAGGGAGAGTTCCTCGACCGCTGCGCATCCGACGCGGTCGCCCACCGACAGGGCGAGGTCCAGGTGGGCCGTGGCCGGGACGACGACCGCGCCGAACACGGTGTGGTCGGCCAGCCAGTCGTGGGTGCGCAGCGACCACAGGCCGGTGAACACCACCTCGTCGGTGCCGGGACGGTCCACCGCGGCGCCGAGCAGCGGGTGGCCGGGGGCCGACAGGCCGGCGGCGGCGACGTCCGCCGTGTCCTGCCCGGCGATGAAGTCCATCCAGTAGCGCTGCCGCTGGAACGCGTACGTCGGCAGGTCCACCTGTCGGCGCGGTCCGAACACCGCGTCCCAGTGCACGGACGCGCCCCGGACGTGCAGCTGGGCGAGCGCGGCGGCCAGCGCCCTGACCGGCCCGCGGTCCCGCCGCGCCGACGACACGACGACGGTGTCGTGCGGGCCCTCGGCGGCGAAGGTGTCCTGGGTGATGCTCGCGAGCGTCGAGCCCGGCCCGACCTCGATGAAGACGTCCGCGCCGGCCTCCCGGGCGCACTCGACGGCGTCGTGGAAGCGGACGGGTTCGCGGACGTGGCGCACCCAGTGCTCCACGGACGTCAGCTCCCGGAGCGTGGCCGGGCGGCCGAGCCTGGTCGAGACGACCGGGATCGTCAGCTCACCCGTGGGGAGTTCGCCGAGCGCGGCGGCGAACTCGTCCAGGACCGGGTCCATCAGCGGGGAGTGGAAGGCGTGGTCGACGGCGAGGAGCTTCGCCGAGGTGCCGTCGGCGACGAGCAGGTCGCGGATCGCGTGGACCTGGTCGCGCGCGCCCGAGACGACGACGGACTCCGGGCCGTTGACGGCGGCGATGCCGACCCGGTCGTACGCGTCGAGCAGGGGGACCACGTGGGCTTCGGAGGCGCGGACGGCGAGCATGGCGCCGGGCTCGGTGACCGTCTGCATGGTCCGTCCGCGGGCGGCCACGAGGCGGGTCGCGGTGTCGAGGCCGAGGACTCCGGAGACGTGGGCGGCGGCGATCTCGCCGACGGAGTGGCCGATCAGGCGGTCGGGCCGGGGGAAGTACCGGGCCATGAGCCGGTACAGGGCGACCTGGAGGGCGAACAGGGCGGGCTGCGCGATGTCCGTGCGGTCGCGCTGTGCGGGCTCGTCGGCGAGGAGGAGGGGCTTCAGGGCGAAGGGGAGGTGCGTGTCGAAGTGTGCGCAGGTCTCGTCGAGGCTCTGCGCGAAGACGGGGAAGGTGTCGTACAGCTCGCGGGCGGCTCCGGCCCAGGGCGAGCCCTGTCCGGGGAACATGAAGACGGTTCCGGCGGGCTCGCCTGCGACGCCGCGGACGACGGCGGCGTTCTCCGTGCCGTCGGCGAGCGTGGCCAGCGCGCTGAGGAGTTCGTCCCGGTCGCGGCCGTGGACGACCGCGCGGTGGTCGAGGTGGGAGCGGCTCGACGTCAGCGACCAGCCGATGTCGGCGACGTCGAGGTCGTCGTCGGCCGCGGCGAAGGCGCGGAGTTTCGCCGCCTGGGCCCGCAGCGCGCGCTCCGACCGTGCCGAGAGGACCCAGGGCACCAACTCGCCTTCCACGGACGGGACTTCACCCACATGGTGCGGATCCGGCTCGGCCTCGGGGGGCTGTTCCAGGATGAGGTGGGCGTTCGTGCCGCTGGCTCCGAAGCTGGAGATGCCGGCGCGGCGGGGGCGTTCCGGCGCGTCCGGCCACTCCCTGGCCTCGGTCAGCAGCCGCACCGAACCGGACGACCAGTCCACGTGCGTGGAGGGGCGGTCCACGTGCAGCGTCTTCGGCATGACACCGTGCCGCATCGCCATGATCATCTTGATGATGCCGCCAACACCTGCCGCCGCCTGCGTATGACCGGTGTTCGACTTCAACGAGCCGAGCCACAAGGGCCGTTGAGGATCGCGGTCCTGCCCGTACGTCGCCAGCAGGGCCTGCGCCTCGATGGGGTCGCCCAGGGTGGTGCCGGTGCCGTGCGCCTCGACCACGTCGACGTCGTCCGCCTGGAGCCGGGCGTTCGCCAGCGCGGCGCGGATCACGCGCTGTTGGGCGGGACCGCTGGGCGCGGTCAGGCCGTTGGACGCGCCGTCCTGGTTGATCGCGGAGCCGCGGATGACCGCCCAGATCCGGCGGCCGTTGCGCCGCGCGTCCGACAGCCGCTCCAGGACCAGTACGCCGACGCCCTCGGCGAAGCCCGTACCGTCCGCCGCCTCCGCGAACGCCTTGCAACGCCCGTCCTCCGACAGACCCCGCTGCCGCGAGAACTCCCGGAACACCTGCGGCATCGCCATGACGGTGACGCCGCCGGCCAGGGCGAGCCCGCACTCGTCCTGGCGCAGCGACTGCACCGCCTGGTGCACGGCCACGAGCGACGACGAGCACGCGGTGTCCGTCGAGAGCGCCGGACCTTCGAGACCCAGCGTGTACGCCACGCGGCCGGACGCCACGCTCAGCAGGGAACCGGTCTGGGCGTAGCCGGAGATGGCCTCGGGCGTGGAGAAGTGGTTGCCGTAGCCGAAGTAGGCGAGGCCGGCGAACACGCCGGTGCTGCTGCCGCGCAGGGTCGCCGGGTCGATGCCGGCGCGCTCCAGGGACTCCCAGGAGGTCTCCAGGAGGAGGCGCTGCTGCGGGTCGGCGGCGAGCGCCTCGCGCGGGCTGATCCCGAAGAACTCGGCGTCGAAGTCACCCGCGTCGTACAGGAATCCGCCCGAGCCGGTGCGGCAGCTGCCCGGCCGGTCCTGGTCCGGGTCGGCGAGTTCCGCCAGGTCCCAGTTGCGGTCGTCGGGGAACGCCGACACGGCGTCCGTGCCGCTGCGCACCAGCTCCCACAGCTCCTCGGGGGACGCCGCGCCGCCCGGGAACCGGCAGGCGACGCCGACCACGGCGACGGGTTCGGCCGCGGCGTCCGTCACTTCCTTCAGGCGCTTGCGGGTCTCGATGAGCTCGATCGAGGTCCGCTTGAGGTAGTCGAGAACCTCGGCGTTGTTGTCGTTGGTCATCGCTCTCCCCTAGCCGAGCTCTTTGTCCAGGAGCGAGAGGAGCTCTCCCGCCGAGGCCGAACTGATCCGGTCGACGAGGGCGACCGGTGATCCCTCGCCCACCATCGAGCGGACCCTGCCCTGCACCTCGCCGAGCAGCGTGGACAGGGCGGCCTTGTCCTCATCGGCGAGGTCATGGAACGCGTCCTCGATGCGGGCGCCGAGGCCTTCGATCTCCGCGGCCAGGTGATCGGCCGGGGACCGGGGTGCGGCGCCGGGTCCTTCGGCGCCGGATCCCTGGGTGCCGCCGGTGTTCAGGAACTGTGCGAGGGCGCGCGGGTTCGGGTGGTCGAAGACGAGGGTGGCGGGCAGGGTGCGGCCGGTCGCCGCCGCCAGCCGGTTGCGCAGGTCGAGCGCCGTGAGCGAGTTGATGCCCAGTTCCTTGAAGGTGGCGGTGGACCCGATCCGTGCGCCGCCGGAGTGGCCGAGGACGAGGGCGGTCTGCGCCCGTACGGCGTCGAGCAGCACGGTCTCCGCCTCGCCGGGCGGCAACGACCTGAGCCGTTCCGCGAGTCCGGCGTCGGCCGGCCCGGGGGCCGCCGGGTCGGCGGCGGGGCCCGTGGGTGTGCCGAGCAGTCCGCGCAGGAGCGGCGAGGCCGGGCGGTCGGCCTGCGGCAGGCCGGGGGCCGGGAGGTCGAGCAGCGCGGGCACCAGGACCGGTTCGTCCCGGGTGATCGCCGCGTCGAAGAGGGCGAGCCCCCGGCGCGTCGGCAGCGGCAGCACGCCCTGCCGGCGCAGGCGTGCGACGTCCTCCTCGCCGATGTCGGCGATCATCTCGCTGCGCTCCGCCCACAGGCCCCAGCACAGGGAGCGGGCCGGGAGCCCGGCGGCGCCGCGTGCTTCGGCGAGGCCGTCGAGGAACGCGTTGGCCGCCGCGTAGTTGGCCTGTCCGGCCGTGCCCACGACGCCCGCGACCGAGGAGAACAGGACGAACGCGGAGAGGCCGAGGTGTGCGGTCAGTTCGTGCAGGTGCCAGGCGCCGCGCACCTTCGGGGCGAGGACCGTGTCCAGGCGGTCCCCGGTCAGCGCCGCGACGACGCCGTCGTCGAGCACGCCCGCGCAGTGGATCACCGCCGTCAGCGGCCGCTCGGGCGGCATCGCGGCGAGCACCTCGGCGACGGACGCGCGGTCCGTGACGTCGCAGGCCACGACCTCGGCCCGGGCGCCTGCCGCGCTGAGTTCGGCGCGCAGGTCCGCCGCGCCGGGGGCCGCCGGTCCGCGCCTGCTGGTCAGGACGAGGCTGCGCACTCCGTGCCGTTCGACGAGGTGCCGGGCGAGGAGGGCACCCAGGCCGCCGGTGCCGCCGGTGATCA
>NZ_JAMOLN010000171.1 GCF_024448165.1 Streptomyces longispororuber
TCTCGACGGGCTGATGGCCGAGCGTCGTGCCGCCGGACTGCCCGGACTGTCCCTGGCCTGGGGCCTGTGGGACCAGGACGGCGGCGGCATGGCGGCCGGTACCGACGCCATCGTCAAGGAGCGGATGAACCGGCGCGGTGGCCTCCAGGCGATCACGCCGGCCGAGGGCATGGCCCTGTTCGACGCCGCCGTCGCGTCCGGCCGGGCCCAGCTGGTGCCCGCCAAACTGGACCTGCGGTCGCTGCGGCAGCAGGCCGGGGCCGACGGGGGAGTGCCGCACCTGCTGCGCGGCCTGGTCCGCGCCGGCCGCCAGCAGGCCCACGCGGCGAGCGCCGCCGAGCAGGGCCGCGCCGTGACGGAGCGGCTGGCCGGGCTCTCCCGCACCGAGCAGGCCGAGCTGCTGCTCGACCTGGTGCGGACGCAGATCGCCGCGGTCCTCGGCCACGGCACCTCGTACCGGATCGACCCGGACCAGGGGCTGTTCGAGGTCGGCTTCGACTCGCTGACCTCGATCGAACTCCGCAACCGGCTGCGCGACCTCACCGAGCGCAAGCTCTCGCCCAACCTCGTCTTCGACCACCCGACGGCGGGCATGCTCGCCGCCCACCTCCACGAGCTGCTGTGCGGCGAGGAGGCGGCGCGCCCCGTGGCCGTCTCGGTGTGACCCCCTGCCCGACAGTCCGAACTCCCCTGGGAAGAAGGTGAAGAGACGTGTTCGACGTCGACGGGTACCTCCGCCGGATCGACTGCGCCGGCCAGACCGGCGTGGACATCGCGACGCTGCGCACCCTGCACAAGAAGCACCTGATGGCGCTGCCGTACAACGGAGCCACGCAGGACTTCAGCGGCGGACTGGACCTCGTCGACCTCGACGAGGACGCCACGTTCGAGACGAGCGTCGTCCAGGGCAGGGGCGGCACCTGCTTCCAGCTGAACCGGCTGTTCGCCCGGCTGCTCACCGAACTGGGCTACGACGTCACCCTGCTGGCCGCCAGCACCGCCGAGGGCTGGGAGGCCTCCGGCATCGACGTGGAGCACATGTTCAACCGCGTCCGGCTGGCCGGTGAGGACTGGCTCGTCGACGTCGGCTACCCCGGCCCCTCCTACATCGAGCCGCTGCGGCTCTGCGACACCGTGCAGAGCCAGTACGGCAGCCAGTTCAGGCTGGTCGAGCGCGGATCCAGGATCGCTCTACAGCGGCGCGGCAGGATCACCCGGTGGAGCGTGGTCTACAGCTTCACGAACACGCCCCGGCAGTGGAGCGACTGGAAGGACATGGAGGACTTCCTCGTCCGGGAGATCGCCGCGGACACCGGACCGCAGGACGGCACGAAGATCCTCTGCGGCCGGACCCTCGACGACGGCCAGGTCGTCCTGAAGGGCCGCCGGCACCTGACGGTGCGGGACGGCCGCGACGAGGTCCGCACCATCACGGACGACACCGAGCACGAGCGGCTGGTCTCCCACCTGCTGTCCGGCTCCTTCGGCTGACCGGCACACCGAGCAGTTCGCACTCCCTGATTTCCCAGAAGTCCCCAGAAATCCCCTGACTCCACCCGAATTGGCACCAGAAAGGGAACATGATGGCGAAGGAAACAGCCGATGTGGTCGTGATCGGCGCAGGTCCGGCCGGTGCGGTCAGCGCCTACATGCTGGCGAAGCAGGGGCACTCCGTCCTGCTCCTGGAGAAGGAGCCGAACCCCCGGTTCCACATCGGCGAGTCCCTGCTGCCGTACATGATGGGCCTGTTCGAGCGGATCGGCCTGCGCGACGTGGTGGCCGCCCAGGGCTACGTGCCCAAGTTCGGCGGCGAGTTCATCGACCCGACCGAGAAGAAGTTCTTCGAGGGCGTCTTCCGCGCGGACTTCACCAAGCAGGGCGAGGGCCGCCACGACAACGCGTTCCAGGTGCAGCGCCAGCGCTTCGACCGGATGCTGGCCGAGCAGGCCCAGGCCGCCGGCGCGCGGCTGCTGCTCGGCGCGAACGTCGGCGAACTCCTCATGGACGGCGACCGCATGGTCGGCGTCCGCTACGAGCACGACGGCGAGCAGCACGAGGTGCACGCGAGCTACGTGATCGACGCCAGCGGCCGCAGCGGCCGGATCGCGCACCGCTTCGGCCTGCGCAAGACCCTCGAGAAGCTCCGCATGGTCGCCGTCTACCGCCACTACACCGGCCTCGACGAGAGCCACAACCCGGGCGTCGAGGGCGACATCCAGGTCGGCGCCCACGACGACGGCTGGGTCTGGGCGATCCCGCTGTCCAAGGACTCCATCAGCGTCGGCACCGTCATGCCGCGCGACGTGCTGCGCGGGTCGACGCCGGAGCGGCTCTTCGAGGAGCACGTGGCCCGCATCCCGCGGATCACCGCGCGCCTGACGGGCACCGAGCCCGCCATGGACCTCAAGATCGAGACCGACTACTGCTACCACTCCGACACGGTCACCGGGCCGGGCTGGCTCATGGTCGGCGACGCCGGCTGCTTCGGCGACCCGATGTTCTCCGGCGGCGTCCTGGTCGCCACCGCCACCGCCGTCCGCGCGGCGGAGACCCTGGGCGAGGCGCTGGCCGACCCGTCGGCCGAGGAGCGCCTGCTCGACCGGTACGCCAACTACTTCAAGACCGGCTACGACACCTACATCCGCCTCATCCACGCCTACTACGACGGCGAACTCGTCGCCATGGCCGCCGACGCCGCCCGCTCCACGGACCGCGACACCCTGGAGCGGTACCTCATCCGCCTCATCGGCGGCGACTTCTGGAGCGAGCACAACTCGGTGGCCGCCGAGATGCGCCGCCGCAAGGAGTGGGACACCTTCGAGCCGTTCCAGCGGGTCTACGGCTGCCCCTCCTACCCCCACCTGGACGAGCAGGACCGCAAGGAGCGGTCGCAGGCGCGCGTCCTCCGGGTGACGGCGGGCCGGTAACCCGTCATGGCATCCGTTTCGCTACGGCTCGCAGACCATGCGTACGACGTGCTGATCGGCCCCGGAGTGCGGACGTCGCTCGCCGGGGTCGTCCGGAGGCTGGGCGCCGAGCGGGCCGTCGTCGTGTCGGCCCGCCCGGAGGAATGGGTGCCCGACACCGGGGTGGAGACCCTGCTGGTCCCGGCGCGGGACGGTGAGCGCGACAAGACCCTCGGCACGGTCGGGGAACTGTGCGCCGCCTTCGTCCGCTTCGGGCTCAGCCGGTCCGACGTCGTCGTGTCGTGCGGCGGCGGAACGACCACCGACGTGGTCGGTCTCGCCGCCGCCCTCTATCACCGGGGCGTGCGCGTCGTGCACCTGCCCACCTCGCTGCTCGCCCAGGTGGACGCCGCCGTGGGCGGCAAGACGGCGGTGAACCTGCCGCAGGGCAAGAACCTGGTCGGCGCGTACTGGCAGCCCAGCGCGGTGCTGTGCGACACCGACTACCTGAGCACGCTGCCCCCGCGCGAACTGCTCAACGGCTACGGGGAGATCGCCCGCTGCCACTTCATCGGCGCCCCCGACCTGCGCGGGCTGCCGCTCGCCGACCAGATCGCGGCCAGTGTGCGGCTCAAGGCCCGCGTCGTGGAGGCCGATGAACGCGACTCCGGGCTGCGCCACATCCTCAACTACGGCCACACGCTGGGCCACGCCCTGGAAAAGGCGACCGACTACGCGCTGCGGCACGGCGAGGCGGTGGCCGTCGGCACGGTCTTCGCGGGCCGGCTGGCCGGCGCCCTCGGGCGGATCGGCGAGGCCCGGGTGGCGGAGCACCTGGACGTCGTCCGGTCCTACGGGCTGCCCACCGCGGTGCCCGCCGAGACCGCGACCGAGACCCTGATCGAGCTGATGCGGCACGACAAGAAGGCGTTCGGCTCCCTCGCGTTCGCCCTCGACGGGCCCGACGGCGCCGAACTGGTCACCGACGTGCCGCACGACGTCGTCGCGGCCGTCCTGGAGGGGATGCCGCGGGCCCCGCTCGCCGACCTCGTCGCCACCGCCGACGCGACCGGCACCGTCCTGGCCGGAGCGGTGCCGTCATGAGGCAGCCGCCCAGGACGACGACCGACAGCTCCCCGCCGGCCGCCGCCGCGCTCCTCGCGGCCCGGCTGGCGGACGCGCTGGCCCGGCCCGCCGCGCAACAGCCACACTGGCCCGACCCGGGCCGGGCCGCGGACGTCGTGCGGTCACTGCGCCGCGCCGCCCCGATCGTCTCCGCGGCGCGCACGGCACGGCTGCGCGAGGAACTCGCCGCTGTCGCCCGCGGCGAGGCGTTCCTCCTCCAGGGCGGCGACTGCGCCGAATCGTTCGCCGAGAACACCGACGCCCACCGCACCGCCAACCTGCGGACCCTGCTGGACATGGCCGACGTGCTCGCCGCCGGCACCGGCCTGCCGGTGGTCAAGGTCGCCCGGATGGCCGGGCAGTACGCCAAACCACGCTCCCGCGACGTGGACGCCCAGGGCCTGCCCTCCTACCGCGGCGACATCGTCAACTCCGCCGAACCCACCCGGGCCGCCCGCACCCCCGACCCCGGCCGGATGCTGCGCGCCCACGCCGACGCGTCGGCAACGGCGGCGCTGCTCCACCGGCTCGGCGACGGCGCCCTGCCCGGCGCCGAGGACGTCTACGTCAGCCACGAGGCACTGCTGCTCGACTACGAGCGGTCCTCGCTGCACGTCGACGACAGCGGGCCCGAACCCCGCCTGTCCAGCGGCCTCGGGCACTTCCTGTGGATCGGCGAACGCACCCGCGGGCTCGACGGCGCGCACATCGCGTTCGCCGGGCTCCTGGCCAACCCCGTCGGCCTCAAACTCGGCCCGCGCACGACCCCGGAGGAAGCGGTCGCGTACGTGCACCGGCTCGACCCGCACCGCGAACCGGGACGGCTCACCCTGATCAGCCGCATGGGACACACCCGGATCAGGGACGTGCTGCCGCCGATCGTCGAGAAGGTCACCGCGTCCGGCCACGAAGTGGTCTGGCAGTGCGACCCCATGCACGGGAACACGTACACGGCGGCCAACGGATTCAAGACCCGCGACGTCGACGCGATCGCCGACGAGATCGCCGGATTCCTCGCCGTGCACCGCCGCCTGGGCACCCATCCCGGCGGACTCCACCTCGAATTCACCGGCGACCACGTCACGGAGTGCGTCGGCGGCGCCGCCGGAGCCACCGAGGCCGGCCTGCCCGCCCGCTACCGCACGGCCTGCGACCCCCGCCTCAACGGGGACCAGGCCCGCGAACTCGCCCGCACGGTCGCCGCGTCGGCGGCCGCCGCCGTGCCCCGAAAGGCGGTGCTGCGATGACCGCGCACCCATCCGCCCCGCCCATCACGGGCACGACCCGCCTGTACGCGGTCCTCGGCGACCCCGTCGCCCAGGTCAAGGCGCCCACGCTGATGAACCCGGTTCTCACGGAGCTCGGCATCGACGCGGTGGTCGTCCCCGTGCACGCCCGGCCGCAGGACCTGGAGCAGGTCGTCCGCGGCCTGCAGGGCATGCAGAACCTCGACGGCATGTTCGTCACCGTGCCCCACAAGGCGGCCGTGGCCCGCCTCGCCGACCGGCGCGGCACCGCCGTCGACATCGTCGGCACCGCGAACGTGCTGCGCCGCGAGGCCGACGGCGGCTGGCTCGCCGAGAACTTCGACGGCTTCGGCTTCGTGGCCGGTCTCACCGGCGCGGGACACGAACCGAAGGGCGCCCGTGCGCTGCTCGTCGGCACCGGCGGCGCGGGCAGCGCCGTCGCCGCCGCACTCCTGGCGGCGGGCGTCGACCACCTCTCCCTGTACGACACGGACCAGGACCGGCTCACCGCGCTGGCCGGCCGCCTGACGGCGCACTGGCCGGGCCGGGTGCACGCCCTGAGCGGCCCCGAACCGGCCGACGTGGACCTCGCGGTCAACGCCACACCGCTCGGGCTGCGGGCCGACGACCCGCTGCCGTTCCCGCTGCACCGGCTGCCACCGGACTGCGTCGTGGCCGACATCGTCATGAAGCCCCACGAGACCCGCCTGCTGCGCGAGGCAGCCGCGCGCGGCCACCGGATCCACCACGGCATCCACATGCTCGAAGCCCAGCTGAATTCGTACCGATCCTTCTTCGAGTTGCGCTGAACAACGTGCGCTGAATTACGCCGAATCGAATCACATCCGATTTCTTGGAGAATCATGAACGTGCGACAGGCGCCGGAATACCCCCAGTGGCCGCAGTACGACGCGACGGAGCGGGACGGACTCGTCCGGGCACTGGAACAGGGCCAGTGGTGGCGAATGGGCGGCAGCGAAGTCGACTCCTTCGAGCGGGAGTTCGCCGAATTCCACGGCGCCCGGCACGCGCTCGCCGTCACCAACGGCACCCACGCCCTCGAACTCGCCCTCCAGGTCATGGGAGTCGGCCCGGGCTCCGAGGTCATCGTCCCGGCCTTCACCTTCATCTCCTCCTCGCAGGCGGCCCAGCGCCTCGGGGCCGTCGCGGTCCCGGTCGACGTCGACCCGCACACGTACAACATCGACGTGGCGGCGGCCAGGGCCGCCGTGACCGAGCGCACCCGGGTGATCATGCCCGTGCACATGGCCGGTTTCCTCGCCGACATGGACGCCCTGGCCGAGCTGTCCGCCGACACCGGCGTGCCGCTCCTCCAGGACGCCGCGCACGCCCACGCCGCCCGCTGGCGCGGCAAGCGCGTCGGTGAGCTCGGCAGCGTCGCCGCGTTCAGCTTCCAGAACGGCAAGCTGATGACCGCGGGCGAGGGCGGCGCCGTCCTCTTCCCCGACACCGAGCTGTACGAGAAGGCGTTCCTGCGCCACAGCTGCGGACGGCCCCGCACCGACCGCCACTACAAGCACGAGATAGCCGGCTCCAACCTGCGGCTCAACGAGTTCTCCGCCGCCGTCCTGCGCGCCCAACTCGGCCGTCTGGAAGGCCAGATCAGGACCCGCCAGGAGCGCTGGGCCGTGCTCGCGCCGCTCCTGGAGAAGATCGACGGCATCGACCCGCAGCGCCCCGACGAGCGCACCGACTTCCCCTCCCACTACATGGCGATGTTCCGCGTCCCCGGCATCGGCGAGGACGGCCGCAACGCCCTGGTCGACCGGCTCGTCGCGGCCGGCGTGCCCGCCTTCGCGGGCTTCCGCGCGATCTACCGCACCGACGCCTTCTGGGAGATGGGCACCCCCGACGAGACCCCGGACGCCATCGCCGAGCGCTGCCCCCACAGCGAGGCCATCAGCCAGGACAGCGTCTGGCTGCACCACCGCACGCTGCTCGCCGACGAGGAGGCCATCCACCTGACGGCGGAGATCGTCGCGGACGCCGTGGCCGCCGCATGAGCGTGCGGACGGCCGTCGTCGGGCTCGGCTGGGCGGGGCGGGAACTGTGGCTGCCCCGGCTGGCCGGGCACACCGGCTTCGACGTGGTGGCCGTCGTCGACCCCGCGCCCGGCGCCGGGGCCGCGGCGCCCGGCGTCCCCGTGCACCCCACGGTCGACGCGCTCACCCCCGACGCCGTCGACCTCGCGGTCGTCGCCGTCCCCAACCACCTGCACGCCGAGGTCGCCGCCGACCTGCTCGGCCGGGGCGTCAATGTCTTCCTGGAGAAGCCGGTCTGCCTGACCACGGCCGAGGCCGATCTGCTGGCCGCGGCCGAACGCGTCGGCGGCGCCACGCTGCTGTCCGGCAGCGCCGCCCCGCACCGCGCCGACGTGACCGCCCTGGCCCGCCTGGTGCCGGAGCTCGGCCGGATCCGCCACGTCGAGGCCGGCTGGGTGCGGTCCCGCGGCATCCCGCAGGCCGGCGGCTGGTTCACCCGGCGCAGCACGGCCGGCGGCGGGGTGCTCGTCGACCTCGGCTGGCACCTCTTCGACACGCTGTCCGCGCTGCTCGGCCCGGCCCCCTTCACCCGGGCCGTCGGCACGACGTCCAACGACTTCGTGGCCACCGGCACCGGCGCCGCCGCCTGGCGCGACGACGACGAGGCGGCCGGCGGCCCGGGTGACGTCGAGGACACCGCCCGCGGCTTCTTCGTGCGCGCCGACGGCGTCTCGGTCTCCCTGCACGCCTGCTGGGCCTCGCACGAGGCCGTCGACGTGACCCGCTTCCAGGTCGTCGGCAGCGCCGGAACCGCCGAACTGCGCTGCACCTTCGGCTTCAGCCCCAACCGGCTGCCCCGCCCGGAACTGACCCTGACCCGCGCGGGCACCACCACGTCCGTGCCGGTCCCCGAGGAGCCCGTCGGCAGCGAGTACGGGCGCCAGCTCGACGGCCTCGCCGCCCTGTTGGCCGACCCGGACCGCCGCGGCAGGGCGGCCGCCGAGGCCCGGACGACGATCGGCGCCATCCACGACTGCTACGCGTCGGCCCGCACCGCGCACCAGCGGCCCGCCGTACCCGCCCACCACTAGGCCCACCACCGGGCCCACCAGCAGGAGGTGAAGAAGCCGGTGACCACACGGGTTTCGACGCAGCGAGACGACATCCACGCCCCGGGCGCGGGCGGCACGGCCACCGTCGCCGAGGCGCCCCCGCGGGTCAGGCACGCCGTGGTCTTCGACCTCGACGGGGTCATCGTCGACAGCTTCGCCGTGATGTACGAGGCGTTCGCCGTCGCCTACAAGGAGGTCGTCGGTGACGGCCCCGCGCCGTTCGACGAGTACACGCGCCACCTGGGGCGCTACTTCCCGGACATCATGCGGATCATGGGCCTGCCCCTGGAGATGGAGGAGCCCTTCGTCCGCGAGAGCTACCGGCTCGCGTCCCAGGTGCCGGTCTTCGACGGCATCGTGGAACTGCTCCTCACCCTGCGGGTCCGCGGACTGCGGCTCGCCGTGGCCACCGGCAAGAGCGGGCCGCGGGCGCGCTCCCTGCTCGACACGCTGGGGCTGCTGCCGTTCTTCGACCACGTGATCGGCTCGGACGAGGTCGACCGCCCGAAGCCCGCGCCGGACATCGTGGAACGCGCCCTCGACCTGATGGGCTTCGCGCCCGAGCAGGCCATCATGGTCGGCGACGCGCCGACCGACATCGCCAGCGCCCACGGCGCCGGCGTGACCTCGGCCGGCGCGCTGTGGGCGCTGTCCGACCCCGCCGAACTGCTCGCCGCCGAGCCCGCCGTGGTGCTGGCCCGCCCCGCCGACCTGCTCGCCCTGTGCCCGTCCGTGCCCGGTGACTGAGGACCGGCCCGGCGGCCCGGGGGAGGCCCACCACCTGGGCGTCGACATCGGGGGCACCAAGGTCGCCCTGCGGGTCGAGGCCGGGACGCGGCGCGTGGCCGAGACCGTGTTCCCCTGGCAGCCCCGCCCCGGCGCCGACCGCGACCTCGCCCAACTGGCCGAGCACGTAGGCGAGTTGCGGGACCGTCTCGGTGTGCCCTTCCGGGCCGTGGGCCTGGCGGTGCCGGCGACGGTCGGACCGGACGGGCGGATCACCGCCTGGCCGAGCCGGCCCGAGTGGACCGGCACGGACCTGGGCGCGGCCCTGCGCACCCTGTTCCCCGAGGCCGCCGTCGCCTGGGCGGACGACGGAGACCTCGGCGCCCTCGCCGAGGCGGAGGCCGCCGACTGCGCGGACCTCCTCTACGTCGGGGTCGGCACGGGCGTCGGCGGCGGGCTCGTCCTGGGCGGTGAACTCTGCCCTGGCACCGGCCGCGGATCCTTCGAGATCGGGCACACGGTCGTCGAGCTGGACGGCCCGCGGTGCGTCTGCGGGCGCCACGGCTGCCTCCAGGCGATCGCCTCGGGCCCCGCCACCCTGCGCCACGCGGCCCGGCTGCGGGGGAGCGACGTCACCTTCGACGCGCTGCGGCAGGGCTGGTGCGACGGACGGCCCTGGGCGGTCGACGCGCTGCGGCGCACCGCCCGCGCCCTGGCCGCCGCCGCGGTGAGCGTCCAGGAACTCGTCCACCCCCGGCTGCTGTTGATCGGCGGCGGCTTCGCGAACGGCATGCCGGGCCTGGACGGCCTGGTGTCCGCGCGGCTCGCGGAGCTGGCCCGCCCCGGACAGCCGCCGCTGGAGGTCGGGCCCGCCACCCTGGGCCCGCTCTCCTCGCTGCGGGGCGCGGTCGCGCTCGCCCGGCTGACCCGGCCCTGACGGCCGGTCCCTGAACGGTCAGCCCGCCGGGCGCAGTTCGGCCGCGGTCGGCGTGCTCGCGCCCAGCAGGTCGCGCAACTCGTCGACCAGCGCGGCCGTCTCCCGTGGACCGTTCGCCGCGCCGAAGACGTGGTAGTCGGGACGGACGAGCAGCGCCGTCGCGCCCTGCTCGGCCAGGTACGCCCCGTAGCAGCCGTCGACGTCGGTCACCTCCGTCACCCCGGTCGCACCGATACGGACCGGCCCGGAGTCGGCGGCCGTCCCGGACGGCAACAGGCGCACCACATGGGTGTCGAGCGCCGCCAGGAACGACCACCGGTCCTCGCCGAGCGCCGCCCGCGGTTCGTCCGTCGTGAGGAGCACGAACCCGCGGCCCACGACCTCGTCGAACAGGCCCGTACCGCCCGCCGCGCCGACCCGGCCCTGCGGCACCACCGCACCGGCCGCCTTGGACACGCCGCTCAGCAGCCCGGCCGACAGCGGCTTCGCCGGCTCCGGCGACCCCGGCCCCGTACGGCCGCGACGGCCCGCGAGGACCGTCGCGTCGCGCTCCTCGGCGGCCGTCGGATCCGTCACGCAGATCATCCGGCCCAGCTGCACCGACGAGAGGATCGACTCCTTCACGTGCTGCCTGCGCTCCTCGGCGTAGCTGTCGAGGACGGCGTCGCCGGCCAGACCGCGCAGCGTCAGGTCCAGCTTCCACGCCAGGTTGGCCGCGTCCCGGATGCCGGAGCACATGCCCTGCCCGGCGAACGGCGGCATCAGGTGCGCCGCGTCACCGGCCAGCAGCACCCGCCCCGACCGCCACGCGTCGGCCCAGGTGGCCCGGAAGATGTAGGTGGTGCTGCGCAGCAGCCTGGCGGTGTCCGGGGTGACGCCGAACGGGGCGAGGAGCCGCCAGGCGGTCTCCTCCTTGTTCAGCTCGGCGCTGCTCTCGCCCGGCAGCCGCATGAACTCCCAGCGCCGGTGCCCGGGACCGCTGCCGACCAGGGTCGTGGGCCGCGCCGGGTCACAGATCTGGACGTTCGTGGGGGTGAACTCGCGGGGCTCGCGCAGCTCGACGTCGCACAGCAGCCACTCGTAGGAGAACCCGAGATCGGTCAGCGGGACGTCGAGGTGCTCGCGCACGAAGCTGTTCGCGCCGTCGCAGCCCACGACCCAGCGGGCCGAGAGCGTGCCGGCCGTGCCGTCGGCGGCCTCGGAGGTCAGCGTCACCCGCCGGCCGTCGTCGTGCAGGCCGACGACCCGGTGCCCGCGCAGCACCGTGATGCCGGGCAGCTCCGCCGCCCGCGCCGCGAGGAGTTCCTCCAGCGCGGGCTGGTGCATGGTGTTGGCGTCCGGCCAGCCGTACCGCCCCTGCGCCGAGAAGGCGATGTCGAGGAGCGTCCGGCCGGCCGCGGTCCGCCACTGGTAGCCGGTGGCCGGCTCGGTGATCCGGCCCAGTCCCGCGCGGATCCCGGTGGCCGCCAGCAGCCGGGCCGTCTCCCCGTCGAAGCTGGTCGCCCGCGGCAGCAGATACGGGCGGGGGCGGCGCTCCAGGACGGTCACCCGCAGGCCGCGCTGGGCGAGGAGCACCGAAAGGGCCGCGCCGATCGGCCCGTTGCCGACCACGGCCACGTCCGTGTCCGTCGGGTCCGTCGGGTCAGTCGTGTCCGTCGGGGTTGCGTGCGCGTACGTGTCGTGCGGGCGGGTGATGGCCATCGTGATCCCTACTCGCGAGGTGTCGGAGGAACCGGATCAGCCGGCGGACAGGGCCTGGGCCGGACACAGGTCGACGGCCTCACCGGCCGCCGCCAGGAGCTCGTCCCCGGGCTCCGCGTCGAGCACCACGACCACGCCGTCGTCCTCGCCCTGGTCGAAGAGTTCCGGGGCGACGCGCACGCACTGGCCCGCGCCGACGCACTTGCCGGTGTCCGCGACTATTTTCACGGTTCTCGCCTCCCACGGGTGAATTCCGGAACGTCGGCCATGATGCCCGAGCCGCGCGCCCTCTATGGAGTTACTCCAGCGGAACTCAAGTGCCCGACTCAAAGATGGGTCGAGAAACGTCATATACGTAAGGCTCGCGGCAGAACTGCGGTGACGGTGACCCGCGGTGGGGCAGCAGCGTGCCAATGGACCATTCCTGGAAGGAATTTCTGGCCGTGCCTCAAGCATCGGTGCAATTCGGAACATGGGTCCGTCAATTCCACCCGGCGCCGGACACCCGTGTCCGCCTCGTGTGCCTGCCGCACGCCGGCGGGTCCGCGAGTTTCTACTTCCCGCTGTCCAAGGCGCTCGCGCCCACGGCGGAGGTGCTGGCGGTCCAGTACCCGGGACGGCAGGACCGCCGTCAGGAGCCGAACATCAGCAACCTCGACGAGCTGGCCGACCGGGTCTTCGAGGTCATCGGCGACCTCGACGACCGGCCGCTGGCCCTGTTCGGCCACAGCATGGGCGCCGTCCTCGCCTACGAGGTCGCGCTGCGCCTCCAGGACGCCGGACTCCCCGACCCCGTACGGCTCTTCGTCTCCGGCCGGCGGGCCCCGTCCCGCGACCGCGACGAGCGGCTCCACGTGAGCACGGACGAGGAACTCCTGGCCGAGGTGCGGCGACTGGGCGGCTCGCACGCCGTCCTCCTCGACGACCCGGACGTACGGGAAATGATCATGCCGTCGATCCGCAGCGACTACCGCGCCGTGGAGCGCTACCGCTGCACGCCAGGACGGCAGCTGACCTGCCCGGTGACCGTGCTCACCGGCGACAGCGACCCCCGGGTCTCCATCGACGAGGCGGCGGCGTGGGAGGAGCACACCACCGGACCGACGGAGCTCCAGGTGTTCCCCGGAGGCCACTTCTTCCTCTCCGACCAGAACACCCGCGTGACCGGACTCCTCGCGGACCGCCTGACCAGCCCGGACGTCGCCACCCTCCACGAAGCCAAGATCTGAGGTGACCGAGTTGAGCTCCGCGCCCGTCCCCACGATCCCCTCCCACTCCCTGCTGGTGTTCCTCCTCCAGCTGGCCGTACTCCTCCTCCTGGCCATGTCCCTCGGCCAGTTGGCCGCCCGGTTCAAGATGCCCGCGATCGTCGGTGAGCTGCTCGCCGGCGTGCTCGTCGGCCCCTCGGTCCTCAGTCACGTGTGGCCCGGCCTCGCCGACTGGCTGCTGCCCAAGGACCCCGGCCAGATGCACCTCCTCGACGCCGTCGGCCAGGTGGGCGTGGTGCTGCTCGTCGGCATCACCGGCATGGAGCTGAAGTTCGACCTCGTCAAGCGGCGCCGCGGCACCGCGGTCCGGGTCAGCCTCGCCGGTCTGCTGCTGCCCCTCGGGCTCGGCGTCGGCGTCGGCTTCCTGCTGCCGTCGTCCCTCATGCCGGCCGGCACCGACCCGAAGGTCTTCTCGCTCTTCCTCGGCGTGGCCATGTGCGTCACCGCGATCCCGGTGATCGCCAAGACCCTCATCGACATGAACCTGCTCCACCGCGACGTCGGCCAACTGACCCTGGCCGCAGGCGTGATCGACGACGTCGTCGGCTGGTTCCTGCTCTCCATCGTGTCGGCGATGGCGACGGCCGGGCTGAGCACCGGCACGTTCGCCACGTCGGTGCTCTACCCGGTGGGCGTCGTGCTGGTCGCCTGGCTGGTGGGCCGCCCCCTGGTGAAGGCGGCGCTGCGGGCCGCGGGCCGCTCCTCGTCGGCGGCCCCCACCGTCGCGGTCGCCGCGCTGATCGTGCTGTTCGGCGCGGCGGCGACCCAGGCGATGCACCTGGAGGCCGTCTTCGGCGCGTTCGTGTGCGGTGTCCTCATCGGCACCAGCGGCGAGCTGGACCGGGAGAAGCTGGCCCCGCTGCGGATCACGACCCTCTCCTTCCTCGCCCCGGTCTTCTTCGCCACCGCCGGCATCCGGATGGACCTGACCGCGCTGACCCGGCCCACCGTCCTGGCCACGGCCTGCGTGGTGCTCGCCATCGCGATCCTCGGCAAGTTCGTGGGCGCCTACATCGGCGCGAAGCTGAGCGGCCTCGGCCGCTGGGAGGCCCTCGCCCTGGGCGCCGGGATGAACTCCCGCGGCGTCATCGAGGTCGTCGTCGCCATGGTCGGTCTGCAACTCGGGGTGCTCAGCGCCGAGACGTACACCATCATCATCCTCGTCGCGATCGTGACCTCACTGATGGCACCGCCCATCCTCCGCATCGCCATGGCCCGGATCGACGAGCACGCGGAGGCCGAGATCGCCCTGGCCGAGAAGGGGACGCCCGACCTGGCGTCGCCGCCGCCCGCCTCGGTGTGACGGAGCCGGAGATGACCGCAACGGCCCACGACGGCGGACGGCTGCTGGCCATCAGCGACCTGCACGTCGGCTACGCCGACAACCGGGCGCTGATCGACCGGATGGCCCCGGAGTCGGACGACGACTGGCTGCTGGTAGCCGGCGACGTGGCGGAGACCGTCGCCGACATCCGCTGGTGTCTGAAGACCCTCACCAGCCGCTTCCGCAAGGTCGTCTGGGCTCCCGGCAACCACGAGCTGTGGACCCATCCGCGCGACACGGTCACCCTGCGCGGCGTCGACCGCTACGAGCACCTGGTCGAGGTCTGCCGCGAACTGGACGTCACCACCCCCGAGGACCCCTACCCGGTCTGGCAGGGGCCGGAAGGACCGGTGGCAGTGGCGCCGCTGTTCCTGCTCTACGACTACTCGTTCCTGCCCGACGGATGCGCCACCAAGGAGGAGGGGCTGGCCCACGCGCACGAGACCGGCGTCGTGTGCAACGACGAGAACCTGCTGCACCCGGACCCCTATCCGAGCCGCGAGGCGTGGTGCCGGGCCCGGGTGACGCAGACCGCGCGCAGGCTCGCGGAGCTCCCCGACGACCTGCCGGTCGTCCTCGTCAACCACTACCCGCTCGACCGGCACCCGACGGAGGTGCTGTGGTACCCGGAGTTCGCGATGTGGTGCGGCACCCGGCTGACCGCCGACTGGCACCGCAGGTTCCCGGTGGCCGCCATGGTGTACGGCCATCTCCACATCCCGCGCACCACCTACCACGAGGGCGTCCGCTTCGAAGAGGTGTCCGTGGGCTATCCCCGTGAGTGGCGCAAGCGCCAGGGCCAGGACCCGCCGGGGACCCCGCGCCGGATCCTGTGACGGTCAGCGGACCGCCGCACCCCCGGCGGCCGCGCCCGACAGCTGGCTCCACGCCCGCGTCAGCTCCACCCGCGAGGCCACGTTCATCTTGCGGAAGATCTTCTTCAGGTGGAAGGCCACGGTGTGCCCGGAGATGAACATCCGGTCGCCCACCTGGGAGTTGGTGAACCCCTGGCTCACCAGCTCGGCCACCGCCGCCTCGGTGTGCGTGAGCGCGCTCGTGGTCACCCCGCCCTGCCCCGCGTACTGCGGATAGCAGCCGCGGCGCACCCCGAGCGAGCGCAGCCGGCTCACCACCCGGCGGGCGTCGCGCGGCGCCCCGGCGTTCCCGTAGCCGTCCGCCGCCGACTCCAGTGCCTCGACGGCCCGTTGGCGCTCCGCGGGCCGCGCCGCGCACAGCTTCCCGGCGTCCTCGAACGCGGACGCGGCGGCCCACGGGTCCAGTTGCGCGGCGGCCGCCGCGAGGACCCGCTCCGGATCGCGGTCCACCAGCCCGGCGGCATGCGCCGCCGCCGCCGTCACGGACCGGAGCGCCGGGTTGCGCCCGGCGAGTTCGGTGGCCGTCGCCGCCACGCGCCTGGCCAGCCCCTCGTCGCCCAGCTGCCGGGTGGCCCGCACCAGCCAGGCGGCCGCGGCGGGCTGTGACGCCAGCAGCTCAAGGAGCAGCCGGTCGTCCGTGACGATGCCCACGACGAGGTGCGCGGCGCTCGCCGCGCCGCCCTGCACCTCCAGGAGCTGGGCCGCGGCCCAGGCGCACTGGCTCGGCCGGTGCGCGGTCTGCCCGAGCAGGGCGCAGTCCCGCAGCTGGTTGGCGAACCCCGTGCTCACGCTCATGCTGCCCTGCCGCAGGGCGCCCAGCGCCATCACCGTGTGCGCGTCGGGCACGATGCGGTGCAGACCGGCCCGCCGGGCCCGCTCCACGCCCCGGTCCGCGAGCGCGACGGCGCGGGTCACGTTCCCCTCGGCGAACGCGAGGTCCGCCGCGCACAGCAGCGAGGCCGCCACGAGGCCGCCCTCCTCGGCCCGGGCCGCCGCCGGCTCGTCGACGTCGGCGAGGACCCGCGCCGCGGCGGAGAGATCACGTACACCGATCAGCAGGGTGGCGTGCCAGATCCTCGCCAACTCCCGGCAGTTCCCGCCGCATTCGGCTTCCGCGTGGACCGCGGCGGCCGCCAGGCGGATGCCCTCCTCGAGATCGCCGTCGGCCCAGGCGGCGAAGGACGACTCGCAGAGGCCGGCGGTCCCGCAGGCACTGTTCCGGCAGACGCGGACGGCGGAGAGAACCGGGGGCAGCCGCAGGCGGAACGGAGAATCGAGCATCACATCTCCTGTCGTGGGGTCCGGGCCGGCCGAGCGAGAGTCGGTGCGCGGCCCAGAGTAGGACGGCGCTGCCGGGGGCCGACGACGCGTGTGGGCGGACTCGACCGGCGCCCGAGCGTCCCTCCAGGAGCGCCTGGCGCCCCGCGCATCGGCGCAGGTCCGGGCGGCGCGGGAACTATCAGCTCTGAGAGTGGCGGACCGCGAACGGCGGCGACAGCATGGGATCCGTCCGGGGTCCGCGGCCGGAGACGGGCGGACGCAGCCGAATACCGAGGTGGCCACGTTGAGTGTCGTGCTTCTCCTGAACGGTCCCAATCTGGGAATCCTGGGGCGCCGCGAGCCCGAGATCTACGGCACCGACACCCTCGCCGACATCGAGGCGGCGGTCGCCGAGGAAGTGAAGGTCAGGGGCTGGGACGTGGTGTCCGTCCAGCACGACTCGGAGGGCGACCTCGTCGGCGCGATCCACCGGCACAGCGACACCACGGTCGGCGCCATCGTCAATCCCGGCGCCCTGATGATCGCCGGCTGGAGCCTGCGCGACGCGCTCGCCAGCTACGCGCCGCCGTGGATCGAGGTGCACCTCAGCAACGTGTGGGCCCGCGAACAGTTCCGGCACGAGTCGGTGATCGCCCCGCTGGCCAGCGGCGTCGTCGTCGGCCTCGGCTCCTTCGGCTACCGCCTGGCGGCCCAGGCCCTGCTGCACCTCGCCGACGGTCCTAGGGCCTGTCGTCACACTCCCGTCTGCCCCGCGGCGTCTGGCACGCACGCTCGCGGCGTTGCCGAAAGGCCCGAGTAGCTCCGCTACGAGGACCTTCCGGCGCCTTGCGATCGCACGCACCAGACACCGCGGGGCCGCCCTCCGGGCGACGACGCGAGTGTGACGACAGGCCCTAGCGCGCGGTGAGCGTCAGCGCCGTCATCAGACAACGCGCCTGCACGTTGAGGCAGTCGCCGTGCCGCAGCAGCGCCTGCACCTGCGGCACCGACACCCAGCAGTAGTCCGGCGGCGGCTCCCGCAGGACCGCCTCGCCGGCCGGGTCCGGCTCGTTCAGTTCGACGATCAGGTTGCGGGTCACCGCATGGTGGAAGCGCCCGCCCTCCTCCGACTGCTCCGTGTCGAACAGCACCCGGCCGGCGCCCGGCGCGAGCAGCGTGTCCAGGAACTCGGGGCGGTCCGCGCCCCGTTCGCGCAGATGACGCGTCGAGCACTGCACCGTCGGCCCGAACTCGGCCACGTTCAGGCTGCCCGCCTCCACCCGGGCCCGCAGCAGGACGTGCGGCACCCCGCCCAGCCGCCGCACGAGCAGCCCGGCGAACCCCGGCACCGGCGCGAGCAGCGGCTGGGACCAGCGGGCCACCTCGCGCGCCTGCGCCTCCACGCTCACCCCGAGCACCGTGAAGTGCCGGCCGTCGCGCCGCCCGATGCCGTCGGCGGTGCGCCGCCACGGGCTCGCGCCGCCCGCGAGGATCTCCCGCAACGGCAGCTGCTCCTGGGTCAGTTCGTACCGGAACCGGGCGTCGGCCAGCACCGACAGGACCTCGGCGAACGAGTGCGCGGCGTCGTCCTCGTCCGCCGGGTGCGACGCCTCGCCGGGGCCCGCGAGCAGCTGCCGCGGCAGCGTCGACAGGACCGTACGGCTGTCCATGTTCACCAGGTGGTCGCGGAGCAGCAGCGCCCCGACCCGCCGCAGCGACAGCCAGCGGAACCCGTCGAGCTCGGGCACCTCGTCGTCCGTCACCACGACCACGTTGCGGTTCCGCTTGTGCAGGAACCACCAGCCCTGCTCGGACTGGAGCGAGTCGGCGAGCACCCGCCCGCCGCACCGGTCCCCGGTGAAGTACTCCGTGTACGGCACCGGACGGCCCCGGTGAACTCCCGTGAAGTTGCTGCGCGTCGCCTGCACGGTCGGCGACAGCTGCAGCCCGTTCAGGTTGCCCGGCTCCATCTTCGCCTGCAGCAGGCAGTGCAGCTCGCCGTCGAACTCCTTGAGCAGCATGCCGAGCAGCCCGACCTCGCGCTGCACGATGACGGGCTGGGTCCAGCTGAGCGGCCGCTGCCCGCCGGTGCCGAAGTCGGTGGTGGCGCGGAGCCCGGAGACGGAGAAGAACCGGCCGGAGGAGTGCACCAGATCGCCGGTGTCCCGGCTGAACGTCCAGCCCGGCAGCTTGTCCAGCGGCACCCGCCGCACGGTGTGGCGATGCCTGCGGCGCTGCTCGTCCAGCCACCGGTCGAAGGAGGTGTCCCCCCGGTCGGCGCGGGGCGTCGGGGTCTTCGATGAGGCCATGCGGGCATGCTGCGGGGTCCGGCTCGAGGCCCGGTGGACGACGGCCTGGAGACCCGCGGAGCCCGTCGCCTGACACCCCGCGCTCCGGGCTGCGTCAAGCCCTCCTTGAGGAACCACCAGCACAGTTGCGGAACATGAAGGCGCTCATACTGTCAGGGGGGACGGGGTCCCGACTACGTCCCTTCACCCACTCGACCGCCAAGCAACTGCTGCCGGTGGCCAACAAGCCCGTGCTCACGCACTGTCTGGAGAACATCCGTGACGCGGGTGTCACCGAGGCGGCCGTCGTCGTCGGCACCCACGCCGCGGAGATCTCCCAGGTGGTCGGTGACGGTTCGGCGTTCGGCCTCGACCTCACCTATCTGCACCAGGACAGCCCACGGGGCCTGGCCCACTGCGTCCAGCTCGCCGCCGACTTCCTCGGCGACGACGACTTCGTCATGTACCTCGCCGACAACGTGTTCGCGGACGGCATCGCGAAGGCCGCCCACGCGTTCGCCGCCGAACCGTCCGACGCGCTGCTCCTCGTGCAGCCGGTCGCCGACCCACGGGCCTACGGGGTGGCGGAGACCGACGCCGACGGCCGGGTGCACCGGCTGGTCGAGAAGCCCGCGGAGCCCGCCACCGACCTCGCCGTGCTCGGCGTCTACTTCTTCACGTCCCGCATCCACCGGGCGGTCGCCGGACTGCGGCCCAGCGCGCGCGGCGAACTGGAGATCACCGACGCGATCCAGCGGCTCGCCGACGACGGCGCCGTGGTGCGCGCCGAGCACTACGACGGCTACTGGAAGGACACCGGGAAGCCGGAGGACCTGCTCGACTGCAACCGGGCACTGCTCGGCCGGCTGCCGGGACCCGCCGTGCACGGCGACGTCGACGCCGCCAGCACCGTCAGCGGTCCCGTCGTGATCGAGCCGGGGGCCCGGGTGCGCGGCAGCCACCTGGTGGGGCCGCTGGTGATCGCCGCGGGCAGCACCGTCACCGACTGCACCGTCGGTCCTTACGTCGCCGTCAGCCGCGACTGCGTCCTGCGGGAGTCCGCCATCGCCGACTCGATCCTCCTGGAGGGCGCCGCCGTCGACGGCGTGCCCGCACTCGACCACTCCATCATCGGCCGCTGGGCCCGCATCGGCCGGTCCGCCGCCGGACACCAACTGCTCGTCGGCGACCACGCCAACGCGGAAGTGGCGGCGTGAGACCAGCCGTCTCCGCCGTTTCTCGACCGCGCCTCGTGCGCCGCCATGGGCGCACTCCACCGGTTCCCATGCCCGGCCCAAGCCGGTCCGGAGACAGTGGCAGCGCCGTAGCCCTGACGTGCCGCACGCCCGCGCACACCCCCTACACGACATCTGGAGAGCCATGTCCCGTCGCCTGTTCACTTCGGAGTCCGTGACCGAGGGCCACCCCGACAAGATCGCCGACCAGATCAGCGACACGATCCTCGACGCGCTGCTCAGCGAGGACCCGACGTCCCGCGTCGCCGTCGAGACGCTCATCACCACCGGCCAGGTGCACGTGGCCGGCGAGGTCACCACCCAGGCGTACGCGCCGATCGCGCAGCTGGTGCGCGACAAGATCCTGGAGATCGGCTACGACTCGTCGAGCAAGGGCTTCGACGGCGCCTCCTGCGGCGTCTCCGTCTCCATCGGCGCACAGTCCCCGGACATCGCGCAGGGCGTCGACACGGCGTACGAGAAGCGCGTCGAGGGAGCCTCCCGCGCCGCCGAGTCGGACGAGCTGGACGAGCAGGGCGCCGGTGACCAGGGCCTGATGTTCGGCTACGCCAGCAACGAGACCCCGAACCTGATGCCGCTGCCGATCGAGCTGGCCCACCGCCTCTCCCGCCGCCTGACCGAGGTCCGCAAGGACGGCACCGTCCCCTACCTGCGCCCGGACGGCAAGACCCAGGTCACCGTCGAGTACGAGGGCAGCCGCCCGATCCGCCTCGACACGGTCGTCGTCTCCTCGCAGCACGCCAGTGACATCGACCTGGACTCGCTGCTCACGCCCGACATCCGCGAGCACGTCGTGGAGCACGTCCTCGACGCCCTCGCGCAGGACGGCATCAAGCTGGAGACCGAGGGCTACCGCCTCCTGGTCAACCCCACCGGACGGTTCGAGATCGGCGGCCCGATGGGCGACGCCGGCCTCACCGGCCGCAAGATCATCATCGACACGTACGGCGGCTACGCCCGGCACGGCGGCGGCGCCTTCTCCGGCAAGGACCCGTCGAAGGTGGACCGTTCGGCCGCGTACGCGATGCGCTGGGTCGCCAAGAACGTCGTCGCCGCCGGCCTCGCCACGCGCTGCGAGGTCCAGGTCGCGTACGCGATCGGCAAGGCCGAGCCGGTCGGGCTGTTCGTCGAGACCTTCGGCACCGCGGCCGTCCCGCAGGCCACCATCGAGCGGGCCATCTCCGAGGTCTTCGACCTGCGCCCGGCCGCGATCATCCGCGACCTCGACCTGCTCCGCCCGATCTACTCCCAGACGGCCGCCTACGGTCACTTCGGCCGCGAACTGCCCGACTTCACCTGGGAGCGGACCGACCGCGCCGCGCAGCTGAAGGCCGCGGCCGGCATCTGACCCGCCGCCCGCCATCCACCGACGGCCGGCCCCAGACCGGCCGCTCGACCGCAGGGCCAGGCAGCCCCGGTCGGTCCTCGTACCCAACGGGAGTGCTCACGTGCGTATCGCGGTGTCCGGGTCGATCGCCACGGACCATCTGACGGTGTTCCCCGGCAGATTCACGGACCAGCTGATCCCCGGTCAACTGGACCATGTCTCCCTGTCGTTCCTCGTCGACGACCTCGAAGTACGGCGCGGCGGCGTCGCCGCCAACATCGCCTTCGGGCTCGGCGGCCTCGGCCTCGAACCGCTCCTGATCGGCGCCGTCGGCACCGACTTCGGGCCGTACGAGGTGTGGCTCAAGGAGCACGGCGTCGACACCGGCGGCGTCCTCGTCTCCGGCGAACGGCAGACCGCCCGCTTCATGTGCACCACCGACCAGGACGCCAACCAGATCGCCTCGTTCTACGCGGGCGCCATGGCCGAGGCGCGCGACATCGACCTGACCGCCCTGGTCGGCGACGGCGCCCGCCCCGACCTGGTCCTGATCGCGCCCAACGACCCCGAGGCGATGCTCCGCCACACCCGGCAGTGCCGGGAGACCGGCATCCCGTTCGCCGCCGATCCCTCGCAGCAGCTCGCCCGCCTCGACGGCCCGCAGGCCCGCGACCTGGTGGCCGGCGCCCGCTGGCTCTTCACCAACGAGTACGAGGCGGCCCTGCTGCTCGAACGCACCGGCTGGACGCACGACGACGTCCTCGACCGGGTCGGCACCTGGATCACCACGCTCGGCGGCGACGGCGCCCGCGCCGAACGCGCCGACGGCACGTCCCTGCGCGTGCCCGCCGTGCCCGACGTCCCGGTCACCGACCCGACCGGCGTCGGCGACGCGTTCCGGGCCGGCTTCCTCGCCGCCACCGCCCGGGGCCTGGCCCTGACGGCGGCGGCCCGGCTCGGCTGCGCGGTGGCCGCGGAGGCGATCCGCACGGTCGGCTCCCAGTCGTACGACGCCACCCCCGACCGGCTCCTCGCCAACCTCACGGCCGCGTACGGCACCGATGCCGCCGCGGCGATCGCCCCACACCTGGCGGCCGTCACCCGAGAGGGCGGCGACCAGTCGTGACGGCCTCTCCCGGAACCCTCAGGGAGGCCCTCGCCACGCGTGTGGTGGTGGCCGACGGCGCGATGGGCACGATGCTCCAGGAGCAGGACCCGAGCCTGGACGACTTCCAGCAGCTGGAGGGCTGCAACGAGATCCTCAACGTCACGCGTCCCGACATCGTGCGCTCGGTCCACGAGGCGTACTACGCCGTGGGCGTGGACTGCGTGGAGACCAACACGTTCGGCGCGAACGTCACGGCCGCGAGCGAGTACGAGATCGCCGACCGGATCGTCGAACTGTCCGAGGCCGGCGCCCGGATCGCCCGCGAGGTCGCCGACGAGTTCGCCGCGAAGGACGGCCGGCAGCGCTGGGTCCTCGGCTCGATCGGCCCCGGCACCAAGCTGCCCTCGCTCGGCCACATCGACTACGCCACGATCCGCGACGGCTACCAGCAGAACGCCGAGGGCCTGCTCGCCGGCGGCGCGGACGCGCTGATCGTGGAGACCAGCCAGGACCTGCTCCAGACCAAGTCCAGCCTGGTCGGCGCCCGCCGCGCCATGGACGCCCTCGGCATCCAGGTCCCGCTGATCTGCTCCCTCGCCTTCGAGACCACCGGCGTGATGCTGCTCGGCTCGGAGATCGGCGCCGCGCTGACCGCGCTGGAACCGCTCGGCATCGACCTCATCGGCCTGAACTGCTCCACAGGACCCGCCGAGATGACCGAGCACCTGCGCTATCTCGCGCAGCACTCCGCGACGCCCCTGATGTGCATGCCGAACGCGGGCCTGCCCATCCTGACCAAGGACGGCGCCCACTTCCCGCTGACCCCGCCGGAGATGGCGGACGCGCAGGAGAACTTCATCAACAGCTACGGCCTCCAGCTGGTGGGCGGCTGTTGCGGCACGACGCCGGAGCATCTGCGCCGGGTCGTGGAGCGGGTGCGTGACATGACTCCGCCGCAGCGTTCCCCGCAGCCCGAGCCGGGTGCCGCGTCGTTGTATCAGACGGTGTCGTTCCGGCAGGACACGGCGTATATGGCGATCGGTGAGCGGACGAACGCGAACGGGTCGAAGAAGTTCCGTGAGGCGATGCTGGAGGGCCGCTGGGACGACTGTGTGGAGATGGCCCGGGATCAGATCCGTGAGGGCGCGCACATGCTCGATCTGTGTGTGGATTATGTGGGCCGCGATGGTGTGGCGGACATGGAGGAGCTGGCGGGCCGGTTCGCGACCGCTTCGACGCTGCCGATCGTGCTGGACTCGACCGAGGTGCCGGTGATCCGGGCGGGGCTGGAGAAGCTGGGTGGCCGTGCGGTCATCAACTCGGTGAACTATGAGGACGGGGACGGTCCGGAGTCCCGGTTCGCGAAGGTCACGAAGCTGGCGCAGGAGCATGGTGCGGCGTTGATCGCGCTGACCATCGACGAGGAGGGGCAGGCCCGGACGGTCGAGCACAAGGTGGCGATCGCCGAGCGGCTGATCGCCGATCTGACCGGGAACTGGGGCATTCATGAGTCGGACATCCTGATCGACTGTCTGACGTTCACGATCTGCACCGGTCAGGAGGAGTCCCGCAAGGACGGCATCGCGACGATCGAGGCGATCCGGGAGCTGAAGAAGCGGCATCCGGAGGTGCAGACCACGCTGGGCCTGTCGAACATCTCGTTCGGCCTGAACCCGGCCGCCCGGATCGTGCTGAACTCGGTGTTCCTGGACGAGTGTGTGAAGGCC
>NZ_JAMOLN010000172.1 GCF_024448165.1 Streptomyces longispororuber
GCCCGAATCCCTGGCAAGACCCGGCTCCGGCGTGTCCTCGTCGTCCTCGGCTCGCTCGTCGCCGTCCTCGCGCTCGCGATCGGCGGCGGCGTGCTGTGGCTGTGGAACGACGCGAAGGTGAGCACCGTCGGCACGACGGAGTTCCGCAACGAACTGGCGGTGCCGCCGCTCGCCCGGTCCACCGTCCGGAAGGACGGCACCCGCGTCTTCGACCTGCGGATGCAGCCGGGCGAGAAGGAGTTCACGGCCGGCCGCAGGACCGCCACCTGGGGCTTCAACGGGGACTACCTCGGCCCCACGCTGCGTGCGCGGCGCGGCGAGAAGGTCGAGGTCCGGGTCCGCAACCGGCTCCCCGAGGCCTCCACCGTGCACTGGCACGGCATGCACCTGCCCGCGCGGATGGACGGCGGCCCGCACCAGATGGTCGATCCGGGCCGGGACTGGACGCCCCGCTGGACCGTCGACCAGCCCGCCGCCACCCTCTGGTACCACCCGCACCCGCACGGGGCGACCGAGAAGCACGTGCAGCGCGGGCTCGCCGGGATGTTCCTCGTCGACGACGCGCGGAGCGAGCGGCTCGCGCTGCCGAAGCGGTACGGGATCGACGACCTGCCGGTGATCGTGCAGGACGTGAAGTTCGACGGCGCGAAGTTCGACCACGGGCACGGGATGATGCGGTCCATCGGCTTCCTCGGCGACCGCACCATGGTCAACGGCACCCTCGACCCGTACCGGATCGTGCGCGACGAGCGCGTACGGCTGCGGCTGCTGAACGCGTCGACGGCACGGACGTACGACTTCGGCTTCTCGGACGGGCGGGAGTTCGCGCTCGTCGGGACGGACGGGGGTCTGCTGGAGCGGCCCGCGACGACGGACCGGATCCAGCTGTCCCCCGGGGAGCGGGCCGAGGTCGTGGTGCGGATGGAGCCCGGCGAGCGGACCGTGCTGCGCAGCCACGCGCAGGGGAACTACGGGGACGCGTGGCAGAAGCGGTTCGCGGGCGGGGACGACTCGTTCGACGTGCTGCAGCTGCGGGCGGCCGACCGGTTGCGGCCCTCGCCCGACGTCCCTTCAGAACTGGGCGAGTTGGAGCTGCCGAAAGCTGCGGACGCGGTGCGCTCCCGGCACTTCGACCTGCGGATGAGCGGGATCAACGGCCGTCCGATGGACATGAACCGGGTCGACGACACCGTCACCCGCGGCACGACGGAGCTGTGGACCGTGCGCAACGACAACGGGATGCCGCACAACTTCCATGTGCACGACGTGCAGTTCCGGGTGGTGGAGGTGAACGGGAAGACACCGCCGCCGGCGCTGCGCGGCCGCAAGGACACGGTGTTCCTGCCCAGCGGGACGGAGCTGAAGCTGGCGCTCCGGTTCGACGGCGGGCCCGAATTCGCCGACCCCGACGTGCCGTTCATGTACCACTGCCACCTGCTGACGCACGAGGACGGCGGAATGATGGGTCAGTTCGTGGTCGTCGACAAGGGGCAGCGGGCCACCAGCGGTTCCGTCGGGGGCTCCACTGATCATCGGCACTCCTAGGCGTCACTACCCTTGCTCCATGACTACGGCACTGATCACGGGATCCACCGCGGGCATCGGCGCCGCGTTCGCCCGGCGCCTGGCCGCCGACGGCCACAACCTCGTCCTCGTCGCGCGCGACACGAAGCGGCTGCGCGAGCAGGCGACCGAGCTGCACGACGGGCACGGCATCGAGGCCGAGGTGCTGACGGCCGACCTGGCCACGGACGAGGGCATCGCGGCGGTCGAGGAGCGGCTGGGCGACCGCAGGGCCGCGGTGGACCTGCTCGTGAACAACGCCGGTTTCGGCAACAAGGGCCGTTACCTCGAAGTCTCCATGGCCGACGAGCTGACCATGCTGAAGGTGCACTGCGAGGCGGTGCTGCGGCTGACGTCGGCGGCGACCGGGGCGATGCGGGAGCGCGGGCGCGGCGGCGTGATCAACGTGGCGTCGGTGGCGGCGTTCGTGCCGCGCGGCACGTACGGCGCGTCGAAGGCGTGGGTCGTGCAGTTCACGCAGGGCGCGGCGAAGGACCTGGCGGGCAGCGGGGTGCGGCTGATGGCGCTGTGCCCGGGGTTCGTCCGTACGGAGTTCCACCAGCGGGCCGGGATGGGGACGGACAACATTCCGAAGTGGATGTGGCTGGACGCGGACAAGCTGGCGGCGGCCGCGCTCGCCGATCTGGCCCGCGGCAAGTCCCTGTCGATCCCGGATCCGCGGTACAAGGCGCTGATGGGCGTGGTGAAGGTGACGCCGCGGGCTCTGCTGGGGGGCATCACGTCGCGGACGGGGCGCAAGTACGGGCCTCAGTAGTTCTCGGCTGCGGGTGCGTGGGGGCTTGTCGCGCAGTTCCCCGCGCCCCTGGAGATGCGCACTTCGTGCGCGACCTCCATCGATGAAGGCTGCGGCGAAGCCGCGCCTTCAGGGGCGCGGGGAACTGCGCGACAAGCCCCCACCGGCCCGCACTCGGCCGGGAACCGCGCACGGCAGTCGCAGGCCCGAAAAGGACCGAGGCCCGCCTCCCCGAACGGGGAGACGGGCCTCAGGAACGTGCCGGGTCAGTGCGAGTGACCGTGGCCGTGGCCGTGACCGGCCTCGGCCTCCTCCTCCGCCGGCTTCTCGACGACCAGGGTCTCGGTCGTGAGGAGCAGGGAGGCGATGGACGCGGCGTTCTCCAGCGCGGAGCGCGTGACCTTGACCGGGTCGATGACGCCGGCCTTGACCAGGTCGCCGTACTCACCGGTCGCGGCGTTGTAGCCGGAGCCCTTCTCGAGCTCGGCGACCTTGGAGACGATGACGTAGCCCTCGAGGCCCGCGTTCTCCGCGATCCAGCGCAGCGGCTCGACGGCGGCGCGGCGCACGACCGCGACACCGGTGGCCTCGTCGCCGGTCTTGTCGAGGTTGCCCTCGAGGACCTTCACGGCGTGGACGAGCGCGGAGCCACCACCGGAGACGATGCCCTCCTCGACCGCGGCGCGGGTCGCGGAGATGGCGTCCTCCAGACGGTGCTTCTTCTCCTTGAGCTCGACCTCGGTCGCGGCGCCGACCTTGATGACGCAGACGCCACCGGCGAGCTTCGCGAGGCGCTCCTGGAGCTTCTCGCGGTCCCAGTCGGAGTCCGTGTTCTCGATCTCGGCCTTGATCTGGTTGACGCGGCCGTCGACGTCGGCCTTGTTGCCGCCACCGTCGACGATCGTGGTGTCGTCCTTGGTGATGGTCACGCGGCGCGCGGAGCCGAGGACGTCCAGACCGGCCTGGTCGAGCTTGAGGCCGACCTCTTCGGCGATGACGGTGGCACCGGTGAGGGTGGCCATGTCCTGCAGCATCGCCTTGCGGCGGTCACCGAAGCCGGGGGCCTTCACGGCGACGGCGTTGAACGTGCCGCGGATCTTGTTCACGACCAGGGTCGACAGGGCCTCGCCCTCGACGTCCTCGGCGATGATCAGCAGCGGCTTGGAGCCACCGGCCTGGATGACCTTCTCCAGGAGCGGGAGCAGGTCCTGGATGGACCCGATCTTGCCCTGGTGGATCAGGATGTACGGGTCGTCGAGGACGGCCTCCATACGCTCCTGGTCGGTGACGAAGTACGGGGACAGGTAGCCCTTGTCGAAGGCCATGCCCTCGGTGAAGTCGAGCTCCAGGCCGAAGGTGTTGGACTCCTCGACGGTGATGACACCGTCCTTGCCGACCTTGTCCATCGCCTCGGCGATGAGCTCGCCGACCTGGCTGTCCTGGGCGGACAGACCGGCGACGGCCGCGATGTCGGACTTCTCGTCGATCGGGCGGGCCGTGGCGAGCAGGTCCTCGGAGACGGCCTTGACGGCGGCGTCGATGCCCTTCTTCAGGGCGGCCGGGGAGGCGCCCGCGGCGACGTTGCGCAGGCCTTCCTTGACCAGGGCCTGGGCGAGAACCGTGGCGGTGGTGGTGCCGTCACCAGCGATGTCGTTGGTCTTGGTCGCCACCTCCTTCACCAGCTGGGCGCCGAGGTTCTCGTACGGGTCCTCGACCTCGACCTCACGGGCGATGGTCACACCGTCGTTGGTGATGGTGGGGGCGCCGAACTTCTTGTCGATGACGACGTTGCGGCCCTTGGGGCCGATCGTCACCTTGACCGTGTCGGCAAGCTTGTTGACGCCGCGCTCGAGGGCGCGACGGGCGTCCTCGTCGAACTTCAGGATCTTCGCCATGGGAGCGATTCAGCCCTCTCGGAAAGCTAGGGGTGAAGCTGGGTTAACGAACTGCGCCCCCGACCCCGGCTACGTAGTCGTCGCGGGTGCCAGGGGCGCAGCTCAGAGCAAAAGCGTTCTGCTCGGGTGAATTACTTCTCGACGATCGCGAGCACGTCGCGAGCCGAGAGGACGAGGTACTCCTCGCCGTTGTACTTCACCTCGGTGCCGCCGTACTTGCTGTACAGCACGATGTCGCCGGTCTGGACGTCGAGCGGCAGTCGCTCGCCGTTCTCGAAGCGGCCCGGGCCCACGGCCAGGACGACGCCCTCCTGGGGCTTCTCCTTGGCGGTGTCCGGGATGACCAGGCCAGAGGCGGTGGTCTGCTCGGCGTCGAGCGGCTGGACCACAATGCGGTCCTCGAGCGGCTTGATGGCAACCTTGGAGCTGGTGGTCGTCACGATCCGACCTCCCCCTTCGGAGATCTCACGGGGTTAACTGTCTGAGGTGGCGACCAGGTGGATCCGTCGTCGCGGGTGCCGGACCTGCCCGTCGCTGTTGGCACTCTCCGGTGGGGAGTGCCAGAGCCGAGACTATGACCGCGATTAGCACTCGGTCAAGCGGACTGCTAATTGCCTCCGGCCGTGGCGGGGTTTTCGGGCGGGACTCCGCCCTGGTGCGGCCTTGCGCCGCGGGGGCTCCCCCCTGGTGCCGAGTGCGCCTCTCTTTTTGTTGCTCGCGCAGTTCCTCGCGCCCCTGAGCCATACGTTTCCCACGTAATGCCACGCGGCGCCATGAGTGGTGCCGTAAATGGCTCGCGCATGGTGCCATGCGTGTGCCATGATGGCATCACTCAAGGACGGACAGACGGGGGTCGGGTCATGGCGACAACGCGGAAGCAGCACAGCGAGCAGAGCGCACCCGGCCCCGTCGCGGCCTTCGCCCGGTTCGTGGGCTGCGGGGGCGGGGTCGGGGTCGCCTCCAGCTTCGCCGTCGCGGGGCTCGCCTCCTGGATCCCCTGGGCCCTGGCCAACGCCCTGGTCACCGCGGTCTCCACGCTGCTGGCCACCGAGCTGCACGCCCGCTTCACCTTCGGTGCAGGACGGCACGCGACGTGGCGCCAGCACGTGCAGTCGGCGGGGTCAGCGGCGGCCGCGTACGCGGTGACCTGCCTGGCGATGGTCGTCCTGCAGCAGCTGGTCGCGACGCCCGGTGCCGTGCTGGAGCAGGTCGTCTACCTGTCGGCCTCCGCGCTCACCGGCATCGCCCGGTTCGCGGTCCTGCGGCTCGTCGTCTTCGCGCGCAGCCGCACGCAGGCCACGGCCCCCGCGCCCGCCGTCCGCCCCGTGCGCGCCGCCGCCCCGGCCGGTCCGGCGGAGCTCTGCCCCGCCGCCTGACCGGCGCGGGGGGCTACAGGTAGTCCTCCAGCCTCGCCACCGTGAAACCCTGGTCCTGGATGCGGCGCAGCATGCGGGACGTCATCTCGGTCAGCGTGGTGCCCTTCAGCTCGGACGGGCCGCGGAAGTGGGCCAGGACGATGTCACCGGGGTGCAGCCGGGCGCCCTCCGCGTAGCGCAGGTCGTTGATCTGCATCGAGGCGCGCCACAGGACGATCGCGTCGATGCCGCACGCGCCGGCCGCCCGCAGGGTGTTCCCGTCGTAGTTGCCGTAGGGCGGGCGGAACAGCCGGGGGGCCGTCCCGAACCGGCCCTGGAGGCGGTCCTGCTGGCCGCAGATCTCGGCGTGCTGGTCGACGTAGCCCAGACCGGGCAGGAAGGGGTGCGTGAGGGTGTGGTTCTGCACCCCCGCGCCCAGCCTGCGGAGTTGCCCGAAGTGGTCGTAGCCCGAGCGTGCGGCGGAGTCGGCGAGGAACATCGAGATCGGCAGCCGCAGGTCGCGGACCATGTCGACGAACCGGGGGTCCTTCTCGGCGCCGTCGTCGAAGGTCAGGAAGACGACCTTGTCCTTGGTGGGGACCCGGTCGATCACCGGCGGGACCGATCCGGGCGCGCGGGGCGGCAGCACCCCGCGGGCGGGGGGTTCCGGGGCCGGTGCCAGCGGGGCGGCGAGACCCCAGCGGCGATGGGCGTTCGGGGCCGGCACGCCCGCCGCGCCCGCCGCCTCGGCCGCGACGGCCCCCGGCCGCGGATGGTGCCGGACCTTCTGCGCGGCCTTCCTGCCCATCCGTTCGATGGGGTCGACGGACTGCGCGCACCCGGCGAGCAGCGCGGCGGCCAGCGCGCAGCCGACCAGCCGCGCCCCGGCCCGCCGCACAACGGCCGCCCCCGCCCTGGGAGTTGTCACAGGTAGTCCTCCAGGCGGGCCACCGCGTACCCCTTGTCGGTGACGTACTTCAGAAACGTGCGGATCATGTCGGGCATCGTGCCCTTCCAGTCCTCGCGTCCCCGGAAGTGCGTGAGGACGATGTCGCCCGGATGGATGTCCCGGTCCCACTCGCGGTAGTCCATCCGGTCCACGAACGCCTCGGCGTTCCAGATCGGCGCGTACTTGATGCCGCACGCCTTCGCGGCCTTCAGGGTGTCCTGGTTGTAGTTGCCGAACGGCGGCCGGAAGAGCGTGGGCCGCTTGCCGTACTTCTTCTCGATGAGGTCCTGCATGCCGCAGATCTCGTGCTTCTGCCGCGCGTAGGACAGCCCCGGCAGGTACGGGTGGGTCAGCGTGTGGTTGTTGAGGGTGACGCCCAGGGTCTGCATCTTCTTGAAGTAGTCGTACTGGGGTCTGACCTCGGCATCGGTCAGGAACGCCGTGTAGGGGATCTTGAGGTCGCTCATCATCCTCAGGAACCGCGGATCCTTCTCGGCCCCGTCGTCGATGGTGAGGAAGACGACCTTGTCCTTGGTGGGGATTGTCGTGAAGACCGGCGGCAGGCCGAGCTCCGTCTGGCCGTCGACCTCGAAGCCCTTGCGCGCCCTGATCGCGGGCTTCTTCGCGGGCGGCCGCGGCGCGGCCAGCGGCACCTTCGCCAGGCCCCAGCGCCTGGCCGCGGCGACCCGCTGGGCCTGCTGCGCCTTGAGCTGCGTGGCGTACGCGTCGAGGGCGCGGGCGGGCGGGGCGTTCAGGCCCCGCTGCTGCCCGGAGGCCGGCTTCACCGCGTCCTCGCCGCCGGCGGCACAGCCGGTGGCGAGCGCGGCGGCCACGAGGGCGGCGGCCGTGACCCGGACGGCCGCCTGCCGTCCGGCCGGTCTCCGTGTCCCCTTCATGGCGGTTTCTTCGTTTTGTCGTACTAGTTGCATGGCGCCGGATCCTCGCAGCTCAAGGCCCTGTTCAGGGGCCGACACCGCCGCGCGGCGCGCACCATCCACCGACTGGCCCACAATGGTCCGGGTGAGCGCCTTCTCCACCCCCGCCGACTTCTCCGCCCTGCTGTCCCCCGAGGGCCGCGCCCTGCTCGACGAGCTGCGCGACCACGACCCCGCGCAGGAACTCGCGCTCGCCACCCGGCTGCGCCGCGAGCACCCGGCCGGGCTCGTCTCGGCGGCGCTCGCCCAGGCCCGGCTGCGGCAGCGGGCGGTGGCCAAGTTCGGGGCGCAGGACGCGGCCCGCATGTACTTCACGGCGAACGGCGTCGAGCAGGCGACCAGGACCAGCGTCGCCACGTACCGCGCCGAGTCCTTCAAGGCGCTCGGCGTCCGCTCCGTCGCCGACCTGTGCTGCGGCATCGGCGGCGATGCGATCGCGCTGGCCCGCGCCGGCATCTCCGTCCTCGCCGTCGACCGCGACCCGCTGACCTGCGCGGTGGCGCGGGCCAACGCGGAGGCGCTGGACCTCGCCGGTCTGATCGAGGTGCGGGAGGCGGACGTCACCGAGGTGGACACGGCCGCGTACGACGCCGTCTTCGTCGACCCGGCGCGCCGCGGCGGCGGACATGGAGGGGCCGCGCGCAGCGCGTCGATGAGGGGCGGCGGCCGGGCGACGGGCGGGCGGATCTTCGACCCCGAGGCCTACTCCCCGCCGCTCTCCTGGGCCGTGGCCGCCGCGCTCAAGGCGCCGCGGGCCGCGCTGAAGATCGCCCCCGGCATCCCGCACGAGGCGATCGCGGCCGAGGCCGACGCCGAGTGGATCTCGGACGGCGGTGACGTGAAGGAGGCCGTGCTGTGGTTCGACGCCGAGCGGACTGCGCGGGCCGCGCGAAGCGCGTCGACGGGAGGCGGTGGCCGGGCGACGGGCGGGCGGATGCGCGCCACGCTGCTGCCCGGGCCGCGGGTGCTGGTCGGGCGGGGTCTGCCGGATCCGCCGGTGCGGCCGGTGGGGCGGTACCTGTACGAGCCGGACGGCGCGGTCATCCGGGCACACCTGGTCGCCGAAGTGGCCGACGAGGTCGGCGGCGGGCTGATCGACGAGACCATCGCGTACGTCACATCGGACGCGCTGCGGCCCACCCCGTACGCCACCGCCTACGAGATCACCGACCGGCTCCCCTTCAACGTCAAGAAGTTGAGGGCCCTGCTGCGGGAGCGCGGGGTCGGAGTCCTGACCGTGAAGAAGCGCGGCTCCGCGGTGGAGCCGGAGGAACTGCGCCGCAAGGCGATGCCGAAGCCGTACGGGAAGGCGTCGGCGACGGTGTTCCTGACCCGGGTAGCGGGGGCGCCCACGATGCTGCTCGGCCGATCAAGCCCCTCCGGCGATTGACGAGCGGGGTTCCGGGGCAGAGCCCCGAGACCGGGACCCGGCGCGGGTCAACGAGGGATACGGCCCAACAAGAACTCCCGCTCCCGCTCATTGCGCGTGAGCGCCGCCGCCCGCTCGAACTCCGCCCGCGCCTCCTCCGTACGGCCGAGCCGCTCCAGCAGGTCGCCGCGCACGCTCGACAGCAAGTGGTAGCCCTGGAGCGCGGGTTCGTCCACCAGCGCGTCGACGAGGGCGAGGCCCGCCTCCGGCCCCTCGGCCATCGACACCGCGACCGCCCGGTTCAGCTCGACCACCGGTGACGGCGCCCGGGCCGCGAGCAGTCCGTACAGCACCGCGATCTGGGCCCAGTTGGTCTCCTCGTACGCGTACGCCTGGGCGTGGCACGCGGCGATCGCGGCCTGCAGGGCGTACGGGCCCGGTGCACCGGAGGCCACCGCGTCGGCCCGGCCGAGCGCGGCGAACCCGCGGCGGATCAGCAGCGTGTTCCAGCGCATCCGGTTCTGGTCCTTGAGCAGGACCGGCGAGCCGTCCGGCGCCGTGCGGGCGGACGAGCGGGAGGACTGGATCTCCAACAGGGCGGCCAGGCCGTGCACTTCGGGTTCCTTGGGCATCAGCGCCTGGAGGACGCGGGCCAGCCGCAGCGCGTCCTCGCACAGGCCGGGTCTGAGGTAGTCGTCGCCCGCGGTGGCCGCGTACCCCTCGTTGAAGATGAGGTAGATGACTTCGAGGACCGAGCCGAGCCGGGCCTCGCGGTCCGGTCCGTACGGCACCTCGAAGGCGACGTTCTTCGTGGCGAGGGTGCGCTTGGCGCGGACGATCCGCTGGGCGACCGTCGGCTCCGGGGCGAGCACCGCGCGGGCGATCTCGGCCGTGGTCAGGCCGCCGAGCAGGCGCAGGGTGAGCGCGACGCGGGCCTCGGCGGACAGCACCGGGTGGCAGCTCAGGAAGACCAGCCGGAGCAGGTCGTCGTCGATGTCGTCGGGGTCGTACGCGGCCGTGCCCGGCTCCTCGTACGCGAACTCCGTGGCCCGGCCGACCTCTTCGAGCTTGCGCGCGTAGTTCTCCCTGCGGCGCACCAGGTCGACGGCCCGGTGCTTGGCGGTGGCCGTCAGCCAGGCGCCCGGGTTGTCGGGGACACCGGCCGCCGGCCACTGCTCCAGGGCGGCCACCAGGGCGTCCTGGGCCAGTTCCTCCGCTATGCCGACGTCACGGACGACGCGGGTGACGGCCGCGATGATGCGCGGCGCCTCCATGCGGAAGACCGTCTCGATGGCGTGGGCCGTGCTGTCGTGTCGCTCTGTCACGACCCACCATCAGACACCGCCGGGGGGCGCCGGGCCAAGGCCCCTCCCGGACGTTCAGCCCTCCATGATCTGCCGGACCTCGGACGTGACGGTCCAGTGCTCCTCGTGGACCCGCAGGAACCGCTTCGTCCACTCCAGGCACTCGGCCTCGTCCTTGGTCTGCAGGATCGCGTAACCGCCGACGACCTCCTTGGACTCGGTGAACGGCCCGTCGGTGACGGTGATCTCACCCTTCTCGTAGCGCACGCGCTTGCCCTGCACGGTCGGGGTGAGCCCGGCCGTGTCGAGCAGCACGCCCGCCTTCGTCATCTCCTCGATGAGCGCGCCCATGCGCTGCATCAGCCCCTCGCTGGGGCCCTCGGCGGGGGCGGTCGTCTCGTCGATGCGGACCATCGTCAGGTAGCGCGGCATGGTGATCTCCTCGGTACGGGCGGCCGTCTCTTCCGGCCTCTCACCCCTGCGTCGAACGGGGACCGGCCGGATCGACACGGCCGCCGAACTTTCTCGGAATTCTTTTTTACGGTGCCCTGATCCGCATCCTGGGAGGGTCAGGGCCCATGCCGTTCGACCACAACGACCACTACCACGCCCTGCTGCTGCGCCGGCTGCCCCGGCACGGCCGCACCGCGCTCGACGTCGGCTGCGGGACCGGCCGCTTCGCCCGCCGCCTGGTGGCCCACGGCTACCGGGTGGACGCCCTCGACCCGGACCCGGGGACCCTGGCCGTGGCGGAGGCGTCCGGCGGCGGGCCCCGCTACCGCCTGGGCGACGCGGCCCGCATCGCGCTCCCGGCGGCCCGCTACGACGTGATCACCTGCCTGGCGAGCCTGCACCACATGCCGTTCGGGACGGTGACGCGCCTGCGGGACGCGCTGGCTCCCGGCGGCCGGCTCCTCGTCCTCGGCTGCTACGCGGGCATCACCCCGTGGGACGTCGTCGCCTCCCCGGCGAACGCCGTCGCCCGCGTCGCCGTCCACCTCGCCGACCGCGCCCGCGGCCTGACCGCTCCCCCGCCCAAGCCGCCGGTCCGGGAGCCGGAGATGACGCTGCCCGAGGTCAGGGCGGCGGCGGCCCGGCTGCTCCCCGGCAGCGAGGTGCGCCAACTCCTCTACTGGCGCTACCTGTTGACGTACGAGCGGCCCTATTCCCGGCCGACCGTGGACATTTGACCGCGAAATTTCCTACGGTTCGGCCATGACGACCCTGCGCAAGACCTTCCGCGCCCTCGACATCGGTGACGGCTCCGACGGCCGCTGGGCCGAGCAGGTCGGCCCGCTGTGGCCGCAGGCGCTGTCCTGGCTCACGGAGGAGGGGCGCACCCCGGAGGGCGCCGAGCGCGCCCGGAAGCTGTTCGCGACGCACCTGCCCGAGCTGCTGCCGACGCTCGACCGGCTGGCCGGCCAGGCGGACCGGCCGGGCGCCGGCACCCTCCTCACCCTCGCGGCGATCCGCCCGTTCTTCGCGGGCTGCACGCAGCTGGGCGTCCCCGGCACCCTCGTGCGCAACTACGACTTCGAGCCCGACGCCGTCGAGGGCGCGATCGTCCGCTCGCACTTCCTGCGGCCGGTGATCGGCACGCAGGACGGCGGCTGGGGCCTGCTCGACGGGATGAACGACGCCGGGCTCGCCGTCTCCCTCACCTTCGGCGGCCGCCCGGTGCACGGGCCGGGGTTCGCCGTCGTCATCGTGCTGCGCTACCTCCTGGAGACCTGCGACACCGTCGACGAGGCCGTGGCCAGGCTCGCCGGCATCCCGGTGAACATCCCGCAGAACGTCACCCTCGTCGACCGCGAGCGCGCCGTGACCGTCCACGTCGGCCCGGACATCGAGCTCACCGTGGCACCGGACGCCTGCGCCGCCAACCACCAGCACCTCCCGGTCACCGAGGAGCAGGAGCGGGCCACCCGCACCGGCCTGCGGCTCGCCACGATCCGCGCGGCGGGCCCGGACGTGACGGCCCTGCTGCGGCCACCGCTGCACAAGAACACCTACGACGACGGGCTCGGCACCGTGTACACGGCGCACTACGAGCCGGGCGTGGGCCGGGTGACGTACCACTGGCCGGGGGCGGAGAGCTGGTCCCAGTCGTTCGGCGCCTTCGCGGAGGGCACGCGGACGGTGCAGCTCAGCGCAGCGACTCCCACAGCTCCGTAGCCTCCGGCTCGTCCGCCACCACCCGGTTGATGTCCGACGGGGCCCGCACCACCGGCATCGTCACCGTCTGCACGGCGTCGGCGGGCAGTTCGCCCAGGCTCCTGGCCAGGCCGGAGAGTTCGGACAGCGAGTCGAGTCCGGTGTCCGCGGTGAGGCTGCCGGTCGCGGCGTCGGCGACCTTGTAGAGGCGGGCCGGGTCGGAGAACAGGCCGGTGTCGGAGACCTCGGCGGCCAGCGACTTCACGAGCTCCTGCTGGAGCTTGATGCGGCCCAGGTCGCTGCCGTCGCCGATGCCGTGCCGGGTGCGCGCGAAGGCCAGGGCCTGTTCGCCGTCGAGGTGGTGCTGCCCGGCCTTCAGGTCGAGGTGGCTGAGGTCGTCGTCGATGTCCTCGTCCGTCGTCACGTCCACGCCGCCGAGTGCGTCGACGAGGTCGGCGAAGCCCGCGAAGTCGATCTCCAGGTAGTGGTCCATGCGGACCCCGGTGAGCTTCTCGACGGTCTTCACGGCGCAGACCGGACCGCCCACCGCGTAGGCGCTGTTGAACATGACGTTGTACGCGACCGCGGTCGTGCCGCCGGACTCCGTCGGGCACGAGGGGCGCTCGACGAGGGTGTCGCGGGGGATGCTCACGACGGTCGCCTCGGTGCGGTCCGCGTTCAGGTGCACGACCATCGCCGTGTCGGACCGGGCCCCGCCCTCCGCGCCGCCGCCGAGCGCCTTGTTCGCCTTGCCGGTCCGGGAGTCCGAGCCGAGGACGAGGAGGTTCAGGACGCCCTTCTCGACGGGCTCCTGCGTCGGGGACGCCGAGGGCGACGCGGCGACCTGGTCGGCGCGGGCCGGGCGGTCGTCGCCGAGGGCCTTGTCGATGTCGACGCTGCGTATGTTGCGGTCGAGGTGCCAGTACGCCCAGCCGGCCGCTCCCCCGCCGAGCACGAGGACGCAGCCGGTGGCGATCGCCACCACCTTCACCGCACGCGCACGGAACCGTTTCTTCTCGCTCACGCAGGGAACGTAAGTCCGAATTAGTACGCCGGTAAACCACTTGGCGCACAGTTCCGGAAATCTCAGCCGGTTCTCAGGCGCCGGTGCTCCTGGTTTCCCCCGGAATGAGCCGATAGACGGTCGACTGCCTGGCCCGGAACCCGAGCCGTTCGTAGAGCCGGTTGGCCGCCGCGCGCTCCGGCCGCGAGGTGAGGTCCACCGTCCTCGCGCCGGCCTCCGCGGCGATCCGCCCGGCCTCCTCGATGAGCCGGGCGGCGACGCCCCGGCCGCGCGCGGCGGCGTCGACCACCACGTCCTCGACGCGGCCGCGCAGTCCGGAGGGCAGCGGCAGCAGCGCCAGGGTGAGCGTGCCCACGATGCCCTCGGGCGCCCGCGCGACGAGCAGGACCGTGGCGTCGCCCGTCACCAGCCGGTCGACCGCCGCGCGGTCGAGCGGAACCGCCGTCGAGGACAGCTGCGGCAGCAGCCGTCCGAAGGCGTCGACGATCTCCTGGCTCGCGGCGCTGACGCGCTCGATGCGGATGTCCATCCGCGGAGACTACCCACGGCCCGCCGGGGCGCGGCCGTCACACCGCCTCGAACCGCCACCGGTGCACGGCCCGGGTCACCAACGCGGCGTCGGGCTCGGGCAGTTCGGGGACGGCGGCGTCGTACGCGGCGTCCCACCAGGTGATGACGAGGACCCGGTCCTGCGGCGCGCGGAACGTCTCGCGCCTGACCGGCTCCGGCTCCAGGACCTGGCCCTTCGCCCAGTCGATGAGCTCCTCGCCGCGCCCCTCGACGGCCCGGGCCTCCCACATCAGCGCGACCGTCACGAGTACAGGTTGTCCTTGCTGACCTCGTGCACGTGGTCGTGGTGGTGGTGCCCCGGCACGTGCGTCTCGGTCACCGGCAGCGACGAGTCCGCCGACAGGTCCCACGACGAGGGCCGCCGGTTGCGGGCGACCATCTCGGCGCCGAGCGCGGCGACCATCGCGCCGTTGTCCGTGCACAGCTTGGGACGCGGCACCCGCAGCCGGATCCCGGCCCGCTCGCAGCGCTCCTGGGCCAGCGCCCGCAGCCGCGAGTTGGCGGCGACGCCACCGCCGATCATCAGGTGGTCGACGCCCTCGTCCTTGCAGGCCCGCACGGCCTTGCGCGTCAGCACGTCCACGACGGCCTCCTGGAACGACGCCGACACGTCGCGCACCGGCACGTCCTCGCCGGCCGCGCGCTTGGCCTCGATCCAGCGGGCCACCGAGGTCTTCAGGCCGGAGAAGGAGAAGTCGTAGGCGGGGTCGCGCGGGCCGGTCAGGCCGCGCGGGAAGGTGATCGCGTCCGGGTCGCCCTCCTTCGCGTACCGGTCGATGACCGGCCCGCCGGGGAAGCCCAGGTTGAGCACGCGCGCGATCTTGTCGAACGCCTCGCCCGCCGCGTCGTCGATGGTGGCGCCGAGCGGCCGCACGTCCGCGGTGATGTCGCTGGACAGCAGCAGCGACGAGTGCCCGCCGGAGACCAGCAGCGCCATCGTCGGCTCGGGCAGCGGGCCGTGCTCCAGCTGGTCGACGCAGATGTGCGAGGCCAGGTGGTTGACGCCGTAGAGCGGCTTGCCGAGCGCGTACGCGTAGGCCTTTGCCGCGCTCACGCCGACCAGCAGGGCGCCCGCGAGGCCGGGCCCGGCGGTGACGGAGATCCCGTCGAGGTCCTTGGCCGTCACCCCCGCGTCCTTCAGGGCGCGCTGGATCGTGGGGACCATCGCCTCCAGGTGCGCGCGGGAGGCGACCTCGGGGACGACGCCGCCGAAGCGGGCGTGTTCGTCGACGCTGGAGGCGACGGCGTCGGCGAGCAGGGTGGTGCCGCGGACGATGCCGACGCCGGTCTCGTCGCAGGAGGTCTCGATGCCGAGGACGAGCGGTTCGTCAGCCATGGTTCTTCTCTTCGGTCGCTTTCTCAGTGGTCAGGCGCATCACGAGGGCGTCCACGTTGCCCGGCTGGTAGTAGCCGCGCCGGAAGCCGATCGGTTCGAAGCCGAAGCGCTCGTACAGCTTCTGCGCCCGGGTGTTGTCCACGCGCACTTCGAGCATCACCTCGGCGACCTCGAAGGCGGTGGCGTGCCGCAGGAGTTCGGTGAGCAGCCGGGCGCCGAGCCCGGTGCCCCACTGGTCGCGGGCGACGGCGATGGTCTGCACGTCGGCCAGGTCCCCGGAGGCGGCCAGGCCGCCGTACCCGATGAGCCGGTCGCCCTCGTACGCGACGACGTACCGCCGCGTCGAGCCGAGGCCGCGCGCGTGCGCGAGCTCGGACCAGAACATGCCGCGCGACCAGGCGTCGTCCGGGAAGAGGTCCTTCTCCAGGGCGAGCACGGGATCGATGTCCCACCAGCGCATCTCGCGCAGTTCGGCGCTCAAGGAGGTCACTTGGGGGTGACCACCTTGTAGTTCTTGGGGACCTGCGCGTCGGGGCGGCGCAGGTAGAGGGGCCGCGGTTCGAGCAGTTCCTCGCCCGCCGCGAGCCGCTCCGCGGCGAGGGCGGCGAGGGCCGCGGCGGACACGTGCTCGGGCCCGTGCGCGTCCGGGAACGTGTCCGGGTAGAGCAGGGCTCCGGCGCCCACGGCGGGCAGTCCGGCGACCTGCTCGGCGATGTCGGCGGGCCGGTCGACGGCGGCGTCGGTGGTGCGGGTCCGCGGGTTCTCGTACCGGGCCCAGTACACCTCCTTGCGCCGTGCGTCGGTGGCGACGACGAAGGGGCCGTCCACCTGGGCCTCGAACGCGAGCCCGTCCAGCGTGCACACACCGTGCACGGGGACGTCGAGCGCGAGGCCGAAGGTGTCGGCGGTCATCAGCCCGACGCGCAGTCCGGTGTACGGGCCCGGGCCGACGCCCACGACGATCCCGGTCACGGCGTCGAGCCGCACACCGGCCTCGGCGAGCACGCGGTCGACGGCGGGCAGCAACAGCTCCCCGTGCCTGCGGGCGTCCACCTGACTCGACTCCGCGACGACGGAGGAACCGTCGTGCAGGGCGACGGTGACGGCGGGGGTGGCGGTATCCATGGCGAGCAACAGCACGCAAACAGCCTACGGCTCCGGAGGGGCGGACACGTCCGCGCTCCCACAAGCCCGGGGGCGTGGGGCCCCGGCTGCTACCGTCACCCAGAGGTTCGGACTTGAGAGGCAGGCACCTGGTGGCACGGAGCAGCACCGGATTCGTCACCGCGCTGACCGCGGGCGCGCTCGCCGTGGTCGGCGTCCTCGCCTACCAGGCGTCGGCGAACGCGCCGGCCGACCTCGGCAAGCCGAAGACCGACTCCCCGTCCGCCACGGCGTCCCGCTCCCCCAAGGAGAAGGCGGACCCGATGGCGCTGCCCGCGCAGTCCGGCAAGGGCGAGCGGGTCGTGTACTCGCTGGGCAAGGACCGGGTGTGGCTGGTCACCCCGGCGAACAAGGGCGTGCGCTCGTACCCGGTGACGGCGGGTTCGGTGGACCCGGCGCCCGGTGCGTACACGGTGACCTCGCGCTCCGGTTCGGTCACCGGGACGGACGGCGTGCCGATCGAGCACGTCGTGCGGTTCGCCACGGCGCAGGGGCTCGCGGTCGGGTTCAGCGCGGCGGTGGACGGGTCGACGGCGGCGCCCGGCGCGTCGAAGAAGACCGGTGGCATCCGCCAGTCGCGGGAGCACGGCGACCTGATGTGGGAGTTCGCCACGATCGGCCGCAGCGTCGTCGTGGTGCCGTAGCCGCCGCTACGCGCGGTAGGGGCGGGCCTTCGCGTCGCGCGGGCGGGTGGCGTGCGGCTGCTCGTGGCCCGCGGCGGAGCCGCCGACCGGTGCGGCCGTCCGCCCCTGGCAGGGCGCTTCCACCGGTGGGGTCGAGACGGTGCGGGCCGCCGCACACGCCGCCAGCAGGTCCCGCATCGAGAACCCGTCACGTTCCGAAGTCGACATGGACGCCTCCCGTGGGCCGCCGGAGCAAGCTAAGTTAGGTAGACCTAACTACGTCACACCCCCATGTGAACACGGCGAAGCCGCGTCGCGCAACATTTTGCCGACGCGTTGTCGGAATACCTGCCGCCGGGCCGTCAGCCCGCCAGGGAGCCCAGGTCCGCCTCGGCCCAGCGCGCCCCGATGCCGTTCAGCGTCACGATCCGGACCTCGTCCGTGGTGTCGCCCGTGGCCCGGTCGATGATCACGTGCAGCCGGTCGTCGGACAGCTCCTCGACCTTGCCGTCGCCCCACTCCACGACGACCACCGAGTCCGGCAGCGACACGTCGAGGTCGAGGTCCTCCATCTCGTCCAGGCCGCCGCCGAGCCGGTACGCGTCGACGTGGACCAGGGCGGGGCCGCCGGACAGCGGCGGGTGGACGCGGGCGATGACGAACGTCGGCGACGTCACCGCGCCCCGCACGCCCAGGCCCGCGCCGAGCCCGCGGGTCAGCGTCGTCTTGCCCGCGCCCAGCTCACCGGTGAGCATCACGAGGTCGCCGGGGCGCAGCTGCTTGGCCAGGGCGAGGCCCAACTCCCGCATCTCGTCGGGGGAGTTGACGGTCACCGTGACCGTAGAAACAGGGGTGACGGGGGTGGCGGGGTCAGCCGCCGGGCTGTGCGGTGCTGCCGGTGTCTCCATAACTGCCCACGGTAGCCCCTGTGGGGACCGCGCCCGCGCGGGCCAGGAGGTCGGCCAGCCGGTCCGTGACGACCTCCGGGTGCTCCAGCATCACCAGGTGTCCGGCGTCCGGTACCAGGACGAACTCGGCGTCCGGCAGCAGCGCCGCGATCGCCTCGCTGTGCTCGCTCGGCGTCACCAGGTCCTGGTCGCCCGCGAGGACCAGCACCGGCAGGCGCGCGAAGTGCGCCAGGGCGGCCGTCTTGTCGTGCTCCTGGAACGCCGGGTAGAACTCGGCGACCACGTCGATGGGCGTGCCCTCGATCATCCGCTCGGCGAACCGGGCGACCGCCGGGTCGACGTCCCTGGACGCGAACGAGTACCGCTTGATGATCCCGGCGAACAGGTCGGCCGTCGCCCGCCGCCCCTTCTCGACCAGCTCGGCCCGCTGCCCCAGGACCTTGAGCACCCCGGGCAGCACGCGCCGGATCGCGTTCACCCCGGCCACCGGAAGCCCGTAGTTGACCTCGCCGAGCTTGCCCGACGACGTCCCGACCAGGCCCACGCCGACGACCCGGTCACGGATCAGGTCCGGCAGCCGGTCGGCCAGCGCCATCACGGTCATACCGCCCATGGAGTGGCCGACGAGGACGAGCGGGCCCTCGGGCGCGGCCGCGGCGACGACCGCCGCCAGGTCGCCGCCGAGCCGGTCGATGGAGACCGCCGTGCCCTCCTCGACCTGCTCGACGCCGCGCCCGGAGCGGCCGTGGCTGCGCTGGTCCCAGTAGACGCAACGCACGACGCCGCGCAGGGCCGCGCGCTGGAAGTGCCAGGAGTCCTGGTTGAGGCAGTAGCCGTGGCTGAAGACGACGGTGACCGGGGCGGGGGCCTTGCGGCCGAACAGGCGCCGTCGGCGCGGGCCCGCGCCGCTCTCCGGCTCGACCTCGTCGACCTCGTAGTAGAGCTCGGTGCCGTCGTCGGCGTACGCCTTGCCGGGCACCCCGCGCAGCGCGCCGTACGGCCCCGACGCGTCGAGGGCGAGCCGTGCCTTGCGGCGCATCCCGCGCCCGACGGTCAGCCGCTCGACGGCGACACCGGCGGCGGCGCCCGCGGCGACCACGCCTATCGCGGCGCCCGCGAGGCCGGCCCGCCGCCAGGTCGCCGAGGCCGCGGCCTCGGCGACGGCCGCCGTGGCCTGTCCGCTGCTCTCGCTCACGTGCCGCTCCTCCTAGGGGCCAGGGGTCATGCTTCGTCCACGTAGACGCGCGGCACGCGGGAACCGATCCGCGTGACGATCTCGTACGCGATGGTTCCCGACGCGGCCGCCCAGTCCTCGGCGGTCGGCTCGCCCCCGTCGCCCGGGCCGAACAGCACCGCCTCGTCCCCGGCCGCCGGCTCGTCGCCGCCGAGGTCGACGACGAACTGGTCCATCGCGACCCGGCCCGCGACCGTGCGCCGCTTGCCGCCGATCAGGACGGGGCCCGTACCCGACGCGTGCCGCGGGATGCCGTCCGCGTAACCGAGCGGGACCAGACCGAGGGTGGTCTCGCCCGGTGTGACGTAGTGATGCCCGTAACTGACGCCGAGTCCACCCGGCGCGTGCTTCACGAGCGCGAGGTTCGCCTTCAGCGTCATGACGGGGCGCAGGCCGAAGTCGGCGGGCGTGCCGAGCTCGGGGCTGGGCGAGATGCCGTACATGGCGATGCCGGGGCGGACGAGGTCGAAGTGGGTCTCGGGGAGGGTGAGCGTGCCCGGCGAGTTGGCGATGTGCCGCACCTCCGGGGTGACGCCCTCCCCCTCCGCGTACGCGACCATCTCGCGGAAGCGGTCCAGCTGCGCGGCGATCGACGGATGCCCCGGCTCGTCGGCGCACGCGAAGTGGGACCACAGGCCGGTGACGGTGACGAGGCCCGCCCGCTGCGCGTCCAGGGCGGCGCCCACCAGCTCGGGCCAGTCGGCGGGCAGGCAGCCGTTGCGCCCGAGCCCCGTGTCGGCCTTCAGCTGGATCCGGGCGGTGCGGCCCGATTCCCGTGCGGCGGCGGTCACTTCGCGCAGCGCCCACATGCCGCTCACGGACATGTCGAGATCGGCCTCGATGCCCTCGCGCCAGGGCCCGCCGGGCACCCAGAGCCAGCACATGACGCGCCCGGTCAGCCCGGCCGCGCGCAGTTCGAGTGCCTCCTCGGCGGTGGCGGTGCCGATCCACTCGGCACCCGCCTCCTTGGCGGCGCGGGCCACCGGGAGCATGCCGTGCCCGTACGCGTCCGCCTTCACGACGGCCATGAACGCGGCCCCGGGCGCATGGGCGCGCAGGGACCGCACGTTGGCCTTCAGTGCGGCCAGATCGATCTCGGCACGGGCGCGGAGCGGGGCAGTCACGTTCTCGTTCATCGTGGGCCCAGTCTCTCAGAGGGGTCGGACAGCCCCTCAGGTGCCGGGCTTGCGGCCCCACACGTACACGCGGTCGCCCTTCTTCAGGACACCCCACAGCCTCTTGGCGTCGCCGAGCCGCATGTTCACGCAGCCGCGCGAGCCGGGCGGGTTGTACACGTTGCCGTAGATGGCGTGGAAGGCCTGCCCGCCGCTGAAGAACTGGGAGTACGGCATCGGGGTGTTGTAGAGGGTCGACCAGTGGTTCTTGTGCTTCCAGTAGACCTTGTGCCAGCCCGTGCGGGTCGCGTACCCGGCACGTCCGCTGCGGATCGGGACCGGGCCGAAGACGACCTTCTTGCCCTTGGTGACCCACATCAGCTGGCGCGGCAGGTCGACGCAGGCGAGGCGGTACGCGCGCGTGGGGCACTTCTTCGCCGCGTTCGGGTTCTTGCGGGCGGACAGCCACTGCATGCGGGCCCAGGTGACGGGTCCTGCGTAGCCGATGTTCGGGCGGATGCCCTGCTTGGTCTGGAAGGCGCGGATGGCCCGGCAGTCGGCGGGCGACTGCTTGCCGTCCACCTTCAGCCGCAGCCAGCGCTCGACCTTGCGCTGGTGGGTGCCGGTCTTCTTGGTGCAGGTGGCGGCGGCCGGCGCGCCGAGGCTGCCGGGTGCGGCCGGCACCTCGCTCGGGGGCACGTACTCGACGAGCGGGTCGGAGCCGAGCGGCGGCTCGTACGGCTCGACGGCGTCCTCGGCGGCGCTCGGCTCGTACACCCGGGGCGGCAGCGCCTGGTCGGGGGTGTCCAGCGGGCGGGTGTCGTACGGCGCGAGCGGGATGCCGGGGACGAGCGCGGGGCCCTGGGCGGGGGCGGCGGGCCGGGGCGGGACGGGGTCGGCGAGGGCCGGGCCTGCCGGCAGCGCCGCGGCGAGGGCGAGCAGGGCGGCGACGCCGCCGCGCACGAGGGTGCTGGTCATGGGCCGAGGGAATCCGGCCGGGCGCCCGATGCCCGGCAGCCGCGCGGCGAGGTCCCCCGAAAAGCCGTTGATCTGCCCGGGAACCTAGGTATCGTAGGGAACAACCTAGGGTTCCTAGGTTTCTGATCCCCGGGAAGACGGAGCGAGGACGACGACGATGATGATGGCCAGGGCGGGTCTCACCCGGGAGCGGGTGGTGGCGGCCGCCGCGGACCTCGCGGACGCCGTCGGCTTCGAGCACCTCACGATCGCGGCGCTCGCCCGCGGCTTCGGCGTCAAGGACGCGAGCCTGTACGCGCACGTCAAGGGCGTCTCCGACCTGAGCACACGGGTCGCGATCCTGTCCGGGCTCGACCTCGCCGACCGGATCTCGGACGCGCTCGCGGGCCGGTCGGGCCGTGACGCGCTGCTGGCGTTCGCGCACGCGTACCGGGACTTCGCGCTCGCCCACCCCGGCCGGTACGCGGCGACGCAGCTGGAGCTCGACCCGTCGGCGTTCGACGAGCACCCGGGACTGCGCCGCAATCTCACGTGCGTCCACGCGCTGCTGCGCGGCTACGGCCTGGGCGAGCCCGATCTGACGGACGCGGGCCGGCTGCTGCGCAGCACGTTCCACGGCTTCGTCACGCTGGAGCTCGCGGGCGGGTTCCGGCACGACCGGGACGTGACGGCGACCTGGGCCCGCGCCCTGGAGGCGCTCCACATCACGCTCACCAACTGGCCGACGGAGGAAGACAGTTGATCACCGCCCACACGCTGCGGGTGCCCGGCGCGACCCTCCACCACGAGCTGCGCGGCACCGGGCCCGTCCTCCTGCTGCTGCCCGGCGCGGGCGGCGACGCCGCGGCCCTCGACCCGCTCGCGGACGCCCTGGCCGGCACGTTCACGGTGCTCACGCACGACCCGCGCGGCTACTCGCGCAGCACGCTCGACGGCCCGCACACCGAGCAGCAGGTGCCGGTCCACGCGGACGACGCGCGCCGCCTCCTCGACGCGGTCTCCCCCGGCGAACCGGCCTACGTGGCGGGCGCGTCCAGCGGCGCGATCGTCACCCTCGCGCTGCTGGCCCGGCACGGGGAGCGGGTCCGCGCCGCGGTGGCGCACGAGCCGCCGTCGTGGAGCGTGCTGCCGGACGCGGCCGAGCAGCTGGCGTTCTTCCAGGAGGTGTACGAGACGTTCGAGGCACGGGGCCCGGAAGCGGCCGGCGAGCGGTTCCTGCGCGGGATCGGCCCGGTGCTGCTGCCGCGCCCTGCCACGGACGGGCCGCCCTCGCCCCGAGCCGTGCGGGCGATGGCCAGGATGGCGGCGAACGCCCCGCTGGCGCTGCGCCACGAGCACCGCAGCTTCGCCGCGTACGAGCCCGACCTCGACGCGCTGGCGAAGGCCGGGCCGCGCCTCACCCTGGCGGCGGGCACCCGGACCCGCCCGCACCTCCCGTACCGTCCCGCGGCCCTCATCGCCGACCGCCTCGGGCTCGGACTGGCCGCCTTCCCCGGCGCCCACAACGGCTGGTCCACCCACCCCGCCGAGACCGCCGATCTGCTCCGCACCCACCTCCTGGGAGACACTCGATGACATGCGCTACGCCTACGACGTGGAAACAGTCAGGTCCGCCGAACGCGCACTGATGGCGCGGCTCCCGGACGGCGCGCTGATGCAGCGGGCCGCCGCGGGACTCGCCGCCGCCTGCGCCGACCTGCTCGGCAAGGTGTACGGGTCCCGGATCGCGCTGCTGGCCGGGTCCGGGGACAACGGCGGCGACGCCCTGTACGCGGGCGCCCGGCTGGCCCGGCGCGGCGCGGGCGTCACGGCGCTGCTCCTCGCGCCCGACCGGGCGCACGCGGGGGGCCTGGCGGCGCTGCGCGCGGCGGGCGGCACCGTGCTCGACGCGGCGGCGGAGGCGGCCGTGGAGACCGTGGGCCGGGCCGACCTGGTGGTGGACGGCATCGTGGGCATCGGCGGCAAGGGCGGCCTGCGCCCGCGCGCGGCCGAACTGGCCGCCGCCGCACGGGGACTCGTGGTGGCCGTCGACCTGCCCAGCGGGGTCGACGCGGACACCGGCGAGGTGCACGGCGAGGCGGTCGACGCGGACGCGACCGTCACGTTCGGCACGTACAAGCCGGGCCTCCTGATCGACCCGGCGCACGGCTACGCCGGCGCCCTCCGCCAGATCGACATCGGCCTCGAACTCCCGCTCGCCGAGGCACGGTTGGAGTCGCTGCAGTACGACGACGTGGCGGCGCTGCTGCCCCACCCCACCGGCGAGAGCGACAAGTACCGGCGGGGCGTGGTGGGCGTGGTCGCCGGTTCGGCGCGCTACCCGGGGGCGGCGGTGCTCGCGGTCGCCGGGGCGCTGCACGGCGGGGCCGGGGCGGTCCGTTACGTGGGACCGGCGGCCGACGCGGTGCTCACCCGGTTCCCGGAGACGCTGGTGTCGGCCGGGCCGCCGGCGAAGGCGGGCCGGGTCCAGTCCTGGGTGCTCGGGCCCGGCCTGGGCGACGACGCGTCGGGCGTCCGGGACGTCCTGGCGTCGGACGTGCCGGTGCTGATCGACGCGGATGGCCTCCGGCTGGCGGGCGAGGCGGCGGTACGGGCCCGCACCGGCCCCACCGTCCTCACCCCGCACGCCGGGGAGGCGGCTGCCCTGCTGGGCTCGGCCCGGGACGAGGTGGAGTCCCGACGCCTTTCGTCCGTACGGGAGTTGGCGTCCCGGTACGGCGCGACCGTCCTCCTGAAGGGCTCCACGACGCTGGTGGCGTCTGCGGACGGCGGCCCGGTCCGGGTGAACCCGACGGGCACGCCCTGGCTCGCCACCGCGGGCAGCGGCGACGTCCTGTCGGGCCTCACCGGTTCCCTCCTGGCGGCGGGCCTCCGGCCCCGGGACGCGGCATCGGTGTCCGCGTACCTCCACGGCCTCGCCGCCCGCCGTGCGGCGGACGGCGCCCCCGTATCG
>NZ_JAMOLN010000173.1 GCF_024448165.1 Streptomyces longispororuber
CGGTGCGTGCACCCTCGCCGTCGACACCACCGCCTCGGCGCGGGCCGCCGCCTGCGGCGGCTACGTCGGGCTCACCTTCGACGACGGCCCGGCCGGCAGCACGCCGGCCCTGCTCACCGCGCTCCGGCAGAACGGGCTGCGCGCCACGATGTTCAACCAGGGCCAGTACGCCGCCGCCGATCCGGCCCAGGTCCGTGCGCAGGTCGCCGCCGGCATGTGGGTCGGCAACCACAGCTACACCCACCCCCACCTGACCCAGCTCGGCCAGGCCCAGATCGACTCCGAGATCTCCCGCACCCAGCAGGCGATCGCCGCCGGGGGAGGCGGCACGCCCCGGTTGTTCCGGCCGCCCTACGGCGAGACGAACGCGACGGTGCGCTCCGTCGCCGCCAAGTACGGCCTGACGCAGATCATCTGGGACGTCGACTCGCAGGACTGGAACGGCGCGAGCACCGACGCGATCGTGCAGGCCGCCGCCCGGCTCACCGACGGCCAGGTCATCCTCATGCACGACTGGCCCGCCAACACCCGCGCCGCGATCTCGCGCATCGCCCAGGGCCTCGCGGCCCGCGGCCTGTGCGCCGGCATGATCTCCCCGCAGACCGGCCGCGCGGTGGCCCCGGCCTGACCGCCACGGTCCGGCCCCTGTGGGCCGGCCGCGGGAGCGTTCCCGTACGGGACGGGAACAGCCGGTCCGCTCGGCGACGTTGCACCTGCCGAGGGACCGGCGCCGCGCGGGCGGGGGCAGGGACACCGGCAGGTCGACCGCCCCGCTGTGATCCGGACCCGTACCGAGGCCGTTTCACGCAGGAGGACGCATTCATGAACGACGGGCCCTTGACGCTCATGGCGGTGCACGCCCACCCCGACGACGAGGCGACCGGAACCGGGGGAATCCTCGCGCGGTACGCGGCGGAGGGCGTCCGCACGGTGCTCGTGACCTGTACCGACGGCAGTTGCGGTGATGGACCGGGTGGTGTCAAACCGGGTGATCCCGGACACGATCCGGCGGCCGTGGCCCGGATGCGACGCCAGGAACTGGAGTCGAGCTGCGAGATCCTCAAGATCAGTGATCTGGAGATGCTCGACTACGGCGACTCCGGAATGATGGGCTGGCCGGGCAACGACGCCCCCGGGGCGTTCTGGCAGACCCCCGTGGAGGAGGGTGCCGCCCGGCTCGCGGAGCTCCTGCGGCACTACCGGCCCGACGTGCTCGTGACGTACGACGAGAACGGCTTCTACGGGCACCCCGACCACATCCAGGCCAACCGCATCACGATGGCCGCGCTCGCCATGACCGAGCTGACCCCCAAGGTGTACTGGACGACGATGCCGCGCTCGGCGATGCAGCGGTTCGGTGAGGTCCTGCGCGAGTTCGGCGAGGACATGCCGGAGCCGGACCCCGCCGAGACCGCCGCGCCGGCCGAGATCGGCCTGCCCGACGAGGAGATCACCACCTGGGTGGACACCGCCGCGTACGGCGGCCAGAAGTTCGACGCCCTGGCCGCGCACGCCAGTCAGGGCGAGAACATCTTCTTCCTCAAGATGGGCCAGGAGAGGTTCACCGAGCTGATGGGCGTCGAGACCTTCGTCCGGGTGCGGGACACCACCGACGCTCCCGTGCCCGAGAACGATCTCTTCGCCGGATTGCGCTGAATATCCCTTTCGTGCCACGAATTTACTGAGTCGCGGATTCCTCGCCACGTATCGAAATAGCAGGTCAGAGACGTGGCGAGGGCGTCAGGCGTGGGATGTGGGGGGAGGGGCGGCACGAAGGAGGCGCGCGTGGGCGCATACTGAGCCATGACAAAGCCTGCGGCACCGAAGCGTCATTTGCCCACCAGCCCGTTCAAAGCACCGGTCGCACCGACCCCCAAGCACTTCGCTGTGGGCGACCAGGTCACTCATGACGTACACGGCCTCGGCCAGGTGATCGGCATCGAGGACGGGATCGCCGCCCTCGTCGATTTCGGCTCGGCGCAGCTGCGGATCCTGAGCCCTTACGACAAGATGACCAAGCTGTAGCACTGATGCGCCGTGTCACGGCACACCGGGCCCCGTCGAGGGGCCCGTACCGAAAGGCAGTCCTCTCATCGACCTGACGTCGCTGTTCTCCGCCTCGGACGAGCAAGCCCACCGTCCCACCGCAGTGTCGCCGCCGCCGGCGACGGAACCCTTCCAGGCCCCCGACTTCGCCGACGACGAGGCGTACTGGGCCGAGGACGTGCCGGAGCCCGCCCCCGCCAGGCGAGCGGGACGGTCCAGGGCCGCCTGACTCCAGCGCCGGCCCCGTACGGTTCGCGTACCCCCCGGGCAGGTGTGCGCCGGTCTCGACCGGCTGCCGCCTGCCCGGAGGTGTCAGGAGGGGTGTCGGGCTGGGTGCGCCCCGGCGGTTCGGGTCAAGGGTGTGACCCTACGTGGCTGAAAACCGTCCACCCCTTGAGACGGTGCGGGGGCTGGGGCCGTCACCAAGTGGTCGTGGGCTCTTCACGGAACCTCCTCGTGGCGTGACCGGAACATGCCTTGCCCCTCAACTCGCCTGGAATTAATACTCGTTGGGCACTCACGCATCAGGAGTCACAAGCGCATCGCTTGGCTCGGGCGGCCAACCGCCCGGGCAATGACGGGGGAAACTTGATGAGGTGCGCGTGACTCGCCGTGACCAAGGCGTGGTCCTTTTCGCGTGCCCTGAACCACCTCTTCTCCCTGCCGTCTCCTGGTGTCAGCACCCGGTGCCTGAGCAGGGATAGGAGGGGGAATGCCGACGAATGCAGTGAGCGCCGCAAAGCCGACATATCCCGGCGTCTACGTCGAAGAGCTTCCCAGCAGCGTCCGCACCATCTCGACCGTCACGACCTCGGTGACCGCCTTCGTCGGGCACACCCGGCGGGGGCCGCTGAACCAGCCGGTACGGATCACCAGCTTCGCCGAGTTCGAGCGCCGCTTCGGAGGGCTCAGCGCGCAGAGTGCCGTCGGCTACGCGGTGCACCAGTTCTTCGGCAACGGCGGCACCGTCGCCGTGATCGTCCGCGTCACCAAGGCGGGCAGCGGCAAGGCCGCCTGCGTCACCCTGGAGTCCACCGAGGGCCACAGCGAATGCCCGGTCCTGGAGGTGCACGCCAAGGAGCCGGGTCACTGGGGCGACGGACTGCGGATCGCCGTCGACCACGACACGGCCTGCCCGGACGACGAGTTCAACCTCCGTGTGTACGACGCCCGCGGTGGTGCCCGGGAGGCCTTCACCGGCCTGTCCATGGACGCCGCGCACGGCCGCTACGCGCCGACCGTCGTCAACTCCGGCTCCGCGCTGATCCGCGTCGACGTCGTCGGCGAGGGCCGCCCCGACCCCTCGGGCACCGTCTCCAAGCCGTTCGGACAGGAACTGCCCGACCTGGCCGTCGACCTGACCGTCAAGATCGGTGAGGTCGAGCGCGAGTTCACGCTCTACGACCCCGAGTGCGACGGCGAAGCCCCCTGCACCGTCACCGAGTTGGCGCTGCTCCTCGAACGCAAGCTGCGGGCCCTGCCCGACGCCCCCGGCAAGCACGCCTTCGCGGGCGTCGAGGTCACCGCGTTCGGCCGCCGCGTCCAGGTCGTGGCGGGCTCCACCGACCCCGACGACGTGGTCCGCTTCGTCGGCGAGTGCGCCAACGACCTGGGCCTCGAAGGTTCGGTCAACCCGCCGGTGTTCCCGCTCGCGGGCGGCGAGGACGGCGAGGCGCCCGGGCCGCGCGACCTCATCGGCTCCGAGGCCGACAAGAGCGGCATCCAGGCGCTGCGCGGCGAGGACGACGTCAATCTGCTCGTCCTGCCCGAGCTGGCGGCGTACGAGAACACCGACGAGGCGATCACGGTCGTCTCCGCGGCCCAGCGGCTCTGCGCGGAGCGGCGCATCTTCCTCCTGGTCGACGCGCCGAACTCCTGGGGCAGCGTGGACGCGGCACGCGCCGGCCTCGCCGCCTTCGACCAGGTGCGCGGCAACCACGCGGGCCTGTACTTCCCGCAGCTGCAGCTCACCGACCCGCTCACCGGACGGCTGCGCTCCTTCCCGCCGTCGGGCGCGGTCGCGGGCGTCTTCGCCCGGACGGACGCCGAACGCGGTGTATGGAAGGCTCCCGCGGGCACCGAGGCCCGGCTCGCCGGGGTGCACTCCCTCGCGGTGAAGCTCACCGACCGGGAGAGCGGTCTGCTCAACCCGCTGGGCGTGAACTGCCTGCGGACCTTCCCGCTGATCGGCCCGACCGTCTGGGGCGCCCGCACGCTGGAGGGCTCCGACGCCCTGGACAGCGAGTGGAAGTACGTGCCCGTCCGCCGGCTCGCCCTGCACGTCGAGGAGAGCCTGCAACGCGGCCTGCAGTGGGTCGTGTTCGAGCCCAACGACGAGAACCTGTGGCAGCAGATCCGCCTCGGCGCCTCCTCGTACCTGCACAACCTCTTCCGCCAGGGCGCCTTCAAGGGCGGCACGCCGCGCGAGGCGTACTTCGTCAAGTGCGACCACGACACGACGACGGACGAGGACATCGCAGGCGGCGTCGTCAACGTCCTGGTCGGCATCGCACCGGTCAAGCCCGCCGAGTTCGTGATCGTCAAGATCCAGCAGACGTCCGGGCAGTTCGAGCTCTAGAGATCTTTTGAGGCGTTAAGGAATCCGATGGCTGAGTTCAACGTCAACGCCCATCGCTTCGACCCCTACAAGAACTTCAAGTTCCTTGTCCTGTGGGACGGTCGTACGGTCGCGGGCATCAGCAAGATCAGTCCGCTCAAGCGGACCACCGAGGTCGTCAAGCACCGGCACGGCGGCGACCCGAGCTCCCCGCGCAAGTCGCCGGGCCGCTCGGAGTTCGAGGGCATCACCCTGGAGCGCGGGGTCACCCACGACCCCGAGTTCGACCGCTGGGCCAACAAGGTCTGGCAGGTCGGCGCCGGTCTGGGCTCCGAGGTGTCGCTGGCCGACTTCCGCAAGGACATCGTGATCCAGGTCCTCAACGAGGCCGGACAGGTCGCCGTCTCGCACAAGCTCTACCGGACCTGGCCGAGCGAGTACCAGGTCCTCGGCGAGCTGGACGCCAACGCCAACGCGGTGGCGATACAGAGCCTGAAGCTGGAGTGCGAGGGCTGGGAGCGCGACTACGAGGTGCCCGAGCCGGAGGAGCCCTCCTTCCTCAACCCGGCCTGAACCACACCGGGTTGACCACTCAGCACGATCCGCCGCGGCAACGGCCGCGGCGCACGACGACGGACGGATTCCACCGCGCGGGCGGCGGCACGGCGCGGCACGGTTCGGAACGGTTCGGAACGGAACGGGGGCGGGGATGACGGTCCATCAGGCCGGTGACCTCCTGGCGACATGGGAGGCGGGGCTCGGCTGCGACGGCCCCGGCCGCGCCCTGCTCCTGCACCGCACCGCACGTCCCGAACTCGGCGGCGCCGACGGTGGGACCGAGACCCTGCAGGCACTGCCCGTCGGCGCCCGCGAGGCCGATCTGCTCACGCTGCGCCGGACCCTGTTCGGTGAGCGCATGCAGGTCAGGCTGGACTGCTCGGCCTGCGGCGCGGACATGGAATTCGACCTGGACGCAGGGGAGTTCGCGCGGTCCCTGCGGCCGCCGGAGCAGCCGGTGGCGCAGCTGACCGAGGACGGCTGGGACGTCGCGTTCCGGGTGCCGACCGTCGCCGACCTGTCGGCGGCGGCCCGGCACCCGGACGCGGCACTCTCCGCCGACGGCGCCCGCCGGGCGCTGCTCGCCCGGTGCGTCGTCTCGGCGGTGCGCGACGGGGAAACCGTCCCCGCCGACGCCCTGCCCGCCGCCGTCCAGCGCAGGATCGCGGAAGCCGCCGAGGCCGTCGACCCGGCCGCCGACGTGACGCTCAACATCAACTGTCCCGAGTGCGAGGCGGCCACCCGCGCCGAACTCGACATCGCCTCCTACCTGTGGACGGAGCTGGACGCCTGGGCGCGCGACGTCCTGCTCGACGTCCATCTGCTCGCGACCGCCTACGGCTGGAGCGAGCCCGAGATCCTGGCGCTCAGCCCGCTGCGCCGTCGCTACTACCTGGAGCTGTGTGCGGATGCCTGAGCCCAAGAGCGCGCAGGGCGCCGAGTTCCCGGACGCGGGCGCGCCGGACACGCGTGCCCCCGACCACTTCGACCGACTGCTGGCCCGGCACACCGGGGGAGCGGTGCCGCGGGCCGGCGTGGCCCGGGTACGACCGAGGCTCGCGGGTCCTTTCGAGCGTGTCGAGACGGTGCGCGGCAGCGGACTCCCCGAGCCCGACGGTGCTGCTCCGATCCAGCCGTCGGTTACTCAACTCCCTTACGGAAGCGATGAGTTGACGCGACCGTCGATGACGCGCGAGGTGCGGCACCACTCGGAGCGCGACCACACCGTCGTCCACACCGAAAGGACCGCGGACCCGGCCCGGGTGGTGCCCGGTGCGCCGGCCCCGGCCGAGGCTCCTCTGCTGCGGCCCGCCGCCACGCCGGTGCCGCGCGCGCTTCCCGGCACCTCTCGCCGTACCGAGGTCCGGGAGCGCGGCGCAGGGGCGCCGCCCCGGAACGGGTCGTCCCGCGCTGTGCCCGGCCCGGGTGCGGAGGCCGCAACCGCCGCCGTACCCGCCCCCCTTCGGCCCAGCGCCGTGGACACGGCGGCGGCACGGGACGCGGTGCGGCAGTCGCCGGGCCGACGCGGGGCGCGCGGCGGCGGCGAGCAGGTGGTGCACGTGCAGATCGGGCGCCTGGAGGTCACGGCGGCCGGCGCGGCGGGGAGCGACACGGGGCGGGCAGGGCGTTCGGCGCCGGTCAGGCAGGGCGCGACCGTGAGCCTCCAGGACTACCTCGCGCGGGGGCGTGACGCATGAACGTACGACTCGACGCACGACCCGAAGTACGACGTGAAGCACGACGTGAAGCGCGACGTGAAGCGCGACGTGAAGCGCGACATGAAGCACGACCTGAAGCACCGAACGAGGGACTGAGGAACTGACGCCATGAGCAACGCACTTGCACTCGCCCATGTCACCCAGGCCCTCGCCCTGCTGATCGAGGACAACCTGCAACCCGAGATCGACATCGCCGTCAACGTCGAACCGCGCAAGCCGCCGGCCGATCCGCCGACGGAGCCCACCGTCACGGTGTTCCTCTACCAGGTCACGCCCAACACCTCGCAGCGCAACAACGACCTGCCGACCAGGGCGTCCGACGGCCGGCTCGTCAAGCGTCCGGCCGCGGCCCTCGATCTGCACTACGTCATCAGCGCGTACGGCGACGAGACCACGCTCGTCGGGCAGCGGCTCATCGGCTCCGTGGTGCGCACCCTGCACGAGATACCCGTCCTGCCCGCCGACATGATCGAACTGGCCGGTGAGAAGCCGTACTTGGCGGGCAGCGATCTGGGGGAAGCCGTCCAGAAGGTGCGGTTCACGCCCACCGTGATGGACATCGACGAGACGTCGAAGCTGTGGGGGATGCTGCACCAGACGCCGTACTCGCTGTCCGTGGTGTACCAGGCGACGCTCGTCTTCATCGAGGGCCGCGAACGGCCCGCCCCGGCCACGCCCGTCGAGCGGCACACGGTGCGGGTGCTGCCGTTCGGAGCGCCGGGCGCGCCCCGGCCTTCGGTGTCGGGGCCGGTGGGTGGGGGTGGCGGCGCGACGGGTGCCGGTGCCGGTGTCGATTCCGGTGCGGGTGTCGTCTCTGCCGGTACCGACGCTGCCGCGCAGGGCCGTCCGTCCGCGAAGACCCCGGCGAAGGCTCCCGCCAAGGAGCCCGGCAAGGAGCCCGGCAAGGAGCCCGGCAAGGACCCTGGCAAGACGGTGGCCAAGACCTCCGCGAAGGCTCCCGCCAAGACGGCCGCGGCCAAGCCCGCTGCCCGGACGCGCAAGGCCACGGCGCGCGGCGCCGCCAAGAACGCGCAGGCGGGCCCGCCGCAAGTCGGGGACGCGGGCGCCGCGGACACGGAGAGCTGAGGCGGCGTGCGGGCGGACGACGGGGCAGGTGAGGGCGTGACGGCGAACGGACCGGCTGCGGCCGGTGAGCGGGGTGGCTCCCCGGGGCTGATGGCGGAGATCCGCCGGGTACTGGCCCTCGTGGACGCGCACGCGGCACGGGCGAGTGGCTCCGACGCGGTGTCTTCGGTGCCTTCGGGGTCTTCGGTGTCTTCGACGGGTGGCGCCGGTCCGGTGGCCTCGGTGTCCTCGACGGGTGACGCCTCGGCGTCCTCGGCGGCAGCCGCCCCCGCCCCACCCGTGGACGAGCCGACCGGCCCCGGCCGCGTAGCGAACGTGCCGGACGTGCCGGAGGTATCGGAGAGCGAGAGCGCGCCCGTGACCGCCGCCCCCCTCACGGCCCTGACCTCCTGCTTCGGCCTCACGCCCTTCGAGCGTGACCTCGTCCTGCTCACCGCCGCCCACGAGTTGGACCCCACCGCGGCCGCCCGCTGCGCCGCCGCGAGCGGTGACCCCGAGCGTGCCCACCCCACGTTCTCGCTGGCCCTCGCCGCCCTCGGGGAACCCCACTGGAGCGCCCTCACCCCCGTCGCGCCGCTGCGCCGCTGGCGTCTGGTGGAGCTGGACGACGAGTCGCGGCTCACCACGTCCCGGCTCCGGCTCGACGAGCGCATCCTGCACTTCCTGCTCGGCTCGCCCTACCTGGACGCGCGGCTGCACGGGCAGCTGCGCCGCACGCCCGTCGTCGACGGACTCCCGCCCTCGTACGACCTGGCGGCGGACCGGGTCACCGCCGGCTGGACGGCGGGCCGACGGCCGAACGCCCCGCTCCTCGTCGAGCTGGTCGGCGGCGATCTGCGCAGCCGCGCCGACATCGCCGCCGCGGCGGCCGCCCGCGCCGGTCTCGGGATCTACGCGATGGACGCCGAGGACATCCCGACCGACCCCGTCGCCCGCGACGCCCTCGCCCGGCTCTGGCAGCGCGAGGCGATCCTGCTCCCGGCCGCCCTGCTCGTCGAGGTCGGCGAACTCGACCGGGACCAGCGGGCGGCGACCGAGGCGTTCCTGGCCGGGGCCGCCGTGCCCGTCGTCGTCTCCAGTGCGGATCCGCGCGCGTCGGAGCGGGCACGCGGTGAGCGGGTGACCGTGCCGCACCTCGACGACGAGGAGCAACTGGTGCTCTGGACACGGGAGTTCGACGGAGTCGTCGACATCGACGAAAGTGAACTGCGCTCCCTGGTGGCACAGTTCCAGCTGCCCCCGCACGTCGTGCGCACGGCGGCCGCCACGGTGCGGCGCGACCTGCCGGGCGAGGACGAGCTCGACGGGGCCCGGCTCGCCTGGCGGGCCGGTCTCGGCGAGGCCCGCGTCGGCATGGACGAGCTGGGGCGGCGCATCGAGCCCGGGGCGGGCTGGGACGACCTGGTGCTGCACGAGCGGCAGACCAGCGTGCTGCGCGAGATCGTCGCCCACGTCCGGCAGCGGGCCAAGGTCCACCAGGAGTGGGGGTTCGCGGGCACCCTGCGCCGCGGCCTCGGCGTCACCGCCCTCTTCGCGGGCGGCTCGGGCACGGGCAAGACCCTGGCCGCCGAGGTCATGGCCAAGGAACTGGGCCTGGACCTCTTCGTCATCGACCTCTCCCAGGTCGTCAGCAAGTACATCGGCGAGACCGAGAAGAACCTCCGCAAGGTCTTCGACGCCGCCGAACGCGGCGGCGCGCTGCTCCTGTTCGACGAGGCCGACGCCCTGTTCGGCAAGCGCAGCGAGGTCAAGGACAGCCACGACCGGTACGCCAACCTGGAAGTCAGCTACCTGCTGATGCGCATGGAGGCCTACCGGGGCCTCGCCATCCTCACCACCAACATGAAGAAAGCCCTCGACACGGCCTTCATGCGGCGCATCCGCTTCGTCGTCGACTTCCCGTTCCCCGCCGAGCAGGAGCGCGCCGAGATCTGGCGCCGCGTCCTGCCGCCGCAGACCCCGGTCAAGGGCATCGAACCCGATCTGCTCGCCCAGCTCACCGTCGCGGGCGGCTCGATCCGCAACATCGCGCTGTCCGGCGCCTTCCTCGCCGCAGAGGAGGGCGACCGGCTGCAGATGCGGCACATGCTCGCCGCGGCCCGCACCGAATACCTCAAGCTGGAACGCTCCTTGACGCCGACGGAGGTGCGCGGATGGGTGTGAAGCGCGACCCGCGCGAGATACGCATCGACGTCGGCGAGCTCGTCCTCGACGGCTTCCGCGTCGACCCCGACCGGGTCTCCGCGTCCTTCGAGCACGAGCTGTCCCGCCTCGTCCGCGAACACGGGGTGCCCCTCGCCGCGGACGGCGCCCTCGCGGTGGACGGCCTGGCCGGCCTGCCGCCGCTGCCCGCCGGCCTGTCCGCGCGCCGCCTCGGCCAGGAACTGGCCCGCGCGGTGCACGCAGGGCTCTCCGGACGCGGGGAGGTGACCCGGTGAGCAGCGCCCAGGCCCAGGACGCGCGCGCGGAGCAGTCCGCCGAGCAGCGCCGCAAGAAGCGCAAGGAACGCGCCGCCAGGAACCGCGCGCCGGAGCCGAAGGACATCGTCAGCGGCGCCGGTCAGCCCCTCGACGCCGGCGTCCGAAGGGAACTGGAGGAACAGCTCGGCCACGACTTCGGCCGCGTACGCCTGCACACCGACCGCGACGCGGGCGTCCTCACCGACCTGCTCGGCGCAGACGCCGTCGCGGTCGGCCAGGACATCTTCTTCGGCGAGGGCGCCTACCGCCCCGGCACCACCGACGGCCAACGCCTCCTCGCCCACGAGCTGTTGCACACCGTGCAGAACCCGGAAGGACTCGGGGCGCTGCGGGCGGGGCGCGACTGGGGCGCGGTGAGCACGCCGCAGCAGGCCGTCGAACGCGAGGCGGAGTCGACCGCGCAGGAGCTCGTACGCGCCGAGGAGGCGGCCGATCCGGCGCGGACACCGGAGGTCGTGGAGGGGCAGGCCACTCCCGGCTGGATGCGCTACGCGACGGTCGACGCGGACCGTATGCGAGCCGAACAGCTGGACCCCGAGACGGTGGTCGACCGCCTGGTCAACGGTGTGCTGCGCTCGCTCCGCGGCGACCCCGCGGATGCGTCCGGGCGGGCACGGCTCCAATTGGCCAGGATGCCGGCCGAGTTGCAGGACGCGGTGCTGGACGGCCTGGAGATCCGGCTGCCCACGCCGGAGCACGACAAGCTGCTCGAACTGGTCGACGGGGTGGACCAGGATCCCCTGCCGGCCGAGGCGGCAGGGGCGCCGTACGGCGTCGACGACGCGCTGGAGGGCATCGAGCAGGAACGGCGCGGTGACCAGGATGCCTGGCGTGCCAGGCTGGAGCAGGCGGATGAGCTGGAGAGCGAGCGCATCCGTGCGGCGCAGCGCCGCAAGGCGGAGCACCCGGGGGCCGAGGACGCCGTGTCCAGAGGTGCCGAGGACGGTGCGTCCCAGGGCACCGAGGAGTCCGCGAACGGCACCGGCGGCCCCGCTGCCGGCCAACAGGCGGGCGCGGCGCCGCGCGACGAGCAGAAGGATCAGGCACCGCAGGAGGCCGGTGAGGCGAAGCCGCTCCAGAAGGAGGGCGGGTCCGAGGCCGGTGCCCAGGGACCTGGCGCCGGTGGCGAGAAGAACGCCGCCCAGCAGGGGGAACCGGCGCCGGGACAGAACGCCGCCGCACAGTCACGCCGTGTCGAGGACAAGAAGGCGGAGCCGGCGGCACGCCAGGCCGGAGCCACGAAGCCCGCACCGGTGGACAAGAGCGCGGCGGAACGCAGCGACACCCGAGCGGGAACCGGGCGGGAGACGGACGGCGCGGACGGGCGCGGCCCCGAGGACGAGTCGACCGCGTCGGACGAAGGCGGGGAGAGCGAAGCACTCGCGGAGCTGGAGGAACTGCTCGCCGACGCCGAGGCCGAGGAGGACGACGCCGGCACGGGGGCCACGGCCGAGCAGGAACCGCCCACCCCCGAAGGCGCTGACGCCACCACCGAAGGCGCCCTGAACCAGCCCGTCGGCAAGGACCGGCGGAGCGGCGCGGCGGACTCGGCGCCCACACCCGGCATGACGGCCGACGACGTCGAGGCGTTGTCGTCGTCCCTGGACGGGATGGACGAAGAGGCAGAGGCAGAAGAAGCGGAAGAGACCGAGGAAGAGCCCGGGGACTCCGCGACCGAGGCGGAGCCGGACGGCGATCCGGCCGAGAAGGACACGGACGACGCGGCGCAGGCCAAGGGCGAAGCGGTGGACCGCGGCCTCGCCTCAGAGACGGGACAGGAGCAAGGAGCGGCAGCCGAGGGCGCCGGGCCGGGCAGGGCGCCGGCCGGAAGGCTGGCCAAGGCGCGGGACGACGCGCAGGGGCAGGACACGAATGCCGCGGGCGGAGTCCCTGCCGGTGGAGGCGGCTCCGGTGGCGGAGCGGCAGCGGGTGGCAAGGCGGCACCGGCGAAGGCGGTCTCCACCGCGCCGGCCGCGAGTACCGGACCCACGCCGGCCGCGTCCCCGGCGGCCGGTGGCGACACGGGCGTGACTCCGGTGGCCGAGGAGACCCGCTCGGCGGTGCCTCGTGCGGATGACCCTCCGAGGCACCAGCCTGCGCGGCAGGACGACGACACGCCCGTGTCGGTGAAGGCCGCCCCGCGCTCCCGCGGCGGTGGCGGTGCGCGTGGTGCCGGTGGCGGAGCGCGCGGCGGAGCGGGTCGTGGGGCAGCCAGGCCGAAGAAGGGTGCCACGGCTCCGAACGTCAGCAACGCCACCCCTGAAGCCGGACTGTCCGCCGCGGCGAACCTCAAGCCGCACCTGGCTCTGACCACGCTGAAGGGGGTCGACGGCGCGGTCGGCCGCTCCGTCGCCAAGGACCGCGGAGAACTCAAGGACGCGCCGCCCACGATGGATCGGCCCGTCGGCTCGCCGAAGAGCCTGCGCGGTGGCCCGAAGCCCTCCGCGCCGGGCTCGTACACCTCGCAGCGCGTCGGCAAGACCGACGCCGCGCAGGGCGACACACCGGAGATCAAGGGCGAGAAGACGCCGAGCGGTGAACTGCCCGCCGCGAACATGGACGAGCCGAGCTGGTGGGACATCGGCAAGGCCCTGTTCATGGGGCTCGGCAAGAAGCTGCTCTCCAAGCTGCTGCCCCTCGACAAGCTCACGGGCTCGATCGACGACGTGCCGACGACGGACAAGGGACTCCAGGGCACGAAGGTCGGCGACGCGCCCAAGCTGCCGCTGAAGGACGACTCCGACCCGGAGCGAACGGACAAGCAGGCCAGGCTTCTTGACGACAAGAGTGCTGAACTGCACGAGTCCGGGCGGGATGACGCGGCCCGTCCGATGGGTGAGGACGAGATCTTCCCGGACGTTCCCCAGGAGACGCTGACCGCGAAGGTCGGCGGGGGCGGGAAGCGGGGCGGCGACGGTGGTGGCCCGGCCGGTGCGCCGGGTGCGGGCCTGCCGGTGGAGGCCGTGTCCGCGGTGGCCGAGCACGAGCAGGGTCCCCAGATCAAGCAGGCCTTCGGGCAGGCGCGGCAGAAGATGGCCACCGCGCGCCGGGAGAAGGAGACCAAGGCGGGCCGCGACCGGCGTCAGTACCAGCGGGACGTCAAGCGCGAGATCGACACGAGCACGCAGGAGCAGGCGTCCGCCCGCAGCAAGGGACGGTCCGACATCGCGCGCTCCCGGGCGGGGTGGCGCAAGGAACAGGACGACAAGCTCGGCGAGGTGGACGGCAGGAAGGGCAAGCAGTTCACCAAGGCCCGCAAGGACATCAAGGAAAAGCAGGACAAGACCGATCAGGACGTCGACCAGCGGACCAAGGACGACCAGAAGAAGATCGACGACCAGCGCACCGGTTCCGAGAAGGAGGTCGTCCGGAAGCGGGACGACGGCAAGAAGGACTCCAGGAACTGGTTCGAGAAGGGTCTGGACTGGATCAAGGAGCAGTTCACCAAGCTCAAGAAGGCCATCAAGGACGTCTTCGAGAAGGCCCGCAATCTCGTCAAGGGCGTGATCGAGGACTTCAAGAAGCAGGTCTTCAAGTTCATCGACGATGCGCGCAAGTGGGTCATCGGAAAGATCAATGAGTTCGCCGACGCGCTGATCCGGCTCGGCGACGAACTCCTCAAGGACTATCCCGCGATGCGGGACAAGTGGCGCAAGTCCATCAACGGTCTGCGCGACGCCGCGGTCAGAAAGGTGAACCAGTTCGCCGACAAGCTCAAGAAGATCGCGGGCAGGCTGATCGACGCCTTCGGTGACATGCTCCTCGCCGGCCTCGACCTCCTGGAGAAGGGCCTGCTGGCCGCGGTGAGCGTGGCGGAGGCCGTGACGGTCAAGGCGATGGAGCTCGGCGCCGCGCTGCTCAAGGGGCTGGGCGAGTGGGCGGCCATCGCCACGGACATCCTCAGCGACCCGGGCGGCTGGATCAGCAGTGCCAAGGACGCGGCCGTGACCGGCGCCAAGGAGCACCTCTTCACGGAGATCAAGGCCGCGGTCAAGGAGTGGTTCAACCAGAAGGTCCAGCAACTCATCGGAATCCCGATGGAGATGTTCAACCGACTGGTGAAGGGCGGCACCTCCAAGGAAGAAATGGCCAAGATGGCCTGGGACGAGGCGCTTCCACAACTCCCAATGATCATCGGTGAGTTGATCGTGACCAAGGTGGTCGCCAAGCTCATTCCGGGCGCGGGCTGGGTCATGGCCGTCATCGACGCCCTGAAGACGGCGTACGACGCGCTCTCGTCCGTCCTGCGGGCGTTCGGGCTGTTCATGTCCTTCCTCAAGGCGGTCAAGGGCGGCAACGGGGCACTGCCGTTCGCGAAGGCCGTGGCCTCCGGCGTCGTCGCTCTCCTGGAACTCATCTACCAGTGGCTCGTCAGCGGGGTCGGCAAGTACCTGGGCAAGGTGGCGAAGGCGCTGCGCGGCAAGGCGTCGAAGCTGGGCAAGAAGGGCCCCGGCGGGGGCCCGAAGAAGAACCCCGAGAAGGACCCTGAGAAGGACCCCAAGTCGGACCCGAGGTCAGACCCGAAATCCGATCCCAAGAAGGACCCCAAGAAGGACCCCGAGTCGGACCCGAAGAAGCGCCCGGACAAGGCCCCGGACAAGGCCCCGGACAAGGACCCCGACAAGGCTCCGGACAACGACCCGAAGCGGGACCCCAAGAAGGACGAGTCGTCGCCGGCGAAGGACGGGGGCAGGGACCGCGACAAGGGCGACCGCGACGACGACCGTGTTCCCGATCTGAAGCCCAGGCCCACCAAGCGCACGGACCCCAAGGACCCCGACGGCCGGGGCCCGCGGTCCGACCGCAAGGATTCACGCCGCCCGGGCGACAAGCGGCCCGACGGCAAGCGCCCGACGGACAAGAAGCCCGGCGACAAGCGGCCGGACCTGACGAAGTCCAAGGACAAGCACTCCGACGGACGCAAGCCCGCGAAGAACGGCAAGCGGCCCAACAAGGACGCGCCCGGCCAGAAGCGGAAGTCGGCGGACAAGCAGAAGCAGAAGAAGCCGAGTCTGCTGAGCAGGGCCCGCGATGCGGTGAAGAACGCGCTGGCGAAGGTGCGCAGGGCGTTGCGGCGGCTGGGGAACAAGGCACGGAACATGCTCGACAAGCTCAAGAACTTCGCGCGCCGCCTGAAGGAACTGTGGCGGCGCATCAAGGACCGCCTGTCGCGGCAACGCCGGGACAAGGACGACCGGTCGCGGAAGGGGCGAAAGCACGAACCCACCCGCGACTACGCGATGCCCACGTCGAAGTTCGTGGCCAGGAACGGCGAGAGGCACAAGCTCTCGTACCGCGGCCGGGGGCGAGGTGCCGATCTCATCATGCGAAGCGACCCGGAAGAGATCCGCGCGTACCTGGAATCCTGGCGAAAGGACATCGAGCCGCAACGCGGCACCGAAGCCGGGCGCACACAGGCAGAGTTCCTCAGACGTGCTCGCGCGGCCCTGCAGCGCACGATCGACCTCCAGAAGAAGCTGCCGCCGACGGGCACCACAAAGGCCACGCCGGCCGCAGTCACTGCCGCCAGACTGCTCGGCGTCCAGCTGGACCAGCTGGCCTCCCTCCTTGCCCGCAGAGAGAAGGATCCGAAGCCGCCGTTGTTGCCCACGGTGATTCCGAAATTCACCGATGGTCACCGCGCGTCCGGGTTTGAGGCCACCGGTATCAACAAGGACATCAAGAGAGGCGAGGTATCGACGAAGGCGAGGCGTGGCAACCCCATCGGATGGGACACCATGCCGCCGACCCCCACCACGTGGGTGCGCATGCATCTCCTCACCGAAAAACTGGAAGGAACCGCCAGGGGGACCAACCTCGTTCCGGCCCCGGGCCCAGAAGTCAACACCAAGTTCCACTATCGGGTTGAAGGTCCCGCACACGCGGCGATTGCGGGCGCCGCCCGGGACGAGGACATGATCTGGTATCGGGTCAACGTGTCGTTCCACTCCGACACCGCGACAGACCCGAATTATGGATATCCCAAGGTCATCGGCATGCAGTGGGGCGGGTACGACGTCAAGGACAAGAAGTGGGTGCGAAAGCCCACGCGTGTGTCCTATGAGCGGGACAACATCGAGATTCCCGGGCGTGGCGGAAGCAAGTTCAACATCAATGGCCGGAGCCCGGCAAGGATTTCCAAGTACTTCGGTGTCGGGCCGACGTTCGCCAAGGCCGTGGTCCTGCTGTCTCCTTACAAGAGCTTCGGTGAGCTCAAACAGAAAATGACGTCGTACAAGAGATCCCTGCCGTCGGGCCAGTTGTCGGACTTCGTTGGCGAGATGAGTAATATCGAAATCAAGAAGAATTCCATCCGGTACAACTAGAGGGATGAACTTTGTCGACCCTGAACGAATATGAGCAGCGCTACCTGGCCATGCTTGACGAGTTGAGTGGTAGCGCCGAGGTGCAGGTGTTCCACGAGGAGCGTCGGCCTGTCTCGGAGATCACCGGGGATGCGGCGACTGCCTTCGAGATGATCGCCGATGAGCTCGGGATCCACCTTGATGCGTCGCTTCGGCGGACATACATGCGGTTCGACGGACTGTCCAGCTACTGGGCGATCGAGCGTCCCGGAGTGTATTTGACAGGTGAGTTCTCCATCGACCACATCGCCACTGTGATGTTCGATGACGGGGCTGATGAGCTGATCACGGACGAGACGCCGGAGGAAGAGCGCCAGATCTATTCTGAATTGCGTGTGTGTGACCGGCATCCCCGAGGTGGAGGCGGCTCTCTAGCGGGCTTGCGTATCAATCCAGGGGTGGCGAAGCCGGAGGTCTGGTACTACCACGGAACCCATGGTGTGTCGAAATTGGACATTGGTTACGACGAATATCTCGATGCGTTGCTGGTGACCAAGGGGACTTACGGTTGGCAGTACCTCTTTGTCGAAGACCCCCCGGTTCAGGAGGTCGAGTATCAGTCGGCTCTCGACGACATGCGAGACATGCTGCAGGTATTTCCCGAGCTCTTCCCGCGGCATGACTACGCCCCGTTCGTGAGCCGCCTGGAGGCCCGCCGATGACCCGCTACGCCGACATCCCCAAGCCCATCCGCTCCGGCATCGTCCTCATGGACCCCGAACGCGGCACCCCGCAGCGCATCATCGTGCTCCAGTTCAACCCCGACACCCTCGAACGCAGCCTCGCGCCCCAGACCGCGGGCGCCGGAGGGGATTCCGGTGGCGGGGGGAGCGGGAACGGGGACCGCAACGAGGCGTTGCGGCTGAAGGGCCCCGCCCAGGAGACGTGGAAGTTCACCGCCGAGATCGACGCGACCGACCAGCTGGAGATCGCCGCGCCCGACGGGATCCACCCCCAGCTCGCCACCCTGGAAATGCTCGTGCAGCCCAGCACCGCGCAACTGCGCGAAGCGAGCCGGCTCGCCAAGAACGGGACCATCGAGATCAGCCCGATCGAGATGCCGCTCACCCTCTTCACGTGGGGGAGCAAGCGCGTCATGCCCGTACGGCTCACCGAACTCTCCATCAACGAGTCGGCGTTCGACGTGAACCTGAACCCCATCAGGGCCTCGCTGAGCATCGGCCTGAGGGTGCTCAGCGTCAGCGACCTGCCGGCCGGGCACCTGGGCGCCGACCTCTACATGGCGCACCTCGCCCAGAAGGAGCGCCTCGCGAGCGCCGCACGCCGCGGCAGCCTCGGCGCGCTCGGACTCAACGGGGTGCTGGGGTGACGGCGACGCGGATTCCGAGGCCGGCCAAGGACATCGACCGGGAGGGGGCGGGGAACCGCCATGGCTGACACCGAGCCGTACGAGAGCGCGATGGACGCGATACCGGGCGCACACCCGTACCCGCGGTCCAGCCGCTACCACGACGCCGAGATCGGGATCCACCGGCAGCCGGACGGCACCGAAGTCCGGTACACCAAGCGGCGGTTGCTGCCGCCGCTGCCCGCCGAGGACGACACCCAGCCGCACACCGTCAGCGCCGGCGAGCGCCCCGACCTGCTCGGGCAGCGCTACTTCGGTGACCCGGCACAGTGGTGGCAGATCGCCGACGCCAACCCCGTGCTCGACCCCGCCGAGCTGACCGCCGAGGCGGGCCGGGAGATCGACGTCCCGCTGGCCGGCGGCTTCCCGCAGGGGAACCGGCGTGTCTGAGCAGCCCGTGGGGCAGGGCCCCGTCCACATCACCCTGCAGATGGGGCCGCAGCTCACCCGGCCGGTCCCGCAGGAGGTCGCGGAGGCGCTGCTGTCCGCGCAGATCACCGCCACGGCGGGGGACAGGAGCGGCTTCCAGCTCGCCTTCGACCTCACGAAGAACGGCATGATCAGCCGCACCCTCCTGCCGGAAGGGTTCTTCGACCCGAAGACGCGCGTCATCGTGACCGTCAGCATCAAGGGCACGCCCGAGGTGCTCCTCGACGGACTGATCGTGCGTCAGGAGGTGGGGTCCAGCAACCAGCCGGGACACTCCACCCTCACCGTCACCGGCGAGGACCTCACCCTCCTGATGGACCTGGAGGAGCGGACGGACCGGTACCCCAACCTGCCGCCGTCCGAGCGCGTCCTCGCCATCCTGCGCCGCTACTCCGAGTACGGCATCCGGCCCGACGTGTACCGCGAGCAGATAGCCCAGCCGCCGCACCAGGACCTGCGGGTGCACTACCAGACCGGCACCGATCTGAGCTACGTCAACGAGCTCGCCCGCGCCAACGGCTACACCTTCTACCTGGAGCCGGGGCCCAACCCCGGTCAGTCGTCGGCCCGTTGGGGCCCCGAGGTCCGGCTCGGCATCCGCCAGCACGCCCTCAACGTCAACATGGACGCCAACTCCACCGTCGACCAGCTGACGTTCGCCTACGACGGCACCGCCCGGCAGGAGCCGCAGGCCCGCGTGCAGGACCCGGCCACCCGGCGGTCCGCCCTGCTGCCGCAGCCGCCGATCACCCCGCTGCGGCCGCCCCTCGGCAAGCGGCCCACCCCCGCCCTCAAACGGAAGACGCTGTCCGGCACCGCCAAGCAGTCGCGCGAGCAGGCCGAGGCCCAACTCCTCGCACAGGCCGCCACATCGGCCGACGTCATCAGCGGCTCGGGCTCCCTCGACGTCAACCGGCACGGATACCTGCTGCAGCCCCGCCAACTGGTGGGCGTGCGCGGCACGGGACGGGCCTACGACGGCGACTACTACGTCAAGTCCGTCACGCACAACCTGCGGCCCGGCTCCTTCCAGCAGAACTTCACGCTCTCCCGCGAGGGCCTGGAGGCGCGCAGCGACACCGTCCGGCCCTGACCCACCACCCGCAGCCGGCACCACCGCACACATCAGGAGCAGTTCAGCATGGCGGCACCCAGCAATCGCTACCTCGGCAAGTTCCGCGGCCGGGTCGTGGACAACAACGACCCGCTGCACCTCGGCCGGGTCACCGTCGAGGTCCCGGACGTCCTCGGCAACGAGGCGTCCACCTGGGCGCTGCCCTGCCTGCCGTTCACCGGACCCGAGGCCGGACAGTTCGTCGTGCCGTCCCAGGGCACCGGCGTCTGGGTGGAGTTCGAGCAGGGCGACCCGAGCTTCCCGGTCTGGACCGGCTGCTGGTACGGCGACGCCGGCGAACTGCCGCCGGACGCCCGGGCGTTGGTGGCGCAGCCGTCCGAGCACAAACCGGTCGTCGTGCAGACGCCCGCCGCGCACAAGATCGTGATGTCGGACGCGCCCGGCGCCGAGCGGGGGATCAGGCTGCAGGCCGAGGGCGGCTCGTACATCCACATCACCAAGGAAAAGATCACCATCGCGACCGGAGAGGGCGCGGAGATCGTCCTCGAGGGCCGGCGCGTGACCATCGGCAAGGGCCTGACCGTGGCCACCAAGCAGTGAACAAGACGGGGGAACGAATCAAAGTGTCCGGGACATCCGGGACGTCCGGGAGCCTGCTCGGCGAGAACGCCGTGATCAGCTGCCCGCACGGCGGCCGCGCGACGGCCACCACATCGACATCGCACGCGACGGTGCTGCTCGACGGCGTACCGGTGGTCACCGGAGCGCACACCTTCGTGGTCGCGGGCTGCCCGCACACCGTCGACGGTGTGCCCTCGCCCTGCGCGGCGATCCGCTTCACCGCGACCGACACCGGCATCACCGTCGACGGCGAGCCCGTGCTGCTCGACAGTTCCGCCGCCCTGTGCTTCTCGGCGGCGGGCCTCGTCCAGGGGCCGCCCTTCGTCCAGGCCGCACAGCGAGAGGTGACCGTCCCATGAGCCGACGCACCCGGGTCCGCAGCGACATCGCCTTCCCGTTCCGGGTCGACCGGCGGGGGCGCACCGCGCACGCGGACCACGCCGAGCACGTCCGCGACCTGATCGAGCAACTGCTGTTCACCAGCCCCGGCGAGCGCGTCATGCGCCCCGACTTCGGCTGCGGCCTGCTCGACCTGGTCTTCTCCCCGAACAGCCCCGAACTGACCAGCACCCTCGAACTGTCCGTCCAGGCCTCCCTGCAGCGCTGGCTCGGCGACCTGATCGACGTCGAGGCCCTGGACATGGAGAGCGACGAGAACGTCGTCCGCGTCCACCTCACCTATGCCGTACGGGCCACCGGGACCCGCCGTGACGACGTCTTCGAAGGGAGGGCCCAGGCGTGAGCAGCACGACGAACGGCGCCCGGCGGGCCAAGGTCAGGGCCGCACAGCTCAACGGGGTCGACGCCGTCGAGGTGAGCGACGACGGCCGCACCCTCACCGTCGGCTTCCTCGGCAAGGCCCCGCACGGCCTGTGCCCCGAGAACATCCGCATCGACGGCGGCCGCCGCGTCACCGGCCTCACCGCGGTCGACGTCAGCGTCGAGCGCGAGGAGGACCCGGAGCTCGACGACCGGCTGTACGTCACCCTCGACCGGGCGGGAGACACCTCCCGCTACCGGCTCTCCGTGGTGGAGACCGACGCGTACGGGCGGCCCGGCGACGTGCCCTTCCGCGGCTTCGACCAGCGCTACCACAGCGCCGCGTTCGCCTTCCGGCCCGACTGCCCCACCCCCTTCGACTGCAAGGACACCGAGCCCCAGGACGGGTTCGACCTCCCCGCGCCACCGGTCGCGGGCACCCTGCCCGCCGTCGCCGGCGCGCCCGTCATCGACTACACGGCCCGCGACTACGACACCATCCGCACGCTCCTGCTGGACCGGCTCGCGCTCACCACCCCCGACTGGGTCGAGCGCAACCCCGCGGACCTCGGCACCACCCTCGTCGAACTGCTCGCCCACACCGGCGATCTGATCAGCCATCAGCAGGACGCCGTCGCCACCGAGGCGTACCTGGACACCGCGCGCCGCAGGATCTCCGTACGCCGCCACGTCCGCCTCATCGACTACGCGATGCACGACGGGGCGAGCGCCCGCGCCTGGGTCGCCGTGGAGACCGCCGGCGAGCACACCCTGCTGCCCGGGACCTTCCGCTTCGCGTCCGTCGACAGTCGCGTCCTCGACCCGCACGACACCCCCCGGCCCGGCACCGTCATCGACGACCGGGACCTCGCCGACCTGAGCGAGCGCGGCGCCGTCGAGGTCTTCGAACCGGTCGCCGCCGCCGAGCCGTTGCGGCTGCTGGAGGCGCACAACACCATCCGCCTGTGGACCTGGGGCGGCGAGACGTGCGTCCTGCCCGCAGGGGCGACCGCCGCCACGCTGCGCGACGCGTGGCGCGACCCCGAGCTGTGCCGGGACCGGCGGCTCGACCTGCACCCCGGCGACGTACTGATCCTCGAAGAGGTCAAGGGCCCGCGCACCGGCACCCCCGGCGACGCCGACCCCACCCACCGCCAGGCCGTCCGCCTCACCTCGGTCACCCCCGGCGTCGACCGCATCGAGGACCAGCCCGTCCTGGAGGTCACCTGGGCCGCCGAGGACGCCCTGCGCTTCCCGCTCGCACTGACCACGCTCGGCGGCCGCCACTGCGCACCCGTCGAGGATGTGGGCGTGGCGCGCGGCAACGTGGTCCTCGTCGACCACGGGCGGTCCCTCACCTGGTGCGACGACGGCCTGCCCGAGACGGTCGACGTGCCGCACGTCCCCGCCGTCACCGGCGGCTGCGACACGCCCGCCTTCGGCTGCGCCGACCACGACGAGGGCAACGCACCGGCCCGGCTCGTCACCGCTCTCACGGACCGGGCGACCCGCGGCACACCGCTGGGCGCGGACGACGTCCGCGAACTGTTCGACGTCGTCGGCGAGGCGGCGGTCACCCGCGCCGGGATCGGCCTCGAACGCGCCGGACAGCAGGGCCGCGAGCGCGTCGTCCCCGCGACCGCCCACGCCCAGGCCGACGCCCTCACCACGCTGCTCGCGCAGTCCGTGTACCCGGGCCTCGTGCCCCGCTTCCACCCCGCCCCGGGCCGCACGCCCGTCGCCCAGACCGTCGCCTTCCCCGACCCGGCCCACGTCAGCGGAGGCCAGGCCGACCGGCTCGCCGCGATCCCCGGCCGCGTCGAACAGCGGCTGACCGAGCTGTGGCGCAGCGCCCGCGACCGGGACGGCCTGGACGACGCCGAGATCGCCGAACTCACCGTCGTGTACGGACCGAGGACCGTCGAGCGGTGCGAGCTGCGCCGGCACCCCGTCCGCGCCCTGCGCGAACTCCTGCACCGCAGCGACCGGTTGATCGCCGACAAGCTGCGCCGTATCGAGGTCCTCACCGCCCGGGCCCGGGCCGGCACCGTCCTGCCCGGACACATCGCCTGGGAGATCGCCCACAGCTGGGGCCCCGCCTACGCGGCCGGACTCCACCCGGACGAGCCCGTCCTGCGCGGCCCCGCCACCGCCGCCCTCGGCCACGACCCGCGCCACGCCCTGCCCGCCGTCCGCGTCCACGAGGGCGACCACGTCTGGGAACCCCGCCGCGACCTGCTCGACAGCGGCCCCCGCGACCGCCACTTCGTCGGCGAACTCGACGACGACGGACGCGTCGCGCTGCGCTTCGGCGACGGCCTGCACGGCGCCCGCCCGGCCCCGGGCGCCCGCCTGGAACTGCGCTACCGCCTCGGCGGCGGCACCGCGGGCAACGTGGGCGCGGAGGCCGTCAACCACCTGGTCGTCCGCCGGGACGACGACGCTCCGGTGCCGGTGGCCGGGGTGCGCAACCCGCTGCCCGCACTCGGCGGCAGCGAGCCCGAACCCCTGGAGCAGGTACGGCAGTTGGCGCCGCTCGACCTGCGCCGCAGCCGGCTGCGGGCCGTCACCGCCGAGGACTACGCGGCGCTCGCCTCGGCCCTGCCCGGGGTACAGCGGGCCGCCGCCGAGATCCGCTGGACCGGCAGCGTCCAGGAGGTCCACGTCGCGATCGACGCGTACGGGACCGGCACGCCCGCGCCGGCGCTCCTCGACGCGGT
>NZ_JAMOLN010000174.1 GCF_024448165.1 Streptomyces longispororuber
ACCGGCGCGGCGCCGGTCGATGTGGGGTGGGTGGTCACGCTCACGCTGCTGACCGGGGCGGTCGCGACGCCGTTGCTGGGGCGGGCCGGGGACATGTACGGCAAGCGGCGGATGCTGTTGGTCGCGCTCGGTGCGCTCGCCGTCGGGTCGCTGGTGTGCTCGTTCGCCTCCACCCTCCCCTGGCTTCTGGCGGGGCGTGGGCTGCAGGGGGTGGGAGCTGCGGTGGTGCCGTTGTCGATCAGTTTCCTGCGGGGCGTGCTGCCGGCGCACCGGACGGGTGCGTCGGTGGCGCTGATGAGTTCGACGGTGGGGATCGGTGCTGCCCTCGGTCTGCCGCTGGCCGCGCTGCTGGTGCAGTTCGCGGACTGGCATGCGATGTTCTGGGCGATAACCGTGCTCTCGACGGCGGTGCTCGCCCTGGCGTGGCGGGTGCTAATAGAGGAGCCTGTTCGGTCGCCGGGGCGGTTCGACCTGGTCGGGGCGTGCGGGCTGAGCGCTGGGCTGGTGCTTCTGCTGCTGGCGTTGTCCAAGGCGGGTGAATGGGGGTGGGGCAGTCGGCGGGTGCTGGGCCTGTCGGGGGCGGCGCTGCTGATCCTGGCGGGCTGGACCGTCCAGCAGCGCCGGGTGTCGCGGCCGCTGGTGGACGTGCGACTTGCGATACGTCCGGCGGTTCTCCTGCCGCATGTGGCCGCACTGTTCGCCGGGTTCGCCTTCTACACCAACTCCCTCGTCACCGCGCAGCTGATCCAGACGCCCCGGGTCACCGGGTACGGTCTGGGTCTCTCGGTGGTGGCAGCGGGTGTCTGTCTGCTGCCCAGCGGTGTGATCATGGTGCTGTGCGCTTCCTTGTCCGCCCGCCTGTCCGCCGCCCGTGGCGCCAAGGCCACGCTGACTCTTGGCACGTTGGTCATCGCGGCCGGGTACGGACTGCGCTTCGCCGACAGCCGGCAGCTGTGGGCGATCATCGCGGGTGCGGCCGTGGTGTCGGTCGGTACGGCGCTCGCCTACTCCGCGCTGCCGATGCTGATCATGCAGGCTGTGCCGCTGGAGCAGACCGCCGCGGCGAACGGCCTGAACGTCCTCATGCGCACCATCGGACAGGCCCTGTGCAGTGCGGCGGTCGCCACTGTGCTGGCCCAGCACACCCGCGTGTTCGACGGCGGGTCGGGCGTGGCCGTGGCGGCCCCTACCCTGGGCGGGTACCGCGTGGCCTTCGCCACGGCGGGGGCGGTCGCGCTGCTGGCCTGTGCGGCCGCCCGCCTCATCCCACGCCGGCCGCGCCCCACGCCGTCCCCCCTTCAGGAGGCTGACCACGATGCCCGGCCCGAGCTCCGCCTCCCCCCGCAGCGGCCGCCCGCGAACGACGGCCAGGAGCCGGCCGGACCCGGCACCGGTGTCGCCGACACCCGAAGCGGCACCGGACCGGGCGGCACGACCACGTGACGCCGACGCCCGGCGTGCGGAGATCCTCGCCGCCGCCCGGCGCGCGTTCGCCCGCCACGCCTACGCCGACACGACCATCGCCGCCATCGCCGATGACGCGGGCGTCAGCCCGGCGCTGGTGATGAAGTACTTCGGCAGCAAGGAGCACCTGTTCAACCAGGTGTTCACCTTCGACGCCGACGCCACCGCCCTGTTCGACGCCCCCTTGGACGGCCTCGCCCGGCACATGGTCCTGCACCTGCTCGCCACCCAGCACGGCCAGACCCGCGACCCGATCCTGCGCATCGCCTTCTCCCGTCACCACCTGGAACTCGGCGGGCAGGCCCGGGCCAACTTCCGCACGCAGGTCATCGACGCCCTCGCCGCCCGCATCCCCGGGCCGGACGCCCCACTCCGTGCGGAGCTGGCCATCGGGGTGCTGCTCGGCCTCGGGGCCCTGTACGCAACCGTCCAAGCCGACCAGCTCACCCGACTGCCCCCCGACGAAGTCGCCGACCTCTACGTCCCACTCCTGCAACCCCTGCTCAGCGGCGAGGCTACGACGGGCCGCTGACCAGGAAACGTTCCCTGAATCCCCCGGCGATCCTCCACCGGGTGCACACGCTCGCAGCAGTCGATCCGACGTCAGACGTGCACGACCGCACGTGCACTTACCGAACACAGGAGACTCTCATGGCCAAGGGCTACTGGGTCAGCGCCTACCGCAACATCTCCGACCCCCAGAAGCTGGCTGCCTACAACGAGCTGGCCCGTCCGGCCGTCGAGGCCGGAGGCGGCCGGGTGCTTGTCCGCGGCGGGCGGACGGTCGCCCACGACGCCGGTATCGCCGAGCGCACCGTCCTGATCGAGTTCGACAGCTTCGAACAGGCCGTCGCAGCTCACGCCAGTGAGGCCTATCAGAAGGCACTACTCGTTCTGTCCGATGCCGTCGAACGCGACTTCCGCATCGTCGAAGGCCTCTAGGCGTCAGCGGACCGCCCGGTGGAGGTGATCCTCCACGATCTTCCACCGGGCCGCCCCACACCCGAGGTCTTGGCCTACGTCGCGTACGACCGCGAACCGGACGCCTGAACCGGACGCACGGACCGACCGCCGGGGAGGGTCGGCCCTGCCCGGCCGCCGCGACGGGCGGCACCCTCCGCCTTCGGCCCCACGGCCGCATGAGGTATGAAGACGTCCGTGAACGAGCCACCCCAGACCGCCACCCAGCACGCGTTTGTCGCCCTTGCCCCGCCCGACGACGCGAAGCAGGAGCTGGCGCACGCACTGAGCCCTGCCTACGCCGCCCACCCCGACCTGCGCTGGAACCGCATCGAGGACTGGCACATCACCCTCGCCTTCCTCGGCGAGCTACCGGTGCAGACCGTCCAGCGGCTTCGTTCACCCCTCGCCGACCTGGCGGCGGCCCACCACTCCCCCGAACTGGCGCTGCTCGGTGGCGGACACTTCGACGAGCGAGTGCTGTGGAGCGGCATCGAGGGCGACCTCGACCAACTGCACGAGCTGGCCGAAGCAGTACGGGCCAGAGTCAGGGACTGCGACGTCGCCTTCGCCGAACGTCCGCTGCGTCCCCACCTCACCCTCGCCCGCGCTCGCCGCAACGACAACGCGTCCATCAAAGCGGCGGCCGCCACCCTCGACGGCTTCACCGGACGCCCTTGGCAAGCCCGACGCCTCCACCTCGTCGCCAGCACAGTAAGAGGCCACTCAGGTCCGCGGCGCTACCAGGACGTCGACGCATGGCCTCTGGCCACTGGGCACGGTCATCCCGGTCCGAAGCCGCCACAGGCTGCTGTGCACGAGCGCTAGGTCGGCTGGGCCCGGCGACGACGCCGTACCAACGGTGCCGGGCCGATTGATCGCGACTGCGATGATGGGGGCATGTCTGCTGGTAAAGCCAAGGCGCCCGGAAATCCCGGTGGGTACGCGAAGGGGCGGGCGCGTCGTGAGCTGATCGTGTCGGCGGCGGCCGCGGTGTACGCGGACGTCGGCTACCACGGTGCTTCGCTGCGGGAGATCGCGAAGCGGGCCGGGATCAGTCACGTAGGGCTCCTCTACTACTTTCCCGACCGTGAGGCGCTGTTGACGGCTGTGCTGGAGCGGCGGGACGAGGAGGACAGCGCGAAGGTCAGGCCCTTCGACTCCTCGCCTCTTGCGGCGGTGCAGCATCTGGTCGATCTGGCCGATCACAATGCCCGGCGTCACGGAATGGTCGACCTGTACGTGCGGTTGGCGGCCGAAGCCATCGCCGAGGACCATCCCGCGCACGCGTACTTCCAGGCGCACTACACGAAGACGCGCGAGTACGTGCTGCATGCGCTCCAGGAACTGGACGCACAGGGGGCGTTGCGGGAGAGCGTGGACGCCGAGGCCGCCGCGGTGGCCTTCGTGGCGTTGATGGACGGGTTGCAGGTGCAGTGGCTGACCAGTCCCGGCGAGGTGGGCATGGCCGGGATCTTGCGTGCCTATGTCCAGCAGCTTCTCAGGGAGCCTTCGGCGTAGCATCGCGCAGACGCCGCAGCAGCATCAACGCCACAGCTGCGGTGGCCAGTTCACCCGTCGCCAGCGCTACCCACACTCCGCCGGTGCCCCGCTGGCCGAGGGTCGCGATGAGCGGGACTTTGATCAGGAGGAGGGCGCCGATGGATATCAGGTATGCGGGGGCCGGACGGCCCAGGGCCTGGGCGTAGGCCGCTACGAGGGGTCCGATTCCGGCGGCTGTCATGCCGACGGCGATGACGCGCAGTGCCTGCCCGGCGGTGGTGACCGTGTCGGGGTCGCTCAGGAACAGCCGCGCCAGCGGCTCGGCGAGGAGGGCGAGGGTCGTGGCGGTGAGCAGCCCGTACAGCAGGGAGGCGCGCAGGGCGAGGTTGCGGGCGTGCCGGGCGCGGTGGTCGAGGCCGCGGCCGCTGTTGTAGCCGACGATGGGCTGCAGGCCCTGACTGATGCCGGTGTGCGGCATCATCACGAACGTCTGCAATCGCGCACAGACGGCGTAGGCGGCCAGGGCGGTGGCTGATCCGGTGGCCGCGAGGGTGGCGTTGACGAGGACGGCCAGGAGCGTGACGCCCGTGCCGGCCAGGAACGAGGGCAGGCCGATGCCCAGCAGGGCACGCAGCGTCGGCCCGTGCGGCCGCAGGTCCCCCAGAGTGATGCGGTACGGGCGGTGGCGCTGGGCGAAGAAGAACCACAAGCTCATCGCCGCGGAGACGGCCTGGCCGCCGACGGTGCCGAGGGCCGCGCCGCGTACACCCATGTCGAAGCCGAAGATCAGCAGCGGATCGAGGGTGATCTGGACGGCGACGGGCACCAGCCACAGCAGGGTCGAGTAGCCCATCCTGCCCTCGGCGCGCACCAGGCTGGAGAAGCCGGTGGACACCAGCGCGCCGCACAGCAGAACCACGGCGTAGGGACGTGCGCTGTCACGGAGTTCGCCGTGGGCGCCCAAGACGGCGAGCAGCGGATCAAGGAAGGCCAGGCCGAGCACGGTGGTCGCGGTGGCGCAGGCCCAGAACAGGGTGAAGGAGTTGCCCGCGGCGCGGGCGGCGGCCTGCCGGTCTCCCGTGCCCAGGGCACGGGAGATCAGCGAGGCGCCGCCCGCGCCGACGGTCGTCGACACCGCGCCGAGCAACAGCAGCAGCGGGGCGACCAGGTTGACCGCGGCCATCGCCGTGTCGCCCACGCCGTGACCGACGAACCAGGCGTTGGTCAGGGCGTAGATGCCGTAGACGCCGACGGCGGCCGTGGTCTGCGTACAGGCCCGCCACAGCAGCCGGCCCACCGGCTCGGTGCCGAGCCGGGAGGTGTGGTCGGCGGTTGCGGCGGGGGCGACGTGCTGGCGCGTCACCGGCGGGTGCGGCCGAGCAGCGCCATCGCCTCGTCGAGGTGGGGGCGGGCCCAGTCGTACTGCTTGGTGTCGGTGTGGCCGCGGTACACGGTCTCGATGACCATGATCAGCAGCAGGTGGAGGCAGTACAGGCGGCGGCGAACCTGCTGGGCCTTGGTCAGCTCGGCCTGACCGTAGCCGCGCATGAAGGGGGCCGGATCACCGAAGGCGGCTATCTGGGTACCGGTGAAGCCGGCCTCGATCAACGGATCGCCGTAGAGGGCCCGTTCGTGGTCGATGATGCAGGCGATCTTGCCGTCGCGGACCATGACGTTGCTGTCCCACAGGTCCCACTCGACCAGGCGCGGTTCGGTCACTTCGTCGAGACTGTCGGCGTGGGCGGCGACGACCGAGCGGACGGTGTCGTAGTCCCAGCCGATGTCGACACCGCGGCGTTCGCCGTCGACCAGGACGTCCTCGACGATGCCGGTGAACACCCGCCGCCAGCTCGGGTCGCGGGGTCCGGCCAGCGGGCCGAAGCCGTCGCCGCGAATGGAGTTGATCTCCCGGTTGGCGGCGCCGAGCTGCTCCATGTAGGCGTTGCGGTCGGCCGCGGGCAGCGACTCGGCGACGATGCCGAGGTTGTCCGCGTCGATGTACGGCATGAAGAAGTAGTCGGCGTCGCACAGATCGTGGCTGCGGTCGGCGAAGTCGACAGCGGGCACCGGCACGGAGGTCCGCGTGCGCAGCAGGTCCAGCGTGGCCAGTTCGATCGACATGGCGCCGCGCTCGTACGTCATCACCTCCACGTGCGGGGGCGGGGCGATCTTCAGGACGACGTCGGCGCCGTCGCGCAGCCTGATGCGGTAGGCGACGTTGAACCAGCCGTGCCCCAGTTCGCTCGCCCATCCGTCCCCGGCGGGGACCTGTCCGGCTCCGTAGGCGCGCTCGATCATGGCGCGCAGCACGGAGACCGACTGCCGGTTCTTGGTGATGCTCTCCACACCCTGTCCCTTCGATGATGGCGTGTTCGCGGCGCCGCCGACGGGTGTGGGGTCCCCGTACGAGGTCGGCGTCCCGGGACGGGTCCGGGACGCTCGGCAGAAATACTTACCACGTGGTCTAAATTCTTACCACGGGAAGTGTACGTTCGTACATGCCGGGGGTGTGGGCACCGTCGCCCGCCCTCGTGCCGCACGCCCACGGCCCGCCGGAACTGGCTCCACGCACCATCAAAGCGCTCGCCCCCGCCCAAGTACGGCGCCTAGGATCTCGGCCGTGAACGACACCGAGCACACCTTCGACTGGCTGCAACGCTGGTACGCCGAGCAGTGCGACGGTGATTGGGAGCACTCCTGGGGCATCGAGATCGGACCGCTCGACAATCCGGGATGGACGGTTGCCATCGACCTTGAGGACACCTCGCTCGAAGACAGGAGCTACGCGGCGCAGAGCGTTCGGCGCAGCAGAACCGACTGGCTCTTCACCCGCGTTCAGGAACGGCGCTTCCATGCCTCGTGCGGACCGGGCAACCTCACCGAGGTCCTCACCGTGTTCCGCGTATGGGCCGAAGACGCGTAGCCGCATGGCCGCATGGCCGCATGGCCGCATACAGCAGCGAAGTACCGCGACCGCGGCACCCGTTCCCTCCCTGGGGCAGCCGGAGCGGGCCGGACGGCGACGGGTCTACCGACTACCGATCGGCCGCTGCCGGCAGATACGCGCCCTGCAGCGGCGATGTGCGTGGCGGGTTGCTGCGATCTGGAAGGGGAAGGAGGCGTTCGTGAAGCCTCAACGCGTTGCTGTCGTCGTCGGAGTGGGCGTCCTCGGAGCCAGCGTGGGCTGGAACCTGTCCCGGAGCGGTGTCGACGTGGTCCTCGTCGACGCGGGCCGGCCAGGCGAAGGAGTCACCAACTGGTCCTTCTCCTGGGCCAATGCGAGCAACAAGACGGCGAGCAAGTCCTACTTCGACCTGAACGTCGCGGGCATGGAGGCACACCGCGAGCTCGCCAGGACCATCGGGCCGGACTCCTGGTGGTATCCCGACGGCCACCTGCGGTGGGCAGCCGACCCCGCGGCAGAGAGAAGGCTCCTCCAGACGGCGGAGCTCTTGACCAGCTGGAACTACGCGGTCGAGGTGAGCACGGGAGCCGAGGTGCGTCGCCGTCTCGAACCTGCGCTCACGCTGCCCGACGACATTCCTGTCCTGTTCTACCCCGACGAAGCCTGGGTGCACGGACGTCATCTCGTCAGCCGCCTGGTGAGCGAGGCCGTCGCAGCCGGCGCCGAGCACCGGTTCGGCACCACGGTCCGGGACATCAGCACCGGTGCCGACGGGAGCGTCCGGTCGGTCGCCCTGTCCGACGGCAGCCGCCTCGCAGCCGACATCGTCGTGAACGCGGCGGGCCCCGACGCCGCCGACGTGGCCGGGCTCGTTGCGCGGCACCTGCCGATGCGCCGGGAACCCGGCGTCGTGACGCGGATCGGCTGCGCCCAGGTCCCGGTTCGCCGGGCCATGCACGCTCCGCACGTCGAGATCCGTCCTGACGGGAACTCCTCGGTGGTCCTCCACAGCCGCGAGATCGACGCGCTCATCGACACCGGCGAAGAGCCCTCGGAACTGGCAAGGTTGCTCCACGAATTGGCGCGGCAGGTCGTTCCGGATCTGGGCAACGGTCACATCACACAGACACGCGTGGCCAACCGACCGATCCCAGCCGACGGATTCCCTTCGGTGGGAGCGTGGTCGTCCGTACCGGGCTACTACGAAGCGGTCTCCCACAGCGGCATCACGCTCGGGCCGGTAATCGGCCGCCTACTGGCATCGGAGATCCTCAGCGGGGAGAGAGACAGGCTGCTTACGGACTTCCACCCCGAGCGGTTCGCCGCCTGACGGGGCGACGCGGGCGCTGTGCGCCTGACATTCCGTCCGCCGTCGTCTGCAGACTGGACAGGAGCTGGGGAGAGCCGAAGAACCGCTGCGCAAGTCGAGGATGTGCAGACCTGCGAGCGTGGCGTACGCCAACCGGCTACCCAGCGCGCACCGGCGAAGAAGGGTGGGTGCACAAAGTGATGTGGCAGTCGAAGCCTCGCGTGGGGCGGGGAGACACCGTTCTCGTGGTGACTGCGCACCCTGATGACGAGGTGTATGCCCACGGCGTCGCCATAGCGGCCTTCAGCGAGTGCGGCGCGCGGGTCGTGCTGAGGATCGCGTCCGGTGGGGAAGCCGCCGAACCTGGATCCGGAAGCATGTCAACGGAGGAAGCGCGGCGACGCCGGGCACCTCGTCTCGCCGCGTCATGCGCGACGCTGGGCGCAGACTCGTGGGACTGGATCGACGAGGGCCGCTGGATCGACACCGGTTCACGCCGGACTCGTGGTTCATTGACATCGGCGAATCCCGGCGACCTTGCCGACGCGATTGCGTCTCATATCCGGGACGTCAGGCCGGACATCGTCCTCACGGTGGCAAGCAATGGCCTGACGGGTCATCCGGACCACATCCTCATCCATCACGCGGTGGTGAGCGCCGCCCGTGCGTGCCACAGTCCGGTGTTCGCTTCCTATCTGCTGCCCGACGACATCGCCCTGGGGCATGTGCTGTTGGCGGGAGTTCTGCCCGGGGTCACTGTGGGGTCCGGGCGCATGACCGGGCTCACGCCAGTGAAGCGCGCCCTCTTCGAGGCGCCGCCTCGAGCGGGGGCAATCCGCCGCGCCGCCCTTGATCACTACACCCCGGGGCTGGGCACACTGCCGCTCGGTGAGCTTGTCGCGACCCATCCAGGGCGTGGCGACGGATTGCTGCTGCGTGCTGTGTACGACGCCGTCGGGTGGCACGTTGAGCGGTATACAGCCGTGACGTGAGGCGTGCGGGTCGACGGCGGACGGGATGGGAATGGGGGATGTAGTGGGTTGGGGAAAGAGGCCGGGTGCTGAGCCGACGGCACGTAGCCTCACCCTGGGTTCCGCTCGTCCCACGACCGGGTGATGGTGAAGCCGAGCCGTTCGCAAGAGCGAGCGCGGCGTTGAGCTGGGCCGAGGCAACGCCCCGGCCACGGAACTCAGGGGCGGTCCAAGGCCTCTTGATCTCCGACTGTCCATTGACACCGGGGAGGTCACCACCAGGCACCCAACACACTTCCTGTATGCGCCTCAAGCCATGGCGCTCAGCGATGAGACCATCTGGGAGTGACGACCACTCACCTGCCCTCGCAGTGGACCCTTCAGAGGATCCGTGACGTGTCCGGGGATCAAGAGGCTGTCGTCCTGGACACCGATCGGACGGTGAAGTGGGTGGCCGGCCCTGGAGCCCACGAGATCCTGCGTCCAGAGATCGTCCTCGGGTTCCACGGCCTGTGCCTTGTGAAGTCAGCCGATGACGACGACTGGTACATGGGCAGCCTGTACGACGACGGCAGTGTCGACTGCTGGACCGCCTACGGAGACCTGTACGAGGCGCTCCGCGGGCTCTGAGAAGTCCCAGCGAGGTGATCTTTGGGGTCGTGGGATCACCCCAGGCCGGCCGAGCCGGTCCTGCCGGTCACTACCCCAGAAATACACAGAGGCCCGTGGGGCGCGGGTCAGGGTGCGCCCCACGGGCTGTTCGGTGGCCGCCGTCAGGCGGTGGTGATGCGCCTGACCGCTTCGGCGGTCAGTGCGCGGCTGTGCGGAGCGCCGTTGTCCAGAGCTCGGTGCAGCGTGAGTCCCTCGATGAGGGCGTCGAGCTGGCGGGTGGTGTCCGGGTCGAAGTGCCGTTCCAGCAGCTGGCGGCTGCGGCGCATCCACGCCTGGGTCAGTTCCTGGTACTCCGGTCGCCGGGCGGCGAGGGTATAGAGCTCCTGCGCCAGAACCAGGTCGCGCCGAGGCCCTTCGGACAGGGTGTGCACCAGGTCGGTCACGGCCTCTCGGGCCTGCTCAAGGGTCTCGGCCCGGCTCAGGTACTCCTCGAAGACGGTCACGATCTGATCGGCGAAGTCGGTGAAGGCTTCGCGGAGCAGGTCGTCCTTGCCGCTGAAGTGGTACGTCATCGAGCCAAGGGGAACACCGGCACGCGTGGCGATCTTGCGGTGGGAGACGCCGGCCACACCTTCTTCCGCGATGTGGTCGAGGGTCGCGGCAAGGATGCGTTCGCGGCGTTGTGGGTCGGTGTGTCCGGTGCTCATGTGCTGTACCTCAGAGTGTGCGGATGGGCCGGGCGGGGTTGCCCACGGCGACGACGTTCGCGGGTACATCCTTGGTGACCACCGCCCCCGCGCCGATCACGCTGTTGTCCCCGATCGTCACGCCGGGACAGACGATGACACCGCCACCGAGCCAGACATTGTCGCCGATGGTGATGGGCTGCGCGGCCTCCAGCTTGTCGCGCCGCGGTTGCGGCTCCAGCGGGTGCGTGGGAGTGAGCAGCTGAACGTTCGGCCCGATCTGGCAGTCCTCACCGATGACGATCGCGGCGACGTCGAGAGCGGTCAGGTTGTAGTTCACGAACGTGCGCGCGCCGATGGTGATGTTGCTGCCGTAGTCGACGTTGAGGGGCGGCCTTACGTGCACTTCATCGCCGACGAACCCCAGCAGTTCGGCCAGCACCGGCTCGGCAGCGTGCGCGTCCTCGACGTACGCGGCCTGGTAGCGGGCGGCCAGGCGTACGGCCCGCTGCTGCCGCTCCGCGATCTGCGGATCATCGGCGATGTAGAGCTCCCCGGCGAGCATGCGCTCGAGGTTGGTGCGCGAGTCCTGCGCAAAGTAGTCCGTCGGCATGGGCGTCACCTTACCCATCGAGCGTACGAACGTACACTCGGGAGTTGAGTGACCTCAGGCGAGGTGGACTGCGTGGACTGCTGCACGGCTTGGTGGGCTATCCGGCGAGGGCGAGGTTGAGCATCCGTGCGATACCGAGCATGGCGTGGTGGACGCCAGCGCCTTGAGACGGCAGTCGCGGACGATCTTCCACGTCTTCCTGAACTGCCGCTGGCTCAGCCAGGTGAACAGAGCTGTCCAGGGCAGGCCGGTGGGGCGCCACAAGATCGTCGTTGCTGGTCGGCTGGCCATCTTGCATCGCGCACTTGACGCGGCCGCCGGTACGGCGGGTCGGGAGACCGGACGATACAGTCACCGCGAACTCAGCAGCTACGCAGTGTCCGCACCCCTGGCCAGCTTCGTGACGAGCGGTTACAGGAACACCCTTGGCCGGCCCAGGCCCCACAGCGATGCCTACGGTCAGCTGCCGTCGATGCGGTCGAGCAGCGTTTGGGCCTCGACGGTTCGGCTGTGTTCCGGGCCGAACGAGGTCAGGCAGGCGTGGTGCGCGGCCGCGGCCTGGCGGCGGGCCTCGGGAGCACGGTGCAGCCCCAACAGGGCTGTGGCGTGCGCAAGTTCGACCGCGCCCTTGTCCGGATGACGCTGGCTTTCGGGCAGGGCTCGGTACAGCTCGTCGGCTCCCTGCGCCTCAGCCAGAGCGTCCTCGTGGCGGGCTTGGCCGTTGAGGCTGCGGGCCAGGCCGAGCCGTAGGACAAGGGACGTCCGGTCGGGCGCGCGATGGGCGGCCAGCGCCTCCCGGGCCAGGGTTTCGGCCTCCTGGTGGCGGCCCTGCGCATTGAGGGCGAATATCAGTCCGTTGCGGGCGGCCGCCGTCAGGTTCGCCATGTCCGGGCCGGCACCGCGGCTCGCGGCCTCGGCGACGGCCACGCACTCTGCTTCGCACTCGGCGTACCGTCCCATCGAGGCCAACTGCTGGGCGCGGTCCGAGCGCAGCTTCATGGTCAGCCAGTGATTGGCTCCGAACGCCCGCCGGAAGGCCGGCATCGCTTCGTCGTAGGTGACGATCGACTCGGCGTGCCGGCCCTGCGCGCCCGTCGCGATCGCGGCGATGAAGAGCGCCACAGCCCCGTACTCGTCATCGCGTGACCGCGACCGGGCCACGGCGCGCGCCTCGGCCTCCGCTTCGGCGTAACGCCCGGCCTCGTAAAGGGCCTTGGCCTCAGCCACCGGGGTTCTTGTCATCCGTGTGCCGTCGTCTCGGCTGCGCGACCGGAAGAGTTTCATGGCCGGGAGCATACGGATACTGCGCATGCAGTTCGGTGAGGGGGCGGGTTGCCGGTGGGCGGCCCCTGTCAGTCCTCGTGTTCACCGGTCAACAGGGGTTGGCCAGCCCCGCTCGCCGTGCAGTGTCGAGTTCGTCAGGCTCCTGGTTCTGCAGATCAGCGCCATGGGTTGCCGCTGTAGGCCGCGTACTCCCGGGAGTCCGCAGCGTTCTTCCAGAGGTACAAGCCGTTGGAAGAGCGGTAGAGCCAGAACGAGTAGAGCTTCCCGTCGTACTTCAGCGTGCGGGTCTCGCCTGTCCCGGTTTCCCACGTCCGCCTTGCCGAACGTGACCGGACCCACCTTGCCGTCCGCGCTCGCGTAGTCGTCGGCCAGACCCCAACGCACCTGGAGGCGCCGGGTCGCGGCCTTGGTCTCGGCGCCGAACTTCCCATCCGGTCCGGAGTCCAGGGTGTAGCCCTCCGACTCGAGCACCTTCTGCCACAGACACGTGACGCCGGTATTGCTGTACGCCGCCGTCGACAGCGTGCCCTCACCAGCGTGTCGCAGGCACAGTCGGCACCTGCGACACGCTGGAGGCGCCAATCAGGATCGAACCGTCCTCACCCGATGGTCATCGTGCTGCTCCCCCGTGGCGCAGCACATCGACTCACGCGCCTCGTCCAACGCCCCGGCGCCCGCTACTCCTCGGCCGGAATCCGCGCGACGATTTCCTGGGCGAACCAGCCCGCTTCCTCGCTCAGTTCGTCCGGCCCCTCCTCTGCGATCAACTGGAGCAGGCGCAGCAGGTCGTGTGCCTCCTCGAGGGTGAGCAGCTCCAGGCGGCGAGCCACAGCGGCATCTTGGGCAGGGATCAGGTGACGGGTCTGTGCATCCATGCCCGGGTAACGACGACTGCCCGTTCACGGGTCCACGAAGATGCGGATGAGTACCCGCATGGACGCACCAGAACTGACCCGACCCAACCTGACCTGACCCGACCTTCCAACGCAAGTCGAGGCGCGGCCCGGCTTCGAGTCACTGAAGCGCATGCGGAGCGTTCAATTCCCTGCTGTTGACCTGCTCTTTTCAGGCAGGGCCGAAGGCGGTGGCTGAGCGTGCTCGCGTCAGCGATGCTCGATACAACGCGTCACGGGAGGCGCGTGGCACGCAGATCCACAGGTATGCGTGGTTCGCAGAGCTCGCCGCCTCGCAACTGCGTGTGACCAAGGTGGGGACGACCGACCTACAGCTGATAGCAGACCGACCCCGGCCGAGACGCCGGGTGATCCCTCCGGGGCACCGGAGGAGGGGGACGACGCCACGTGTACAGCGTCATTGTCGTGCCGCCGTCGTGCGGCAGTGCGGACAGGCAGATCACGATCGCCGCGGGTGAGAAGGTCCCGTTCGGCAGGGCCACGCCGCGGGACGGTCTCGTCATCGCGCACGAAGGGGTGCCTCGGTTCGCCGGCGAGATCACCGCGCACCGGACGTTCTGGCTGCTGAGCAACCACAGTGAGCACCAGACCTACGTGGTGGAGAATCCGGAGGGCGCGGGGGAACACGTCAAGGTCCCGCCGGGGCGGCTGGACGCCCCCGTGCCGTTCGAGTTCTCGCGCGTCGTCCTGCCAGCTGCGGGCGACCTGCTCGCCTTCGACGTATGGGCACCACGTCACGCCTTCCGCAGTGTGAGCCGTACCGGGCTCGCCGGAACCGTCACCGCACCGGCGTTCGTCCTCGACCGCACGAAGCGCTACTTCGCGGTCCTGGCCGCCCTGTGCGAACCCCGGCTGCGCGGCGAGCCGCACGCACCGCTGTCCGGCATCGCGCAGCTCGTGGAGCGCCTGCGTCCCACCTGGCAGTCGGTGAGTCGCTCCGCCGTTTACTGGAACATCGACTACCTCTCCCTCAAACTGCGGCTGCGGTCCGACCCGGACACGGCGGAGCCGGGCCGGCGCTTCAACGGACGCAAGGAGTCACTGGTCTCCCTGGCCCTCCGGTTCGACCTCGTCCGCGAGGACGACCTCGTGGTGCTCTCCCCGGCTTCGAGCGAGGAAGCCCGATGACAGGAGGGTCAGGCGCCGTCCTTGTCCCGAAGGGCTACCGCGTCGGCCCCTGGGAGGTTCGCCGGCACCTCGCATCCGGTGGGTTCGCCACCGTCTACGCGGCCCGGCACACCGGCGACAGAGGTCCGGGCGTGCCCGGCAGGGCGGCGCTTAAGATCCTGCCGACCGGCACCCGCACCCCGCGCCAGCTGCGGCACCTGCGTGAACTGGCCGAACGCGAAGTGGAGTTGCTGCGCAAGGTGCGTGCGCCCAGGCTGATCCAGCTGTACGACACCCTGACGCTCGACGATCCGGCGCAACCGGAACTCGACGGCGCCACCGTCCTCGTACTGGAACGGGCCGAAGGCTCCCTGGACATGGTGCTGGAGCACGCGCCGAAGCCGGAGGCGGGGCCCGCGCTGCTGGCCGGCATCTGCGAGGGCCTGCACCAGCTGCACCACGCGGGCTGGGTGCACGGGGACCTCAAACCGGCCAACGTCTTGCTGATGAAGGACGGATCAGCCCGGCTCGCGGACTTCAACACTGCCGCGGAACTGGAGGGCACCCACGCCTACGCGCCCGCCTTCGCCACCCGCGACTACACCCCTCCCGAGCTGATCTGGCCCGAGATCGACGAGCGGGGCACGCGCATCCGCCCCTCCGCCGACGTCTGGGCCTTCGGCATCCTCACCCACGTCGTCCTGACGGGTACGTTTCCGTTACCCGGGGGCACCACCGAGGCCCGCTGCGACGTGGCCACGCGCTACGCCCGCGGCACCGAGCAGCTGCGGCTCTCCCCCGAACTCCCGGACGTCTGGCGGGAGATCGTGAAGGACTGCCTGGCTCCCACGCACGAGCAGCGCGTCGCCCGCACCGCGGACACCGCCACCCTGCTGCGCCGAGTGGACTCGGCCGCGGGCGTTTCTCACTCGGCCCGGCTGCCGAGGCTGCGGCCTCGTCGGTGGCAGGGGCCGGTGCTGGCCGGGGCGCTGGTGGCGGCCGTGCTGGGCGCGACGACCGTGTCGTACTCCTTGCAGGACGAGGTGCCGGCCGCCACAGCACCGCCCACCTGCAAGTAGTCGGCGGTGCGCAGGGGCGCCTACTCCGGCTGCGGCCATACGGAAGGCTGCACAAGCCGTCAGATCAGGCCGGAGTTGCCGCGCGGTCGATGACGGTCATCTTCTCCTCGAGGGTGGCGGGGACTTCGCGTACGTCGGCGGTGATGTGCGCGCCATGGAGAACGCGGGTGATGGTGTCGGACGGTGTGTCGGCGAGGCGGACCCGGCGGCCGTTGAGGGTGACCGGAAGTCCTGCCTCGTCGAGGGCGGCGAAGGCGGCTGCCCAGTGAGGAGTGTCGACTTCGCAGGCGGTGGTGTTGCCGATGATGTCGCGTTCACTGCCTGCTGCGACGGCTTTGCCGTGGGACATCAGCACGAGGCGGTCGCACTGCTGGGCCTCTTGCATGTAGTGCGTGGTGACCAGGACGCCGACGCCCTGGTCGGCCTGGTCGTGGACGGTGTCCCACAGTCGTGCGCGGGCCAGGGGTTCCACGCCGGAGGTCGGCTCGTCCAGGACGAGGAGTTCGGGGTGGTGGGCGAGGGCGATGGTGAAGGCGAGTTGGCGTTGCAGGCCCAGGCCGATCTCGCCGACGAGCCGGTCCTGGACGGCGGCCAGGGCCGGTTCCAGCGTGGGGGTTTCGGCCTGGAAGGCGGCCGACGCGAAGGAGATGTTCTCGGCGACCGTCAGGGTCGGCCACAGGCCGAGCCCCTGGGGGACGTAGCCCAGGCGTCCGCGGGTGGCGCGATCGGGCAGCCGACCGAAGGCGATGACGGCGCCTTCGGTGGGGACGGTCAGGCCCAGGAGATTCTTGATCAGCGTGGTCTTTCCGGCTCCGTTGGCGCCGAGCAGACCGACGATCTCACCGGGGAACACGTCGAGGGAGACGGTGTCGACCGCGGTGAAGGACCCGTACCGCTTGGTGACCCGGTCGGCGCGGATCAGGGGCGCTCGTTCGCTCATGTCAGTGCTCCTGCTGCTGGTCGGCGAGGGTATAGGCGATCACCGCGTCTTCCATGTCGGCGGCCATCGCCCGCTCGCCGGGGCGGGGGCTGCCTGCGTGCCAGGAGCGCGTCTGCCGGCCTCGTCTCCAGGACAGTTCACGTGGTCCGGTGGGGGCGACCGCGGTGGTCAGGGTGCCGGGCGTGTTGTCGAGGATGTCGGCGGGCGCCCCGCTGGTGAGCGTCCGGCCGCTGTCCAGGACCAGGCAGGTGGAGGCACGTTCGGCCTCGTCCAGGTAGGTGGTGGCCATGACGACTGCGGCGCCGTCGGCGGCGGCCCGGGAGACCAGACGCCACAGGTCGACACGGCTGACCGGGTCGACGCCGGTGCTGGGCTCGTCCAGGACGAGCAGGGACGGCTGGTGAAGGATGGCCAGGCAGAAGGCGAGCTTCTGCCGCATGCCTCCGGACAGGGCACCGGCCAGTCGGTCGGCCGCGTGGTCCAGGCCGGCTGCGGAGAGAAGGGCACGGCGACGCTGCTCGAGAGCGGCGCCGGTGATGTGGTGGGCCGCCGCGGCGAAGGCGATGTTCTCGTTGACGGTCAGGTCCTGCCACACACCGGAGGCGCCGGTGGGCATGAAGCCGCACGCTCGGGTGGGCGGCGTGGTGACGGTGCCGGACTGCGGGCGGATCCTGCCGACCAGCGTGCGCAGCAGCGTGGTCTTGCCCGCGCCGTCACCGCCGACGAGCGCGGCGACCTGTCCGCGCTCGGCGGTGAGGCTGACGTGCTGGAGCGCCACGGTGACACCGAACGCCACCGTGATGTCGAAAGCACCCCAGGTGTGGGCGTCGGCGTGTGCGATGGTGGTCATCGCGTTCCCCCCGCAGCAACGGCATCGCGGGCGGCCTTGGGGGCCGTGGGGGCGAGGTCACGGCGGAACCGCAGGACGGCGAAGCTGAACACGAGCACCGCCATCCCGGCCAGCAGGCCGAGCGGCAACGCCAGCGAGCTGATCGGTGCGTCGCGCAACATGACGCCGTTGGACACCATGTTGAAGTAGGTCAGCGGGAAGAGGTAGCCGATCCAGCGCACCCCGGCCGCCATCGCCGACAGCGGGAAGATCATCCCGGACAGCAGCATCTGTGGCATGAGCGTGAGCAGCGCCATCTGCATCGCCTGGCCCTGGTTCTGCGACACCGACGAGATCAGCACGCCGATGCCGAGCACGCAGAACAGGAACAGCGCGGCGCCGAGGGCCAGGACCAGGAAGCTGCCGGCGAAGGGAACCCCGAACAGCAGACAGCCCAGTACGGTCACCAGGACCATGTCGAAGGCGGCCAGCACGAAGTACGGGGCGATCTTGCCGACGATGACGTCGGTCGCCTTGAACGGCATCACCGCCAACTGCTCCAGCGTTCCGGCCTGCCGCTCGCGCACCAGTCCGATCGCGGTGATGATCGTGCCGATGAACGCCATGATCATGCCGACCAGTGCGGGCACCATCGTCCACGACGTCTTCAGCTCAGGGTTGAACAGGACCTCCGGCTGAAGCACCCCGCCGCTCGCCTTCGAGGCCGCCGTCACGGACTGGGCCGAAAAGAGGTTCGAGCCGTCGATGAACACGGTCGCCGGTCCTGACGACGGGGCCACCACGACCGCACCCGCATCCTGCGAGCGCAGCACGTCGCGCGCCTGCTCCTCGGTACCTGCCGGATCGACCTTCTTCACGTCGAAGGGCGTGTGCAGCTTGCCCGCGACGGCCTGGGCGTTGGGGCCGTAGACCCGGGTGGGCACGTCGTCGACGGTGAAGTTGGCCGCGTAGCCGAACACCACCAGCAGCAGGAGCGGCAACGCGATGATCATCGCCATCGTGCGGCGGTCCCGCCGCAGCTCCAGGAACTCCTTGAGGATCATTGCCCACACGGGGCCCCACCGCCTTACTGACCGGCCCGCATGCGGGCGTACGCATCGCTCTCGCAGCTGTGTGTACGAGGCGCGATCACCGTAGGAGCCCCGTACGAATCAATGCAACGAGCGTTTAATAAATTAGGCTGAGACGGTGAACGAATCGCCTTCCTCACCTCGACCCCAGCCGGCTGCCCGGCGCCGCGGCCGTCCTGCCGGCCGACGTGCCGGCGACACCGTCACCCGCGACCGGATCCTGGATGCGGCCCGCCTCCACTTCGCCCAGGGCACCTACGCCACCACCACCGTGCGCGCCATCGCCGCCGAGGCCGACGTCAATCCGGCTCTGGTCCTGCACTACTTCGGGAGCAAGCGCGATCTGTTCGCCGCCACTCTGCGCCTCCCCTTCGACCTGCGCGAACAGGTCGCCGCCCTCATCCGCGACGATCCGGACGACCTCGGCGAGCAACTCGTCCGGGCCTTCCTGCGGGTCTGGCAGGACCCCATCTCCCGCCACCCGCTCGCCGCCATGATCCGCTCAGTCGTCTCCGACCAGGACGCTGCCGACGCACTCGGCCAGTTCTTCTCCGTCCAGATGGTCGGCCCGCTCGTGGCCGCCTCCGGCCGTGACCAGCCCCACCTGCGCGTCTCCCTGGTCGTCAGCCACCTCATCGGCCTCGTCATGGGCCGCTACATCCTCGGCGTCGCCCCTCTCGCCAAGGCCGACCTCGACCACCTCGTCGCCTGCATGGCCCCGGTTGTGCAGCACTATCTGACGGGCCCTCTGCCTCACCCCGCTCACCAGCCGGCACGACGCTGAAGCCGCCGCTCCAACCGCCCGGCGCCTGGCAAGGTCCGGCGTTCACCCTGGTACGCATCCGGGGACCCGACACCACACCAGAGATAGCGCCCATCCACTTGGCCAGCGTTGGAGGCGCCTTCTGGGCCTCGCGTTCGAGCAACGACCGATTCAGCGCGCCAGTGTCGTCCACACCGACTCGAACCACGTCTGCCAGGACTCCACGAACACCGAACCGCGTGCGTCCGGATGCCCCGGGTCCACGACGTAGTGCGTGAGCGTCGCGCCGAGGCCCAGGACGTCCAGCGAAGGCACCGCCTCGTCGCCCAGCACGATCGGCCGCTCGATCACTTCGTACGGCCCGTGCAGCGCCTGCGTGTCATTGATCAGGTAGAGCTTGAACGTCGGCGTGAGATCCACGTAGCGGATCAGGATGTCGGCCTGCTCGACCAGCTCCTCCGCCCGCAGTTGCAGCAGCTCGGTGCGTATGGACTCGCTGTGTCGGTGTGTGATGTCGAGGAGCCGCTGCTTGAGCTGCGCGGTCAGGTCGCCGCCCGGATCATCCAAAGCCCTGGGATACGGCAGATCGAGTGACGCCGAGGGAAGCAGCATCCGGATCGAGATACGCCGGGGGGCCACCTCCCCGGACCTGATCCGCTCGATCTGTCCCTTCACCTGTGTGTCCAGGGATTCCGACGTCAGCGTGTAGACATCGAGCACGACCTCGGGGCCCGAGAACGCCTCGTCGAAGAACGCCCGCAGCGACACCCGACCCTCCACCGCCGCCTTCGCGGTGTACGACTGGACCTGCTGCTCCTTCAAGACCCGCTGTACCACCGCTGTACCGCTGCCCTGCCGCGCCTCGATCCAGCCCTCCGCCTTGAGCTGCTCCAGCGCCCTCTGCACGGTGTCCCGCGACACGGAGAACTCGGTGGCGAGCCGGCGCTGGGCCGGCAGCAGCGAGTCGACCGGATAGACACCCCCGGAGATCCGGCTGCGCAGCTCCTCGACGACACGGAAGACCTCCCTGCCGCCGCTCCCACTCTGACCGCTCGCCACACAGCCAACGTACCGGCCAACTACCAGACGGGGAGGCCGACGACGCGAAGTCCGGGCAAGGTGTGGCTGCCGCGGCCTTGGACGGCGCCGCCTACCTCGACGGCGAGCTGACGTCGCACCTCCGTGTCCATCTCTTGCACCTGCGGCGGCGTGCAGATGGACCCGGCGTGTGATGGAGTCGACGCCGGCCCGGATCCAGTCCGGGCAGTCATCCGGCCGATCAGGTGTCCGTCTCCTGCTCGCCTTCCCACGCCGGTCGTTCAGGGATCAACTGAGGGCCTTCCACGGGGAAGTGGATGGGGCTGAGCAGGTACTGGCTGCGCTCGGGACTCGGCTCGTTGGCGAGTTTCGGCGCAATGGCCGCACGCAGTCCGCCGATCAGCTCCTCCAGCTCGGCGGGGCTGAGCCAGAGTGCGTGCTGGCGGTATCCGACCTGGTCGGCCACGGGATCAGCGCCGTCCCGGTCGAGATAGGCGCTGAACTCGGCCAGCAGCGCGGTCATCGCGGTGGCGAAGGCTCGCCGGTGATCCTCGGGAGTGAGGGTGCGGGCCACGTCAGGGCCGATCACGGCCCGGTCCTGCCGCAGCCGGTAGTGCCGTTGCACCGCGCCGCGCACCCTGCGCTCTTCGGCCACCTCAAGGATCCCGGCGTCCGCCAGCAGATCGATGTGCCGGTAGACGGTGGCCTTGGAGGCTTCTGGGATGCGTGCACACAGCTGAGACGTCGTCAGCAGCCTTCCACCGCCCATCGCGTGCACGATCCGCAACCGGATGGGGTGAGCGAGCAGGTCCAGGAAGTCCATGCTCAACCTTCTCATGACTGCTACCTTTCTCAAGTATGAGAATGAATGAGGGTGGGGCACTGGAGGCGGCACGGCGCTTCGCCGCGCTGCTGCAGGCGGAGCGGTTCGGCGAAGCCGTGGGACTGTTCGCTCCCCCGTTGCGGGCCGCGGTCTCTGCCGAACAACTACGGCTCGCATGGACCACCGAGAGTGGCGGGCACGGTGGCATCACGACGATCGAAGAACCGGTGGCCGAGCCCGGCGAGACCGACCCGGTCCGCGTGCGCATACCAGTGACCTGCGCCGACGGCGGATTCATCGTGGTCACATCGGTAGGTGACGACGGTCTGCTGCAGGGGTTGCGCCTCGATGCCCACGGCGGCGCCGAGTGGCAACCGCCGCACTACGCGGATGCCGACCGGTTCACCGAGCGGACCGTCCTGCTCGGCAGCGGGGAGCTTGCGGTCTCCGGCACACTCACCCTGCCCGTGGGCTGCGGACCGTGGCCGGCCGTGGTGCTGCTCAGCGGTGGCGGTGCGTTCGACCGGGACGAGAGCAGTGGCCCGAACAAGCCGCTCAAAGACCTCGCGTGGGGGCTCGCGTCCCAGGGGGTGGCCGTGCTGCGCTTCGACAAGGTGACCTTCGCGCACCCGGACCGGCTTCCGTCGGACCACACCATGGCCGACGAGTACCTGCCCCATGCCCTCGCTGCCGTCCAATTGCTGCGACAGCAACCCGAGGTGGCCCCGGGTCAGATATACCTGGCCGGTCACAGCATGGGCGGCAAGGTGGCACCCCGGATCGCCGCCGCCGACCCGTCGATCGCGGGTCTGGTGATGCTCGCCGCGGACACGCAGCCGATGCACGAGGCGGCCGTCCGGGTGGCTCGGTATCTCGCGGAGCTCGCTCCGGGCCCGAGCGCGGACGAAATGGTGTCGCTGCTCGTCCGCCAGGCTGCCGCGGTGGCGGACCCGGATCTCGAGCCCGACACTCCGTCAACACTGCTGCCGTTCAGGCTCTCCGCTCCCTACTGGCTCGACCTGCGCGCCTACGACCCCGTGGCCACGGCCGCCCGACTGCGCTGCCCGATGCTGATCCTTCAAGGCGGGCGGGACTACCAAGTGACCGTCGCCGACGACCTGACGGCCTGGCAGCGCGCCTTGGGGGACCGCCCGGAGGTGACGATCCGCATCCACAACGACGCCAACCATCTCTTCTTTGCCGGCACTGGCCGACCCACCCCGGCCGAGTACGCGCGGCCAGGACATGTGGACCCCGCAGTGGTGGACGAGATCGCGGCCTGGCTGGCTCGCCCCTCAGCGATGGAACGAACGGACGTGCGGCTGCCCTCGTGACATCTCCGCGTGTCCGGATCACCGGCGGCCGTCGAGAACAAAGAAGCTGATAACCCGTGCCGCGTGTCTGAACATACTGGTCTGCCCACGAGCAGGCGTCAGAGACGGACGCGCGCCTTCCTCACCTTCGCCGCCGCGCTGTCCGTCGGCGGCATCGGTTGCCTGTCCGCGGCCGCCGCTGACGTAACGGTCGTCAATCCGGGGGATCTCGGCCCCTCCGGGCCGTGGTTCAGGCTCCAGGACGACCCGGGGAACGCCGGAATCCCCGACGGGACCCAGGAAGTCGCCCCGTTCGCCGACGCGCAGTGGCTCGACGGAAGCCTCCACCTGGGGATCGGGGGCGGCGAGACCTCCAAGGCCGCCCACCCGTTCCCCGCCCCGATCACCCTCACCTCGCTCCTGGCCTCGGGCATCTCCTACTCGGCGTACCAGGACTCGGCCGGATCCACCGCCGCGAACACCAGCGCCAACCTCCAGTTCCCCATGGTGTGCGGCGGGGCGTTCACCACGCTCAGCTTCGAACCGGGCCGCAACACCGACACCGCGGGCAGGACCGGCGTCGTCCCGGACACCTGGCAGGCCTGCGCCCCGGACGGAACGTCGTCGTGGCGGACGTCGCGGGCCGTGGCCGGCATTCCCGCCCAGGGCGACGCGACACTGGCGACCTTCGCCGCCGCATGCACCGATCCCGGGGACGGTGCCCTCGGCGTCATCGCCCGGGTGGGCCGACTGGGCTCGGACACCGCCACGCTCGACACCTACGTGGACGGCATCACAGTGGCCGGCACCACCTACAACTTCGCCGTCGAAGGACGGGCCACGGCGGCGGTGAAGGTCGTTGACCGGGTCACCGCAGGAGGCCCGCCGGTCAACGGCTCCGTGACGTACACGAATCCGGCCGACGGCCCCGCCTGCCCGGACACCGGCACGGCCCTCACGCTCAAGGGTCCCGCCGGGCTCCGTGCCGACCAGGTGACGCTGACCGTGGCGGGGCGGCGGATCCCGCTGGCCGCCGGCCCCGCCGGAACCCTCGTGGCCGCGCTCCCCAAGGGCACGGTCCTGAACCCCTCCGGCACCTCGACCACCGCCTTCACCCTCGCCGTCGCCGAGGGAGCGCCGACCGGACCGCTGTCCGTCAGCGCCGAGCTGACGGCCGAGGCGAACGGAGGCAGCCGCAAGCCGGT